>CALFYE010000382.1 GCA_937952145.1 uncultured Myxococcales bacterium
CGGCACCTTCGCCGCTCCGACAAGCTACGGAACCGGAGTGGATCCCTCTTCTGTAGCCGTAGGAGACCTCAACGGCGATCGGATTCCCGACCTCGCCGTCGCCAACCGCCTCGGCAGCAGCGTCTCCATCTTCCTCGGCAAGAGCGGCGGCGGGCTGGAGCTCTTGGATAGCGTCCAGGTCAATGGCAACCCTGTGGATGTCAAGCTCGTGGACGTCAACGGAGATGGAAAGCTAGACCTGATCCTGCCCAGCCAGCTCACGAACAACGTGAGCATCCTGCTGAATCGGCTTTAGCCGCTAGGTGCCTGCGGCCCTCGGTCCGAGAAAAATCGCGGCAGCCCAAGCAGCGACTCTTGCGATAGCAGCCCTGGTCCAGGCCCGTCCGTTGAAGAGACGCCGCTCGGCACGGTCCAGGTCCTCTCCATGCACCTTCCTCTGCAGATTACCGAGAGCGGTAACTGGCTCCTTGGTTCCCTTTTTACCGATTAGACGCGACTCGAAGAAGAAGTCGTTCAGTACGTTCGTTCTCACTCAAGGAGCCGCTGCCCACTCTGATCGTGGGCGATTTCAATGAAGGGACGCGCAGTGCAGCACTACGCTTTCTGGAAGACCGCGGCTTCCGCGACGAACCTGAACATCTGACTCATGGCATCGGGCCTACCAAGAGGTCAAGAGCCGGGAACGGGTCGAGCGCTGGCGCTCGGAGTTAGCGACTCGCCGATGGGACTCCCCCATCGCACAGGCCCACAGGCTGCCTACATCGTACGGACCGAGCGCGGCCGGGAGAGGACAATGCCTCAAACTAAGACGTACGAGGACGTATAGCGTGGTGAGTCGGTGGTGGGGCCTTCAGGAACCAGGGAAAGGGGGGTCGTCGCTGGTGCCCGGGAATGGGGGAACTCTGATCGAAGTCGGGAGGGCGGATTGAATCGGTGCGGGAGGGTGTTTTCTTCCGCGGCGGGCCGATCGGGAGGCGTAACGATGGGGTTTCTATAATCCCTGGTGCTGGCCCGTCAGTGCCGTAGGAAATAGCGGCGGCAGACGGCCATAAATTAAGATATTTGTCTCTCGTGAGCCTACGGACGGCAAGCAAGGCGTCGTAGGTGAAGATCATCGCCGGGCGCATCGAGTACCGCTACGAGGGGTACTCGACGCGGTAACTCTCTAGGGGTGGGGGGGCAGGCCGCCGCACTGCTGTTCGGCCCGGAGTATGTTGAGTGCATCGATATCCTCGTTGTGGAAGCGGTTGGCCACGCCGGCCTGCACGTCAGCGGAGCTGTTAGAAAAGTGGACTAGGTTCCCATTCGCATCGGTGCGGCCCCGCTCGGCGTAAATAGCATTGATGATTTCGGCCTCTGACATTTTGCTCACATCGCGGCCGGCCAGTGCCTGTTCGATCACGTTGGTGCTAGCGCCGTGCTGCACGGCTGTCGACCAGATGACCTGCTGCAGAGCGTTGCTGTGTTTGCCTAGGTCCAGGCCCATATCCTTCTGGAGCTGGTTGGACTGCACGTCGTAGTAACTTTCCTTGATGAATTCGTGCTGAGCGCCCTGGATACATCTGGACATTCCGCAAGAAACGCCTGACGGTCCTCTCTCGTTCCGCGGAAAGCTGCTTTTGCAGCCCGAGTGTGTTAGAGCCCTACTGCCTCCGACAGAGCTCGAGCATTCCGTACATTACCTCACGCGGCACTTTGCACCCAACGGCAGCAGCATGCCGTTTGAATTAAGTCCTGTCCCGTCACTGAGAAAAAAGTCCTTGACGGGATCGCCGATGGAAATTAAGCCTGCTCCGCTTTTACCCACATTGGTCTACGGAGCAAGCGTGCGAGGGATTTTTACACGAGGCGGCGGACCTTATCCGCCCGGAGGAAAAAGGCCGTTCATCAGCGGGTGCAAATGTCGCCCGGCTGAGTCCGACGCAGGAGCCGCCGAAGTTGAGTTGAATGGGTCCCATCGCCAGCTCTTAACGTCGGCTACCGCGGACCTTCTGGAGCGCCGCGTGCAAGCCATCCAGCCCGACGCCGGTCTCCTCTTCGCTCGAGGGTGGACGGGCTGCGACCACAGGATCCTTCTACTCGATAGGCGTAGATTTGGGCGCAGCGGCCGAAGGCTCTGTCGGTAACTGACGCCCCGAGGCCGGCTCCTCAGTTTGCCGCTGCCACGAGCGCAGCATATTTGCTACTTCAAGGGTCAGAGCATGCTCTGGTCCAGCAGCGGCTTCTATGTTCAGGTGGAGGTTTGGCCTGCCAACCTGAGGCCGCCATTGGGCGGCGATGCCTTTTTTTCACCTCGCTCGCTCGCGGTGGATGTCGGACGAGGTAGTAACCGGTTGGTGCATAGAGAGCTAAGCCTGCCGCCGTCAACCGGCTGGCAATCGGTGTCAGCGGACCAATTCTTGTCGATCGAGCTTGCTTCGTGCGCCGGAAGTCGTCATACACTCGCTGCCGGCCAAGCCATGATCGATCCACATCGCGTCATTGGTTCGCTTCAGCAGCAGCGTGTCGGATTCAGCCTTGACACGACGGAGCTCTGTTTCCTGGTGATGCTGCGCATACGAGGCGAGCGGCAGGCGCTAGCCAGCTTCGATGAGGATCTTCTCTACGATGTCTTCGCGATGGTCTGTGAGACGACCGAGCCCGACGCACAGAATGTTCGGAAGCGAGCCACCCATGCGCTCCAGCGGCTGCGAGAGCAGCGGCTCCTGGCCCGCGTGGATGGGGCCGGGCTGGTTCGCGCCGGTGACTACACCCTCACTCCGCTTGCGGACGCCATCGTCCAGTTCTTCCTGCAAGAAGAGCAGCTCACGAGGGAGAGCCTGGCTGCGCTGACCGGTGCGCTGCGCTCGCATTTGGCAGAAGTTCTTCAGCGCGCCCAAGGAGCACTGCGACCGGACCAATGGCAACAGCAAGTCTTGGCCCCGCTACGCCACAGCGTGAGCGAGCTTGTCTCGGGAATCGAGCGGCGTCAGCGAGGCATGGACGCGCAACAGGAGGAAGTCCAAGCGCAGATCAGCGGACTCCTCCAACGCGACTGGTTCTTGGCCATCAACGCCTGCGAAGATTTGCTTGAGGCGACCAGCGCGACCTTGCGCGAGCTAAGCGAGATTCTGCTCCGTGACTTGAGCCATCTACAAGCACAGCTGACCGAGATAGAAAGCCTCGCTTCAGAAGCCGGAGAGGCAGAATCCGAAGCGGCGGCGCAAGTGCTGGCAGAGCAAGTCGATCGCGTGATGGCGTGGGGCTCCACTCGCCAGCATGTGTGGTCGGAATACTACCAGTTTGTCCAGCGCTATCTACGTGACGTGGTCCGGCTCGATCCAGAGCGAGCGCTGAGCCAGCGGCTGCGCGAGCAGCTCAAGGAGTTGTGCCAAGCACCGTATGCGTTGATCGTCGCGGAGACCCCTCCGCTGCGCGTGCTACGCGAGGAATCAGAGGCTGCTTCCCGTCCAGCAGTCTGCCGGCCTCGGGAAGTGCGCGAGCGAGCCCCAACGACGATGCTCGCCGATCGCCGCAGGGAAGACATGGAGGCGGCCGTCGACCTGGCCCTTGCCGAAGGAGTGCCGACGCTGCGAGAGCTTCTTGAAGGCCTTTTGCCTGATGTTCCACCTGCAGAACGGTTCCTATGGGCAGGTAGGATTACTGCACGCGCGGCAGGCTCTACTCGGGTGGCAGCAGAGCACGAACGCCCATTTGTCCCACTAGAAAATGAAGCCGGGTTCTGTGGCAAGCAAGGGTTGGTTCTTGCAGTCCAAGACCTGAAGCTATGCGGACGACGACCATGACGCTTGAACCGACCTATCACAGCCTTGCAGCGGTCCTGGAAGATCCGATCTTTCCCGACGTGGATGTGGCTTTGCGTCAGGGCCGCCACATCCATCGCGCCGAGACCGAGCGTTACGCCTTTCTGAGCGAAGCCAACGACCACCTAGAGCGCTGGTACAGGAAATATGGCTGTGATCTCGTGCGAACGACGGACGGTTATTTCTATCTGTTGCCGCATCAAGACAGGATTCGGCGACGCCAACTGAGCATGGCGGATATGCTGCTCGGCAAAGTCCTGGCCCTGCTGTATTTGGAACCTGCGACGCTGCAGAATGGTTGCGTGGTCGGTCGAACGCTAGCTCTTCAGTCTCTTGCTACTCTGGTAGGGCAAGAGAACCTGATGCTGCGCCTCAACCCGCGGAAAAAGAGACGCGACGAGCGGACAGAGCAGGAGCAG
The DNA here is from genome assembly GCA_937952145.1 of uncultured Myxococcales bacterium. Taxonomy (GTDB): domain Bacteria; phylum Myxococcota_A; class Polyangia; order Palsa-1104; family JAEUJZ01; genus JAEUJZ01. The sequence continues at coordinate 4,223 of CALFYE010000382.1, forward strand.
GTCCGGCAGGAACTCGATCGTGCGCTGCGGACCCTCTTCGAACTGGGTTTTGCTGAGAGGCTCGACGACGAGAGTCTCCGCCTGAATCCGCCTATCTTGCGGTTTGCTGAGTCCGTTCGGGATGCAGGAGATCCGACGGGAGCATTACGCGAGATGATCCGTGCCGGCAAAGCGGAGCTGATCAAAGAAGGTACGGACACGGGGGCGTCTAGCGATGAGCCAGACTCGTCGCTTGGACAAGAGGAATCGCCATGAGCCGGACGCACCTCAAGTCGCTCATCCTGCTCAACTGGAAAGGTCTCTTCTACCACCGCTTCGATCTCCATGAGCGCGTGACCGCGCTGGAAGGACAGAATGGTGCCGGTAAGACCACGGTAATGATCGCCGCATATGTGGCGCTCATTCCAGATCTAAACAAGCTGCGCTTTACCAATGTGGGAGAGCACGCTGCGACGGGTGGAGATCGGGGGATCTACGGCCGACTTGGCGAGCCGGGACGTCCGACATACACGGTGCTTGAAGTCTGCCTACCCGAGGGCACACGCCTGCTCTGCGGAGTCCAGCTGG
>CALFYE010000383.1 GCA_937952145.1 uncultured Myxococcales bacterium
GGCGTGGTCAGTGCTTTTTATTGGCCACTTGCCGATAGCAAGGAAGGCTGTCGCGGTTGAGCCAGTACATCGCCTAAAGGACACCCGGGCGCGCCCGGTCTGCATCGCCAAGCGTGCCACCCTCGGAAGTGTAAACTTTCGCGGACAGCGCTTCTACTCGCAGGTGCAGGTGCTATAGGTCCCACGATGGGACAGCCTGACTACTCACCAGACGACAGCGGACGCGACAAGAGAGACGACTGGCCGCCGACGGGTACGGCGCTGGTGTAATCACTGCACAAGCATTCGTGGTCTTATGTATTGCATTGTGTTGATTCTGTGGTACTGTGCTTGCATGAAGCAACACAAACCGGCGGAACCATCGGCAGTGCTCGACCTCAGCAAGCCCGGCGAAAAGTCGGCGCATGATTTTCTCGTGCGCGCCACCACGGGCCGAAATCCTCTGTTTCGAGCCTATGCCATCCGTCGCAAGGGACGCTCTTTGCTCGTTTGCGTCGAGACGGTAAACTGTTCATATCTGGTGTTACGGCTGTCGCTCACATCTCATCGGCTGACGTGGCGGTACTTCCTCAGTTACCCGGAAGCCTGCAAATATGTTCGCGGGTGATAGCCAGTGGTCTTAGTGCGTGCTAAAGCACCACGCATGACCACAAACGACAGCGAAGCGCTATCACTGCGCTTGCCTCGCGAAGATCGGGAAAAGCTCAATGCGCTGGTAGAAGCCAAGCGGAAGGAACTAGAGCCGCTAGGGGCGACGATATCGCTTGCTCAGTACGTGCGCGCCTGGATTCGATCGAGCCATGCCTCGATGATGGAGCGGCAAGCGCCAGCGCCGACCCCACCGGCTACCGCACCAGCACCAGCACCAGCACCCAAAACAGCACCCAAAACAGCGGAACGGACGGCAGAAGAAGTCCGGCAAAAGCTGGCGGAAACCATCGAGGCCGGTGCATTCAACCAAGCGACGATCGGCAAGCAAACCGGCATTGACGCTGCGATGCTAAGTCGATTTAGGAAAGGGACGGGCAATCTGGGGGCGGAAAAGCTGGCCACGCTGGCCCGCTGGCTGTGGAAGATCAGCGAAAACTGAATTTCCACGTATTGCAGCCCGGCTTTCCGACGCTCTCGGGTGATATTACGAAAGGTTACGTTATGCGGCTGACATCGCAGCAGGTGGCAGATTTAGCCGTCGCGATGAGCGCGGCGGTTCGGACGTATGAAAAAGAGTCGGCGGCTGCTGAGTCCGACCCTGCGAACCTTGGGCGGCAGCACTACCGGGAGCAACTAGACCGGCTGCGCGAGCTGGAAAAGCTGCTCACATCCAACCCGACCGGCATCGTGGAAGTCTCGCGGTACCCGACTCCCGGCCCATGATTCGACTTACACCACAGCAATCCTCGGATCTACTCGGCGCGGTACAGGAAGCGGCAAGCCAGGCCGCCGGGTTTTCGCACGCGCTCGCAGTAGCAGGTCAGACAGACGCGGCGCTGCACTTTGAATACCAGCGCGCACGCCTTGCCGAGCTGGAAAGACTGCTCACAGCGGACGGCAAAAGACCCGTGGCGGTCGAGCTGGTCTAGGGTAGGGTGCCAGCATGAGCGACGGAGCGAGCAAAGCAGTAGCGGACTCTACAGGGTATGCGGTCTACTCCGCGCCAATGTCAGAGGCGAAACAGAACCATGAGGCGATGCTTCAGCTCACAGAGACCTGGCCGCGAGACCGAGTGATTGCGATTGGATCTCGACGACTAAGCAAAAAGGGAAGCATCCATCCTCACTATTACGCCGCTGTGACCGCTGGGGAGTTTTGGGGGTGGTTGCCGGAATTGTGGGCGTATGAGATGGCGCGGGCTGAGACGCTGTACTGGATTTTCCAGCCCATGAAGCCGCACCTACGGCGGGAACCACCGACGGCAGCAAACGGGTTTAGACCGAGATATTTCGAGGCTAGCGACGATAACGTAGCGGATTTTGCCGCGATACCGCTGGACCTCGATGTAGGGAGACCGGGCAGACCGACCGCCGGTGAGGCCATCGAGGTGATCTTGGCGGAGTCCCTTGCTGGGACCATCCCGACACCAACCTATTTGGCCTACAGCGGGCGAGGCACCTACGCGATTTGGCAACTGCGGCAAACCGTGCCGAATACGCCAACAAATCGCAGCCGATGGAGGGCGATACTTTTAAGGCTAATCGCCCGTACTCGCTCTTTGGAGTTATCGCCCGACCCGATAGCCAGCAATCCGGCGCGCTGGTATAAGATCCCGAATACAGTAGACACAAACACGAATAATCGTGTGGCATATCTGCCGATATCTATAGACCATGGGCCCGTAGCTCGATACACCTTCGACGAGCTAGAAGCGGCGCTTGGGATGCTGGTACTTCCGAGTATTCCAGCGACGGAGCAAGCGGACGCTCCTCTCGTACGCAGAGAGCACAGGACCGAGCACCATGAGCGCCAAGATAAGCGGGATGGATCCTACGTCCATTCATTGCGCGCACATGAAATCGTGCTGCTCTCAAACGCAAGAGGGGGAATGCGTGAGGGAGTCCGCAAGATGACTCTGTTTTACTACTTCGGCGCTGTACGGGCGGCCTATGCCTGCAAGCATCCTAAAAGCGGCGAGGCCCATTCGTGGGCCCGGCTGCGAGCGCATGAGCTAAACGCTACATTTCGCCCGCCATTACCAGCGGCGGAATTAGAGAACGCCATCGAACGCAGCGCAGAGAACAAAGTGCGGCGACGATGGCGCGCCGAGACGATCGCGAGAGCGCTAGATGTGAGCCCAGCGGAAGCGGAAGCGCTGGGGCTGCATGCGATTGCGCCAGCGGACACTAGAGAGGGCAAGGCCACGCAAGCGCGCAAGCAAGTCCAGACACGGCAAGAGGCACGTTTGCAGCGCGCCGAAGACATCCGGGCACTGATAGCCCAGCATCCGAAGTGGAGCGACCTAGACGTGGCGCGAGCGCTTGGCGGAGTATCGCGGCAACTCGTCGCCTACTATCGAGACGAGATCAAAGCCGAAGACAGACAGGGCACGCTACCGATCTAAAGGTCGGACCTATGTGCAAAACTCTGACTGCGTTGTAGTCTCCCCCCGTATTCTCTGGGGTTTCTTTCTGGTCTTAGCCTGGTGTTTGTCGCGGTCGGCCCGCTCCGAGCTGGCCGGTTGGGTGACTCCCCCCCGTTTAATCCGGGTTTTCTGGCGTTCAATCGAGCCAAATACGCTTATGGCGATTTTTCGCGTTTCGCTCGCTCACCAAAAGCCCACAGAGGCGAGCTAGGACAGACCCGAACACATCCGGCCATCCTGACCGCTGCGCGGCTCTTACGCGGTCTGGCGCGCAAATATGAGAGTTCAACGCAGCAGCCGAAAACGTGACATCGGCACCAAAAGCCGGAACATGCACGGGCTTCTGTGGTCCACTTTTGGCGGTTTTGGGGTCGTTTCGTAAGCCAGACTACGAACCGAGGGCAGATTTCGGCACCTAGTCAGGCACTCAGCAGCGTGTCACCGACGAGAGCGCCGAAAATGTGCCGATAACACTCATTATGTCAACTGGACGCTTTTTTCTCGTCGACGCTCTGACGGGGAAAAATCGCGGGTTTTCATTAGGGATTCACCGGACAGCAGCACGCGCAGACCTTTGCAAGAATCCCGACGGCTAGGTGCTGCCCGCTTGGGACTCCAGAAACCACGTCCTATCGTCGCTGTGTAGTGTTTGGCGGACAGCGCTTTTATTAGCGATCTGCCGACAGCAGCACGGGCCATCGCTGGGGATAGTCGCTATCCCTCTAAGGGGCCTCCTGGTTTCCGATTGTCCTGGGCGTGGTCAGTGCTTTTTATTGGCCACTTGCCGATAGCAAGGAAGGCTGTCGCG
>CALFYE010000384.1 GCA_937952145.1 uncultured Myxococcales bacterium
CGACGGCCTCGGCCCCGACCGCCGACACGGGTGCTGCCAGCGGCATCTCGCCGAGCGGAGCGACGCTCAACGGCGCTGGCGTGCCAAACGGCTCAGCCACGCAGGGCTGGTTCCGCTACAGCAACACCGACCCCGGTACCTGCAACGACAGCTTCGGCAACCGCGTGCCTAGCTCCAGCTACGTCAACCTGGGGCCGGGCACGGTCAGCGTGCCGTACAGCCAGAGCATCGGCAGCCTGCTGCCGGGCACCAAGTATTACTACTGCGCCATCGTCAGCAACAGCTACGGCATGGGCTACGGCAGCGTCCGCAACTTCACGACGCCCGCCCAGGGCCCGACGATCAGCACCGGCTACGGCGCCAGCTTCACGATGACCACCGGCGTGCTCAACGGCTCGGGCAATCCGGGCGGTGACGCGACGTCGATCTGGTTCCGCTACAGCACGTCCAGCCCCGGCACCTGCAACGACACCTTCGGCACGCGGGCCCCGGCGATGGGCGGCGTCAGCATCGGCGCCGGCAACACCACGGTGCCGTTCTCGCAGGCCATCACCGGCCTCACGGCCAACACCACCTACTACTTCTGCGCCCTCGGCCAGAACAGCGTAGGTACCGCCTGGGGCGCCGTGCAGAGCTTCACCACGCCGACCGTCCCGACGGCACTGACCACGGCGGCGAGCAACATCACGACCAACTCGGCCTACCTCAACGGCTCGGGCAATCCGAACCGCGCCAGCGCCATCGGCTGGTTCCGCTACGCCACCACCAACCCCGGCGCCTGCGATGACAAGTTCGGCTCGCGCGCGCCGACGGCAAGTGGCAGCGGCCTGGGGGCCGATGTCTACGACCAGCCGTATCAGCAGGCCATCTCGGGCCTGTCGCCGGCCACCACCTACTACTTCTGCGCCATCGTGCAGAGCAGCGAGGGCACGGCCTTCGGCAACGTCCTATCGTTCACGACGGCCGCCCCCGCCACCGCCACCACCGAGGCGGCGACGAGTGTGGCCTCGACGACGGCGACGATCAACGGCACCGGCAACCCCAACGGCGCAACGGCGCAGGGCTGGTTCCGCTACAGCGTCTCCAGCCCGGGTACCTGCAACGACAGCTTCGGTACGCGCACCCCGTCGAGCGGTGGCGCCAACCTGGGTAGCGGGACGGCCAAGGTGCCGTTCGGTCAGGCCATCACCGGCCTGTCGCCGGGCGTGACCTACTACTACTGCGCCATCGTCAGCAACAGCTACGGCACGGGCCTGGGCTCGCTGATGTCGTTCACCACGCCGGCCAGCCCGCCGACGGTCAGCACCGACGGTGCCACCGGCATCGCCATCACCCTGAACGGGTCGGCCAACCCCAACGGCGCGGCGACCACCGCCTGGTTCCGCATGGCGACCACCAGCCCCGGCACCTGCAACGACACCTTCGGCACGCGCGTCCCAGCGACGGGCGGCACGACGCTGGGTGGCGGAGCAAACTGGGTGTCCTACCAGTACCCGGCCCCCAGCCTGACGCCGGGCACGACCTACTACTACTGCGCCATCGCCAGCAACGCGGTGGGGACCGCCTTCGGGGTGGTGCGCTCGTTCACGGCACCGATGCCGCCGTCGGTCAGCACGCTGGCTGCGACGCCGGTCACCGCGACCACGGCGACGCTCAATGGCTCGGGTAATCCCAACGGCAACTCGACGATTGCCTGGTTCCGCTACAGCACCAGCAACCCCGGCGCATGCAACGACGTGTTCGGCACGCGCACGCCGGTAAGTGGCGGTACGTCGCTGGGTGGTGGCAGAACCGCCACGCCGTTTGCCGAGGCCATCTCGGGCCTGGCGCCGGCGACGACGTACTACTTCTGCGCCATCGCCTCCAGCGCCTACGGCACGACGCTGGGCAGCGTGCTGTCGTTCACCACGCCGCCTAGCTCGTCGATCAAGCCGACCGAGCCGGGTGGGGGCAGCCCGACGGCCGATAGCCCGGTCGTCACCAAGCCGGCGAGCGAGCTAGGCAGCGAGTCGGCGACCCTCAACGCCGCCGCCAACCCCGGCGGTCAGGCGACGCGCGGCTGGTTCCGCTACGACACCAAGGAGCCGACGGCTTGCGACGACCGCTTCGGTCTGCGCCTGCCCGAGATCCCCAGCACCGACGCCGAGAGCGGCACTCCCGAGAGCCGCGGGCTGGGCAGCGACCTGGGCGCGGGCAGTAAGCCCGTGAGCTACGCACAGAAACTGACCGGCCTGCAGCCGAATACGACCTACTACTTCTGCGCCATCGCCGGCGCCGGAGACCGGGTCCGCTTCGGCAAGGTGCTGTCGCTGACGACGGGTGCCGCGCCGCCGACCGTCACGACGGAAAAGGCCAGCGATCTGAGCGCTGACTCGGCAGTGCTCAACGGCGCCGCGACGGCGAACGGCGACGGGGTGACGGCCTGGTTCCGCTACGGCAGCACCAAGCCCGAGCGCTGCGACGACAGCTTCGGCGTCCGCGCCGACGCCTTCTACACGCCGAGCCTGGCCAAGGCGGGGGCGCCGGTGCCCTACTCAGTAGTTGTCTCGGGCCTGCTGCCCGGAACCACGTACTACTACTGCGCCGCGGCCCAGAACGCGCAGGGCCTGGCTTACGGCAGCGTGCTGTCCTTCACCCTGAGCAGCCCGGCGGGCGACGGCCAGAGCGGAAGCCCCAGCCAGCCTAGCGCCCCGGGCAGCAACGACCCGACGAGCACGCCGGACAGCAGCGGCACGACCGCGGGCAGCCCCGCCGCGACCGATGCGACGACGGGCACGACGGGTGCGACGACGGCCTCTCCCGATCGCGCCGTCGATGCGAAGAGCCTAAGCGCGGCGGAAACCTCAGCTACCGAGAACCCCGCTGAGATGCGCGGCTGCAGCTACACCGCGCGTCCGACCCCGGCTGGCTCGGGCCTGCCTGCCCTGGGCCTGCTGCCGCTCTTTGGCCTGCTGCTCGCCCGTCGCCGCCGTCCGGCTCAGCGCGCCGCCTAGCCCTGGTCTTCTGCTCGCCTCGTCCCCCTCGTCCCCCTCGTCCCCCTCGTCCCCGCCGCGCCCCTCACTCCTCTACCCCCAAGACTGGCTCCCCACTTTTTCGAGGCTGCGCGCCGCTAAGGCTGCGCCGCTGGTGCCGATGCGCCGCGTGTCGTAGCGCAGGATGCCAAAGACAAAGCGCGGTCCGAGCTTGATGAGCGCCCCCGAAAAGAGAAGAAGGATCAAGAGCCCCACGATTCCGAGGGGCCAAGCCAGCTTGCGCCACATGGCGGCACGCTAACACAGCCGACGGGAGAGCCTGAACGGCACGCGCTGCTTGCGATCACCGAACGACGCAGGGCGATGGCTAGACAGCGGCGGGCGAGGCGCCGAGGATGTCGGCATGCGGATCGCTCACTGCCTACTCCTGCTGCTCTTTTTATTGCCGGTTGCGTGCCGGCCGACTGGGCCAGCCCGGGTCGATCCGCTGCCTGCCCCATCGCTGCCATCGTCGCTGGGCCCACCGCCGACGAACAGCGTTCGGCTCGATCCACGCATCCCGCCCATCGCCTGGTTTCCGGGCGGGGTTCGCGACCTCGCCTACTTCCGGGGCGACCTGTCGTTCCTGCTGCGCTTCCTCGAACATTCGCCGCTGCCGGTTCCGCCCTGCGTCGCTGAGCTGCGACCGCGCATCGATGCGCAGTACATGGTGACCCTGCCTTCGGCGGGTCCATCGATCAACGTCTTTCACGGGCGCCTGAATCGCGCTGCCTTCGAGGCCTGCGCCGTCGCCTTCTTCGCTGCCTTGGGCCGTGAGGTGATGGTGGGGCGGCAGGGTGCCCTGAGCCAGATGACCGGCCCGTCGGGGCGCGACATGTTCGTGGGCTGGGTCGGGGAAGAGTGGGTGCTGTTCCACGACGAGCGTCCGCTGGTGGAAGCCTTCCTGCAGCGCTCGGGCGGACTGTCGCAGCAGTCCGAACTTTTGGGGCTGCTGTCGCAGGTCGCGCCGGGGGCCGGCATCTGGATGATCTCGACGGCCGATATGACGAGTCGTCTTTTGGGCGTGGCGTCGAGCGGCTATATCGCAACGCTGGGCGAGGACCCGGCCCGACCGCAGATCCAGCTGCAGCTCTTGTTTTCCCAGCCCAGCGAGGCCGAAAAAGCCGCGGCCGGCATCCGGCGACCAAAGAGCGATCGGCTGAGTGACGCGGCCAAGCTCGCCATCGCCAGCCTGGGGCCGAAGGTGGTCGGTAGCCAGGTCCGGGTCCGCATCTTGCCCGCCGCGTTCGATACCGCAGTCCTGCGCGAGCTACAGCAGGTCCTGGAACAGATCCAGCGTGGGGAGCAGACCCCAGGGGCAGCCCCGGGCGCCTCGCTGTAAACGATTCGGCGGACGACTCGGCGGACGAGTCGGAGCTCGGCTACTTCGACTTCGCGGGGGGCCAGGCGATCAGCACGCCGCCGCCGACCATCAGCGCTGCACCGATGCCAATCAGCGCGCCTCCGACCGGGCCGGTGCGATACAGGCCATCGCAGGCCGGCAGGCCATCCAGCGAACAGGTGCCGTTGACCGATAGCGCGCTGATGCCAAACCCCAGCATCAGGACACCGGCCGCGATGCCTCCTGCTCCGACGGCAATCCGCCAAATGGGGCGCCGGGGAGGCGGAACAAAAACCGGCGATGGCGCCGCTGCCTGCTCGGGCTGCAGATCGAGATTCAGGTTGGTCGGCTGATCGGCGGCCACGCTCACCGACTGGCTCGCCGCGGTGTAGCCCGGTCGCCGCAGCTCGACGGCATACGAGCCAGCCCAGATCTTGCGCGCATACGGCGTGCTGCCGACGCGATGGCCAGCCAGGAGGACCTCGGCCCCGGGGGGCGTGCTGCCGATCTGCAGGCTGCCGCGACCCTGCTGATCGGCCTTTACAAACAGCTTGCCGAGCGCGTCGCTTAGGCGCTGACCGGCTTCTTTGGTGCCGCAGCCATCACAGGTGAAGTCGCCACCGCGCACCTCGCCCTCGACGTCGGGCTCGCGCAGGCCTAGCTCGCCGCTCCACTTGCCGCTCTTTTGGCTGAGCTGGATGTGCAGCGTGCGCTCGATGGCGAAGCGCTGAGCCAGCGCCGCGCAGCAGGTAGCCCGCGCTTCGCTGGCCGACATCTGGTCTTGCGGCGGCGGCTCGCAGGAGGCGATATCGGGGGCGTAGGCCAGCGCGACCTGCCGCGACAGGACGGCGAAGTTTTCATGCTTGACCACGGCTTCGACGGCGTGCGTCAGCGGCTCGCTGCTGGCGCTTGCTTCGTCGCTGTACTCGTCGCAGATCAGCACCACGGCCGGCCGCGACACAACCGCCAGGTCAGAGCCCGACTTGAAGCGCAGCTCAACACTGCGCGCGGTGCGAACCTGAAACGAGCTCTCGGCCCGCCAGCGCCCCAGGCTGACCTGCAGACGATGCATGCCGGTCGCGACCAGAAGCGGCAGCGACAGCGGCAGCGTGCCCACCAAGCGCCCATCGAGCTGAATCATGGCGCCGCGCGGAGCCCCCACGCTGACCTCACCCGCTTCGGGATTGGGCAGGCTGCCAAGCAGGGTCTGTGCCTCGCCCCGCAGCGGATCAGTGGCCTCCAGGCTCTGGTCAGCGAGGAAGCGCCGCAAAAGATCGCGCGTCGCCACCGCCTGCCCTTCGGCTGCGGCCAGCCGGGCCAAGTAGTAGGTGGCCTGGGCCGGGGCCTGCGGATACAGCGTGACCAAGGCCTGATAGGCCGCCGGATAGTTCGCCGCCGTGATCGCCGCCGTCGCCGACTCGATAAGCTGCGTCGCACTCGAAGAGAGCCCCTTTGCAGAGCCCGACTCGGCAACGCTTGCCCCTGGTCGCAAGAGCGACAGAAGGACGGTCAAGAGTGCGGCATGGAGAGGGAGTCGCTTCATCAAAGCCGGCGGCCCTGGCAGCCTGCTGTGAGCTACGGCAGGGCGTCGTCATTATCGCATGCTCCACGCCGGCCCGCACAGCCCGCCTGTTAAGATGATCCGAGGGAGCGTGCCGACCCCGGCGAGCCAGGTCGAGCGTGGGTAGAGCGCTGGGGCCGCACGCCCGGGGAGGTCATTCCGGTGAGAGCAGTCACAGGGTCGAATGAGGACAGAGAGCAGCGTGTGGCTGACCGCCTTCCAACGAAGACCGCGCCGAGCGTGCGCCGACGTCGGGAGCAAGCGAGTGGCAGACCGGGTCGGCTGACGCTTTCGGCCGTCGTGCTAGCGCTGCTTCCGGCCTGCGGCGGCCTGTGGCGACCGTTCCTAGAGCCGCTGATCTGCGACTCCAGCGGTACCCGTTGTGTGGAGGGGGGGGCAGAGCGGACCCGCTTCGTGCCCGAAAACGGCATCGACCCGGCGTGGTTCGGCGAGGCCCAGGGAGTGCTGAGCCCGGCGCAGGATCTGGTGATCAACACCGACGAGGGCACCATCGTCACGGCGGCCGACAAGCAGCCCATTTCCGATGTCGTCTATCGCCAGATCGCGCCGATCAACTGCGGCGACGGCTGGATGGTGGGCATCGGGGTCTTCAGCTTCCTGCGCATCGACATTCCCGATGGCATCCGCGTTCGCGTCACCGGCTCGCGGGCTTTGGCGCTTATCGCCCCGGGTGCGATCAAGATCGAGGGGCTGATCGACGCACGCGGCAGCCAGGCCGAGTGCAGCGATCACCGCTGTGCCGGCCCCGGAGGCTTTGCTGGCAGCTACGTCCGCCTGGTCACGCAGCGCGGGGAAGGTCCGGGCGGCGGCGGCCCCGGATATGGAGCCGGCGGTCCCAACAATGAAGGCGGCGGCGGCGGCGGCGGTGGCTGTGGTCACGGCGGCCGGGGTGGCGATACCGGCGATGGCGGGCCGATCGGCACGGCCGGCAGCGCTTACCTGACCTCCTCGCCGGTCCGGCTATGCGGCGGCAGCGGCGGCGGCTCAGGAGGCCCAGGCTCGCAGACCGGCGACACCGGGCAGCGCGGGGGCGGCGGCGGCGGCGCGGTGCAGATCGTGTCGCAGAGCCGGGTCGTCGTGAGCTCCAGCACGACGGCGCCCAGCGGCATCCAGGTCGGCGGCGGTGGCGGGCAGGGGGATCGCGGCCTGAACTTCAACGACGGCGGCGGCGGCGGCGGCGGCGGCGGTACCCTCCTTATCGAAGCGCCGCGCATCGCCATCCGGGCGGGGGCGGTCTTGGCCGCCAACGGCGGAGGCGGGGCCGGCGGCATCAACGGCGGGCAAATGTGCATGGACGGCACTTCGGCCCTGCTCGCAAGCCAGCCCGCCGCGGGCGGCGCCGGGGTGCGCTTCGGCGGCGCCGGGGGGGCCGGCAGCGTCCTCGCCGGCGCCGATGCCGGCGGCTCCCCTGGCGATGGCAGCGCGGGTGGCGGCGGCGGTGTCGGGCGGATTCACCTCAACAGCCTCTCGGGCGACCTGGTGTTAGAAGGTGAGCTCAGCCCGGCCGCAGGCGAGTGCAATAGCACCGGCCTGATTACCCCGCTTTAAGCCCCGCCGCGACGCCACCGCGTCCCGCAGAGCCGCGCAGCTCGCAGACGTACCGTCGGCGAGCAGAACCGGATAACATCGGATCTTATGCCCCCCGTGTCTCCTGAGTCGCAGGCCCAGCTTGCAGCCTACGATGCCCAGCCGTACCACGGCCGCCCCTGCACCGATAGTCACCCCAGCCGCATGGCCGTCGTTGCCAAGCTCGCCGGCCTGAAGATCCCCGATGTCGAACGCTGCCGCGTGCTGGAGATCGCCTGCGGTGACGGCAATAACCTAATAGCCATCGCCGAGAGCCTGCCCGGTGCGCAGTGCCTGGGCATCGATCTGTCGGGCCGCCACATCGCCATGGGCCAAGCCGAGATCGTGGCGCTGGGGCTAAAAAATATCACCCTCAAGCAGGCCGATCTGCTGGCCATTGCCCCTGGCGAAGCGACGCTCGGTGAGTTTGATTTCATCATCGCGCACGGCTTTTATTCGTGGGTGCCGCGGCCGGTGCAGGATCGCTTGTTCGCAATTGCCCGACGGCACTTGGCAAAAAATGGCGCGCTGTTCGTCAGCTACAACCTGCAGCCAGGCTGGCGCCTGATGCAGGTGCTGCGCGACTTTCTGTCCTTCCACGTCCGCGGCGCCGCCACCCCCGCCGAGCGACTAGAGAAAGCGATCGATGGCACCCGGCTCCTGCCGCTGCTCACGACAGGACAAGACAGCGATGCCGCGCGCTTCATCGGCGCCTACGCCCGTGACTTCGCCTGCAACTTGGAAAACCTCGGCATCTGGCGCGATCCGGTCCTGCTCTACGACGTCATCGGCGACACCAGCACGCCGGTGTACTTCAGCAGCTTCGTCAACCACGCGACGCGCTTTGGTCTGCGCTACCTCGGAGACGCCGAGGATCGCGGGGGGCTGCCGCGCTCGCTGCCGGTCGATGTGCTGCCTCGCTTGCTGGCCAGCGTCGACACGCCGCTCGATCTGCAGCAGTACAGCGACTTCGCGCGCATGCGCACCTTCCGCCAGAGCCTGCTCTGTCACGCCGAGGTCGCGGTGCGCCCCGAGCCGCAGCTTGCCGATCTGCACGGCCTGTTTGTCAGCTGCCGCCTGGAGGCCCCGCGCGATCTCAGCCTCATCAGCGAGGCGCCGGCCGACTTTGCGTACAGCCCGGTCATCGGCAGTGGGCCCGTGCTGCGAACCGACCATCCCTTGACCAAGGCGGCGCTTTCCATCCTGGCCGAGCGTGCGCCGAGCGCGATCGAGTTTCAGGCCTTGTGTCAGGCGGCTTCCGTGCGGCTGGGCTCTCCCGAGGCCGCGGAGAACGCAGACAGCGAGATCCTGGCCAAGTTTCTGCTGCGGGCATCGGCCGAAAGCCCACAGGCCCTGTCTCTGCACACCTACGCTCCCGCCGTCGCCAACAGCCCCAGTCTTTTGCCCACGGCGCGCGGCTTTGCTCGCCGACAGGTGGCCCGTGGAGACGAGCTGACGACGCTGTTTCACGACAGCTTCAGCGTCGAGCCGCTGTGCCGAGCGCTCTTGCCACTTTTGGACGGCACGCGTGACGTCGCTGCGCTGACTGCGGCTCTGCACTCGCTTTCGCAAACCGGCCGGCTGGCCCTCCCCGAAGACAGCGCTGGCCCACTGGGCAGTGCCCCCGATGAGACCCCGCTTGCCGACGATGTCCGGGCCCAGCTTGCCGCCCTGGCCCGCCTCGGCGTCCTGCTGAGCTAGGGGGAGCGCATCCGGGTCGCTTCAGTAATCGCCCCCGCCCGGCCCGTGCACCCGCCTGCCCTTGCACCGCAGCCGACGGGTTTCTTGCTCACTCTGTGCCTGCTCCTGTTTGCCGCCTGCAGCCCGACCAGCGAGCCGCGACGCGCTGAGCACGGCTTCCTCGATTTATCAGGCATCGACTTCTCGGCCGGCAGCATCCGCCTGCTCGGCGACTGGGAGCTGTACTGGGGCGAGCTGCGCGATCCCGATTCGCTGCCCGCGGGACAGCCCGGCCCGACGCCCGATCGCATGGGCCCCGGCGAGACCTGGGCCGGACATCGCTTGGCCGATGGTCGCATCATGTCGACCACCGGCGTTCTGACCCTGCGCCTGCGCCTGCGTCTACCGCGCGGCAAGCCCGATGATCCCTGGGCCCTGCGCGCCGTCACCATGAAGCGCCCGTTCATCGTTCGCGCCCGCGATGGACGTGGCCAGCCGGTGATGTCTGACCTGTTCGCTGGGCGAGTCAGCCTCGACCTGTCGCAGACCGCAGCCAGCAAGCAGAACGTCTTGCGCGTGCTGCGCATCCCGCCGCCCATCGCCCCCACCACGACCGAGGATGTCGAAATTTTTCTCTACGGCGGCAGCCGCGCCATCCCCGATCGCTCGATCAACTATGCGCTGAGCATCGGTCGCGAGTCCGTGCTGCGCGCCGAGCAGCGCTCCGCCGAGCAGGTGCAGCTCATCATCATCGGTGTCTCGCTGGTGATCGGCCTTTACAACCTGGCGATGTTCATCCTGCGGCGCAGCGAGACGGCGCCGTTTTTCTTTGGCCTGTTCTGCATCTTCATCGCCAGTCGCCAGCTGACGCTACACGGCTTTCTGGAAGCGGCGCTGGCCGGTGACGCCTGGCCCCCGGGACGCGCCTGGGCGCTGCAGCAGCGCATCGAGTACGTGAGCCTGTACGCCGCAGTGCCGATGTTCGTGTGGTATCTGCGCGCGCTTTTTCCCGGGCAGTTTGACCGTCGCATCGCCCTGGTCATCGGCGCGCTGTTCGGCCTGAGCTGCCTGTGGATGATCGCGCTGCCCATGGAGCTCGCCGCGGCATCGCTGCGCCTGGTGGAAAAGAGCGTCGTGGGGGTGGCGCTCTACGTCCTTTACTGCCTGGCGGGCGCGCTGCGGCACGGCTCCAGCCAAAGTCGTGAGACCGCACAGCTGATCGCGCTTGGCACGCTGCTTTTGGTCGTCGCCACCATCAACGATGTGCTGCACGTAAACCGCATCATCCACACCTTCGTGGCCGAGCACTTCGGCATGTTCAGCTTCGTCTTTGCGCAGGCCTTCGTGCTGGCCGTGAACAACGCCCGCGCCCGTCGCCACGCCGAGTCACTGGCCAGCGAGCTCGATCGCAAGAACCACGAGCTGTCGCGCATGGACCGCATGAAGGACGAGTTCCTAGCCAACACCAGCCACGAGCTGCGCACCCCGCTGTCCGGCATCATTGGCCTGGCCGAAGCGCTGCGCACCCAGCCGAACCTGCCCGAGAGTCGGATCAGCGAGCACCTGGCTTTGATCGTCGCCAGCGGTCGCCGCCTGGCCAGTCTGGTGAACGATCTGCTCGACTTTGCCAAGCTGCGCTACGACCACCTGAGCCTGCAGCCGCGGCCCGTTGATCCCCGCGTCGTGACCGAGCTCGTCCTCTCGCTGGTCCGCCCGCTGTGTCAGGGACGAGCGCTGCGCGTCGAAAATCAGCTGCCCGATCCCTGCCCGCTGGTCCTCGCCGATGAGAACCGACTGCAGCAGATCCTGACCAACTTGGTCGGCAACGCCGTCAAGTTCACACCGCAGGGGCTGGTCGCTGTCACCGCCCGCAACCTCGGCGCGCAGCTTGAGCTTTCCGTCGAAGACACCGGCGTCGGCATCCCCGAGCGCGAGCACGAGCGCATCTTCGAGTCGTTCAGTCAGGTCGACGGCACGGCCGTGCGCGAGAGCGGCGGCACCGGCCTGGGCCTGGCCATCAGCCGCAAGCTTGTGCACCTGCACGGCGGTGAGCTGCGCGTCAAATCCACCGTCGGGGTGGGTTCGGTGTTTTCGTTCACGCTGCCGCTTGCGCCAGCTGGTGGGGCCCAGGCCATTCCCCCGCATGAGCCCAGGCCGCCGTCACCGACCGCCGGGCCAGTCGACTCTCCGATGACCGCGCCGCTTGCAAGCGCGAGCGCGGCTGAGCTTCACGTCGAGCCAAGCCTGCTCGCCGCGCCGCTGCCCGATCGGGAGCGCTTTCGCATCCTGATCGTCGATGACGATCCCATCAACCTCGCCGTCCTCGACAGTCAGCTCCGCGGCGCCGGCTATGAGGTCGCACAAGAGCCGAGCGGCCCGGCTGCGCTGACTCGCCTGACCGAGCAGCGCTTCGATGCCGTGGTGCTCGACGTGATGATGCCCAAGATGTCGGGCTACGAGGTGCTGCGCCGGCTGCGGCCCCAGCATCAGGCCAGCGAGCTTCCCGTCCTTCTGCTCACCGCCCGCACGCAAGAACAGGACATCGTCGAAGGCTTCCGCGCCGGCGGCAACGACTTCCTCAGCAAGCCGTTTTCGCGCACCGAGCTTCTATCGCGCATCGAGACGCACATCACGCTGGCCAAGACCCACATCGCCTACGGTCGCTTCGTGCCGCACGAGTTCATTCACCTGCTGGGCAAAAAGAGCGTGGTCTATGTCGATATCGGCGATCACGTGCACCTGCCGCAGCTCACGATCTTGTTCTGCGACGTGCGCGGCTTCACCTCGCTGGCCGAAAACATGGATCCCGGCGCGGTATTTTTGATGCTCGGTCGCTTGCTGTCGCGCGTGAGCCCCATCCTTCGCGAGCACAACGGCTTCGTCGACAAGTTCATCGGCGATGCGGTGATGGGTCTGTTTCCGGCCTCACCCGCCGATGCCGCGCGGGCAGCGCTGAAGATTCGTCAAGCGGTGCACGAGCTAGCGCGGACCGATGAAAGCTTGGCGCGCCTCGACGTGGGGCTCGGCATCCACACCGGCTCGACGATGCTGGGTACGGTCGGCGATGCCGATCGTATGGAAGCGACGGTGCTGTCCGATGCCGTCAACCTCGCAGCGCGACTTGAGGGCCTGACGCGCGCCTTTGGCGTCGGCATCCTGATCAGCGAGGTCACGCTGTCGCTGATCAGGGACCCCGACGAGCTAGCCCCCCGCGCGCTTGGGCGGGTGCGGGTACGGGGCAAGCGGCAGTCGATCGTCGTGCATGAGCTTCTGGCCAGCGATCCCCCAAGCGTCCGCGCCCACAAGCAGGCCCAGGCTCCGCGTTTTCTGGCCGCTGTCGCGCAGTTCCAAGCCGGCGACTTCGACACCGCCCATCGCGCGTTCTGCGCACTTGCTGAGGCCGCCCAGCAGGCCGGGATCAGCGACGGGCCGGTCCTGCTTTACATCGAGCAGTGCCAGCACTTCCTTGCGCATCCCCCATCGCCCGGCTGGGACGGCC
This sequence comes from uncultured Myxococcales bacterium, assembly GCA_937952145.1. GTDB lineage: Bacteria > Myxococcota_A > Polyangia > Palsa-1104 > JAEUJZ01 > JAEUJZ01. Next base: position 12,681 of record CALFYE010000384.1, read on the forward strand.
ACTTGGAATTTTCAGCCAAGTAGGCGGCGCCTAACGGCCCTTCGCCCCAGACCGTCCCCGCCCCGGCTTTTGACAGCCCGTTCTGCTGCGGTTAGCTTGACGCTGCGCACGCGGGGGTCTACCCCGCTGCCCCGCCTCCCGGCGAGACGTTAGGCCCACATTGTCCACCTTGAGAGAACGGATCTAAGAGCATGTCGTCGACCCGCGTTGCCCAGTTGTTCTCGACCTCTCCCGTTGGCCAGACCGTGACCGTGCAGGGCTGGGTGCGAACCCGGCGCGATAGCAAGGGCGGCTTTTCCTTCCTGGAAGTGAACGATGGCTCGGCGCTAGCCAGCGTGCAGATCGTCGCCGACAACAAGCTTGCGAACTACGAGAGCGAGATCATCAAGATCGGCGTCGGCGCCTGCGTTCGCGTCGTCGGCACCGTGGTCCAGAGCCAGGGACAGAAGCAGGCCATCGAGATCGCGGCGAGCAGCGTCGAGGTGGTCGGCGCGGCCGATGCCACCTATCCCTTGCAGAAGAAGGGCCACAGCCTGGAATTCCTGCGCACCATCGCCCACCTGCGACCGCGCACCAACACCTTTGGCGCCGTCGCCCGCGTGCGCTCGGCGATGGCCTACGCCATCCACGACTATTTCCGCAGCCAGGGCTTTGTCTATCTGCACACGCCGATCATCACCGCCAGCGACTGCGAAGGGGCCGGCGCGATGTTCCGCGTGACGACACTCGATCCGGAAAAGCCGCCGCGCAAAGACGGGGGCGCTGTCGACTACAGCCAGGACTTCTTCGCGCGCACGACCAGCCTCACGGTCAGCGGTCAGCTAGAGGCCGAGGCCTATGCGCTCGCACTCGGCAAGGTCTACACCTTCGGCCCGACCTTCCGCGCCGAGAACTCGAACACCGCGCGCCACCTCGCCGAGTTCTGGATGGTCGAGCCCGAGATGGCCTTCTGCGACCTCGACCAGAACGCGACGCTGGCCGAGGACTTCCTCAAGACGGTGCTGCGCTCGGTGCTGACCGCCTGCCCAGAAGACATGAGCTTCCTGGCCTCGCGCGCCGAATACAACGTGCAAGAGACGCTGCAGCACATCATCGAGTCGCCGTTTGAGCGCCTGACCTATACCGACGCCGTCGCCATCCTGCAGAAGAGCGGCAAGAAGTTCGAGTACCCCGTCGCCTGGGGCCAGAGCCTGCAGACCGAGCACGAGCGCTTCCTGACCGAGGTCGAGTTCAAGCGCCCGGTCATCGTCACCGGCTATCCCAAGGCCTTCACCGCCTTCTACATGAAGGTCAACGAAGACGGAAAGACGGTGCGTGCCATGGACGTCCTGGTGCCGCGCATCGGCGAGATCATCGGCGGCAGCCAGCGCGAAGAAGACCACGACAAGCTGCTGGTCCGCATGCAGGAAGCCGGGCTGCCCATCGCCGAGTACGAGTGGTATCTGACGCTGCGCAAGTACGGCTCGGCTCCGCACGCCGGCTTTGGCCTGGGCTTTGAGCGCCTGATCCAGTTCGCCACCGGCGTCGAGAACATCCGCGACGTCATCCCCTTCCCGCGCTATCCGCAGCACGCCGAGTTCTAGACTCAAAACCCGCCCGCCAGTCTCCCTCCCTCCCCTGCTACGTATATGAACTAGAACAAGTCGGACAGCTGGCCACACGAACGCGCTCCCACCGTGGGATTGCTGTCGAAAGCCGCTTGTCGTCCGTGGTACGGTGCAGTGTTCGCGTGATGGTACTGCCACAGCGACAGTGACTGCCCGCATGAACCCCTGCCGCGTTCAAATCACCAATCCAGCCGACGGTGGATTTTTCTACTGGCTGTTCAAGTACACGCTGTTTTCCCTGCTTGGCATCGCGCTTCTCGTCGGACACGCTCTGCTGGGGGTGTACATCTACTTCGCTCGCAGTGTGCCAACGCTGCCCGACCTGGCGACCTATGCCCAGCGCGCGCCCGGCATCACCAGCATCTACGCCGGCGACAACACCCTGCTTGCCGAGCTAGCCAGCGAGCGCCGCGAGGTCGTGCCGCTGGAGCGCATCCCGCAGCAGCTTCTAGACGCGCTCATCGCCACCGAAGATCGCCGCTTCTACGAGCACCGCGGCCTGGACATGCGGGGCCTGGTGCGCGCCCTGCGCGAAAACGTCCGCCATGGTCGCATCTCGCAGGGCGGCTCGACGATTACCCAGCAGGTTGCAAAAGCTTTCCTCTCACCAGAGCGCTCGTTTACCCGCAAGCTGCGCGAGGCCATCTTGGCCCGTCGGCTGGAGGCACGTTTTTCCAAGCGCGAGATCCTGGCGCTGTACCTGAATCACATCTTCCTTGGCCATGGCAGCTTCGGCGTGCAGGCGGCGTCGAGGCGCTTCTTCGACAAGAACGTGTGGGAGCTGGGCCTGCCCGAGCTCGCGCTCCTCGCTGGACTCGCCAAGGCCCCGACGCGCTACTCGCCGATTGACCATCCGCTTTCGGCGCAGGCGCGACGCGACAAGGTGCTGCGCAACATGGTCGAGTGCGGCATGGTGCCGGCGGCACAGGCCGAGGCGCTGTACGGCCAGCCGATTGCGCTCAAGCCACGACGCGATACCTCGCGCGATATCTCGCCGTACTTCGTCGATCATGTGCGGCGCGAGCTGATCAAGCAGTTCGGTCAGCAAGCGGTCTACGAGGGCGGCTATCGCATTGAGACCACGGTGCAGCCGCATCTCGACGTGCTGGCGGCGGACAACGTCAACCACGCGACGCGGCAGCTCGACAAGCGCCAGGGCTATCGCGGTCCCGAGGCTCGGCTTGATCCCGACGCGCAGAAGCTGTTTTTGGCCCGCGCCAACGTCCGCTACGCCGGTCCGCTGCAGGAAGAGACGCTGTATCTGGCGCTGGTGACGGCGGTGCGCTCCGGCGGATCGACGGTGCAGGTCGGGCCGCACACGCTGGAGCTTCCGCTGCTCAACATGCTCTGGGCGTCGCGCTATACCCCCGGCGATCCGACGAACGACCGCTTTATCCGCTCGGCCGCCGAGGCGCTGCGGCCCGGCGATGTCATCTGGGTCAAGCTGGCGCAGCGCAGTCACATCCCGCGCTTCTCAGAGTTCAACTACGTTCCCCTCGTCACCAAGCCGCTTGAGCCGATCGCGCAAGCCGCCAAGAACAGCGAGGGCTTTGCCGACGGCAGTGGCAAGCTCGGTGGCCTGGCCAGCGCGACCAGTCCGCCGACCAGTGCCGCGGCGACGGCCGCTCCCAAACCGACCGCCGCCCCGACGACCGCCGCCGCCCCCGCTGGCAACAAGCCGCCCACCGTCGCGGTCGCCGATCCCAGCAAGCGCCCGACGCGCGGCAGCAGCAGTCGCCGCCGCAGCAGCAGCACCGGCAGCAGCAGCGGACGCCCCGGGACCGGCGCCATCACCCGGGGTCCGCGCGGCCCGAACAGCCGCCGGCCGGGTCCCGGCACACCGCCTGGCCCCGACGCACAGACGCCGCAGGTCGTGCAGCGCGATCCCGGCCCGCCGAGCGGCATCCGCTTCGTCCCGGGCACCGGCGTGCAGGTCATCATCGACGGCAGCGGCGTGAAGCTGGCCGCACAGCCCCCCGCCCCCGGCAAGCGCATCGAGGTAGGCGAGGCGGTCTGGGTTCCCGAGCAGACCCGCAAGCCAGTTCCGGGCGCACTTAAAGAAGTGCTTCTTGAACAGGCGCCGCGTCCGCAGGGCGCGATCTACAGCTTCGACCTGCACACCGGTTACGTGCTGTCGATGGCGGGTGGCAACGACTACGACCGCTCCGAATTCAACCGCGCGGTGCAGGCCTGCCGTCAGCCGGGCAGCGCGTATAAGCCGGTGTACTACTCGCTGGCTCTCGATCGCGGCTACAGCTACGACACCACCTGGAACGACCGCGTCCGCACCGAGGTCGACCCCGTCACCGGCGAGGAGTGGATTCCCCAAAACATCGACGGCACCTACGGTCAGACGGTGAACCTGGAGCGCGCGCTGGTGTGGTCGAAGAACCCTCCGGCCCTCGAGATCTTCAAGACGCTGGGCAAAAAAGACGTCGCCAGCTGGGCGCGTCGCTTGGGCTTCACCACGCCGATCCACGCCGACGATGCGCTGGCGCTGGGTGCCTCGTGCGTGCGCATCGACGAGATCTCGCGGGCCTTCGCGCTGTTCGCTACCTCGGGCCGCCCGACGGAAAACGTCAGCGTCAAGCGGGTCATCGATCGCGGCGGACGTGTGCTGTACGACGCCAGCGCCTGGGATGATCCGATGCTGGATGGCAAGAGCCGCCTCGACCGCCTGATCGCAACCGCGGGTCGCATGCGTCGGCCGGTGATCGCGCCGCGCACCGCCTACCTGATGGACACGCTGCTGCGCCGCGTCGTCAGCCAGGGCCACAGCAAGCCGATTCGCGATGCCAAGCTGATCGCCGCGGGCAAGACCGGTACCTCCAGCCGAACGTCCGACGTCTGGTTTGTCGGCCATACCTCGCGCTGGATGACCACCGCCTGGGTCGGCGACGACACCTACGAGCGCCAGCTAGGCTATACCGACGCCTCGTTCACCATCAGCGTGCCGATGTGGACGCGCTACATGTACGCCGCCAATCGCGAGGCCCCGCTCGTCGAGCTACCGCAGGACAAGCCGGGCAACGTGAAGCCCAATGATCGCGGCGGGCCGCTCCTGCCGGGCTTCCCGCTGCCGCCGCTCGCCGCGCTGGGCTCTGAAGCCCGCATGCGCGAGCTTCCCGAGCACCTGCGTCACCTGCGCATCGTGCCGCCGCCGGGTGGTGAGACCAGCCCGGCCGCCGCCCCCGCCGGTGTGGGTGCCGGCGTGCTCAAAGGCGCGGCGCTGGGGGGACCTGGCGTCGGCGCTCCGGCCCGAACCCAGGCCCAGCTTCCGGCAGGGGCGCAGCGACCGACCGCCCAAGTCAGCCATCCCGCTGCCCCGGGCCGGCCAGCCAGTCCGGGTGGCAAGGGCCCGCGTCCCGTCCGTCCCCCGCCGCGCAAGCCGGGGCCCCCTCAGCCCCCTCCCCCCGTCGTGTTCTGAGCTCACCCATGGCGGCCGGCCCAGCCCCTCCCTCCGCTCCTGAGTCGAGTGATTCGCGCCCTGCCCTCGCCGGCTCGACGCTCGGCAGCTTGCAAGGGCAGCCTATCGGCACAGTAACTGAGGTTCATTTACTTACTGGGGCAAGATCTGGCGAACAGCTTCTGTTCTTCGATACCGAACGGGTACGTATTGGCCGCAATCCAGCGAACGATGTCGTCATCCCGGAAGGTGGAGTCTCGCGCCATCACGCCGAGCTGCAGGCGGTTCGCGATGCCTTCGCGCTGGTCGACCTGGGCAGCACCGCCGGCACCTTCATCGTTGGCGGCGCCGGAGCCCAGCGCGTCGAGCCGACTGCTCCCACGCCCCTGCCCTGCCCCGGGGCCTACGAGATCAGCTTTGGACGGGGTGGCCCGCGCTGCCGAATCAGTCTGGGTCTGGCCGTTCCCTTCGGTCGCTACCGCCTGATTGCTCGCCTCGGCGGCGGCGGCATGGCCGAGGTCTACCTGGCGCGTCAGACCGGCCTTGGGGGCTTTTCCCGCTCGGTGGCCATCAAGCTGATCCAGCCCGAGATGTTCGACATCGTCGATGCCTCGGCGATGTTCCTGGATGAAGCGCGCATCGCCGCCGAGATCAACCACCACAACGTGGTGAAGATCTATGACGTCGGCGAAGAGGGCGGCGTGCTCTTCCTGGCCATGGAGTACCTGCGCGGCACAACACTGTCGCACATGGCAGCACAGCTGCAGCAGCGCGGCGAGCGCATGCCGCCGGACCTTCTGGCCTCGCTGGTCAGTCAGGCCTGCGCGGGCTTGCACGCGGCCCACACCCTGCGCGATCCCTCGGGCCGGCCGCTCAACGTCGTGCACCGCGACGTCTCGCCATCGAACCTGATGGTGACTTCCGAGGGTCTGGTCAAGGTCATCGACTTCGGTGTCGCTCGCGCCGATCGACGCCTGGTGCGCAAAGAAGAAGGCCTGCAGGGCAAGCCGGCCTATATGTCTCCGGAGCAGATCCAGGGGCTGCCGCTCGACGGGCGCTCGGATGTCTTCGCGGTCGGTGTGGTGCTCTACGAGCTGTGTAGCGGCCGGCCGCTGTTTCAGCGCGACGACATGGTCTCGACGTTCTACGCCGTCATTCGCGGCGATATCCCGCCCCTGCGCAGCGTCTGTCCGCAGGCCACGCCGCTCCTTGAAATGGTCGTACACAAGGCGCTGGCCAAAGATCCCGCCCAGCGCTTCCAGAGCGCTGCCGACCTTGGTGCCGAGCTCGATCAGGTGGTGCAGGAAGCCGGCGGTCGCTTCGCCAACATCTCGGCGATTGCTCGCTTCGTCGCCGAGTGGGGTATCAGCCTGACCGGCAATGCGCCTGCCCTCTTGACCCATGTGCCTAAGCCGCTGCTGCATCGACCGCCGCGGGGCGGCAAGCTGCTGCCGCCGGATGAGTCGCTGTCGTTGCCTCCCGTTGGAGCGAGCAGCGGTGAAAGCAAAGAAGTGGCGCGACGCCTGGAAGCCACGCTGGAGCCCGCGCAGCTCGCAGGGGGAGCGCCCCGACCAGCGCAGCCGCCACGCCACAGCGCCGTGCCAACCAATCAGCCGCTCCTCCGTCAGCCGCAGCGACTGGAGGGCGTGATTGTCGAAGGTCGCTATCGCATCCGTCGCTGGATCGGCCACACGCAAGAGTCGGAGCGCCCCTATCCCAAGCTCTATTACCTCGCCGAGGTCATGCGCGAGGAAGCCGCGGAGAAGCAGGCGCGCGGCACCGGCATCTTAGAGAACAAGGACGTCCTCATCCTGGTCTGCGGTCGCGGGCCCGAGGTGGCGGCGCTATCGGCCGTGCAGCGCGAGCGCCTGCGCGAGTTTGCTGATCGGCGCAGCATCGACAGCGCCTCGCCGCACCTCTTGCCGGTCCTCCATCTGGGCGAGCTACCGACGCTGGGCAGCAGCTATCTGGTGATGCCGCAGCTGCGCAATACGCTGCAGGCCCTGGTCGATCCCGGACCGCTGCCGCCGCCCGATGAAGCGCTGGCGCTGATCCACGAGATGCTGGCCGGTCTGTGCGAGGCCGAGGCGAGCCAGCCCGGCTTTGTCCACGGCAACCTGTCGCTTACATCTTTTGGCCTGTACATCCCCAAAGGCGTGGCAGCGAGTCCCCTCCTGCCCTCGCAGGCCTCGCCGACGCCAGCCCCGCTGCCGCTGCTGCCGACGCCGTCTCCGACGCCGCTGTCGCTGTCGATGCGCGAGCCCTCGGTCGAGATCATCGCCGCTCGCCCGCGTGTGGTGCTGACCGACTTTCACTTGGAGTCGCTGCTCGGCACGCCCGACGGACCGATGAGCGAAAGGCAGACGTTGCCGATTGGCGACACGCAGTACCTCGCACCGGAGCGCGTCACCGGTGGACCCGTCTCGCCGGCCGCTGATGTCTATGCCGTCGGCGCGATGAGCTATCAGCTGCTCGGCGGAGATCTGAGCAAGGCCACGCTGGCGGCGCGAGCCCGTCGCGAGCTGCCACGCTTGCCGGTCAGCGTCAGTCTGCCGCCGCAGATCGAGGCCGCCGTGCTGGCTGCCCTGCGCACCGATGCCGCCGCCCGCCCAAGCCTGGCTGAGCTGGCCGCAGCCCTGCACCCACGGACCGGAGAGCTGACAACAGGCAGCAGCGCAGGCGACAGCACGCTGCGTCTGGAGTTGCCGCTGTCCCCGGTCACTGCGACGGTCGAAGCCCCACCCGGCGCCAGCCGTGCTCAGGCGCTGTGCACGCCGCAGGGTCGCCAGCTCACCCTGTCGCTAGTTGCCGTGCGTGCCCCCAAGCAGTACGTGCCGCTGCCCTTGCCGTTCTCGGCGGTTGCCGATCTGCTGCCGGCGCCCCTGCGCGTAAAGCTCCACGGTCAGACGCTGATGGTCGAGCTAGACGAGTCCGCCGGCAGCCCCGGACGCAGCCGCGATCGCCCCAGCCTGTACTACGACGCCTACGATCCCAACACACGCTGCGAGAGCTACACCCTCCTGCCTAGCACGCAGGTCGCGAGCTTCGATGTCGGCCATCGCCGATCGCGCGTGCAGCGCATCCACTACGCCAGCGCCATCGCGCCTGGTCCCGGGCCAGCGGACCGCCTAAGCCTCGCCCTACCCGAGCTACACACCGAGCTCTCCGTCGCTGGACCCGTCCTGCGCCTGTGCACCCTGTACACCACGCCGCCCAACGACCCCAGCGCCGACAGCCCACCCACCCACGTCTTTATCGTCCTGATCGCGCCCTAGCCTGGCGCCTGCGATCACAACAGCTGGCCGCGCTAGCTCACCACCCCGTCGAGGTGCAGAGCCAGGACGCTGCGCGCGCCGCGCTCGGCGATGAAGCGCGCGACCTTTTCGCCGCCGCTGCCGATGTCGAGGACGCGTCGGCCGCGCAGAAGCTGCGCAGCGTAGAGATAGCGAGCGAGACGAGGAGGCGTTTCAGAAGAGCTTTCGAACTGGAGCATGTGAGTAGCGCTTCTGTAGCACACTTCTTGGCGCCTCGGAAATCCTATGCAAGCGCAAGTGTGCGGCTTAAATCACTGCGTCGAAGGGATAGGGCCGTCCGTGGTAACAGTCGTCGGCGATGGCTTTCAAAAGCTCGTCGTCGTTCTGGTTGAAGCGGGCCAGGGTTTCTTCGATGCGGGTGTGGGCGCGCGAGCAGAAGCCGGCGCACAGACGCAGCTCGCGCTCGGCGCGATCGAGCTCGCCGCCGGCCTCGGGGACGATGGAGCCGCCGCGCGCCTCGCTGCGCGTAAGCGCCGAAGAAGCGCGGGCGACGCTGGCGCACATGGCGTAAAGATCGACGACGACGTTGGCGACGCGGCGCTGCACGTACTGCATCTCGGGGATCAAGCGGCCGTGGCGGCGCAGCACTCGATCGACCTCGCGATACAGCGCCTCGGCGGCGTCTTCGATGAAGACGGCTTCCTTCTTGAGGCGCGGATGGTGGCGCGCGAGCACGGCGCGACCGTAGGCGGCGCTCTTCACTTTTTCGATCAGGTTGTCGACGACGAGACCGTAGCCGCGCAGCGGATGGTTGATGGCGTCGGCGAGGCGGGCCAGCTGCTCGCCGGGGCCGGCCAGGCCGGTCAGCGCGATGTAGCAGCGCAGGACTTCGTTGGTGCCGCCGGGAAACAGCGGATACAGGCGGCTGTCGCGCAGCAGGCGCTCGTAGGGATAGTCGCGGGCGTAGCCGCAGGCGCCGGCGATCTGCGCGGCTTCGTTGGCGGCGCGGTACGCGGTCTCGCTGGCCAGCACCTTGGCGCAGGCGGTCTCCAGGCTGCTGTCGACGGTGCGACCGCGCTCGGAGGAGTCGTAGAGGCCGGCGGTGAGGTAGACCACGGACTCGGCGGCGTACAGATCGACGGCCATGCTGGCGATCTTGTCCTTGATCAGGCCCAGGGTGCCGATCAGACGGCCGAACTGGTGACGGCTGGTCGCGTGCTGCACGGCGAGGCGCAAGAGCGTGCGCGTCAGGCCCAGGC
>CALFYE010000385.1 GCA_937952145.1 uncultured Myxococcales bacterium
ATTGCAGTATTGGCTCAATAAGGCTTCAGTAGGCTGCTAATTTTCATGGTGACTACAAATCAAAATACTAAAATGTATTAAAAAATATAAATATTCTATTTATTTTGGAGGATTGTTTGATTACTGCAACGGGCTCCTAGCCCGCCGCCTTGAGCAGCGCGTCGTAGTCGACGGTGGACATGACCTGCTCGTAGTTTTCGATGCACTGACGGACCCACTTGCGCTTGTTGGCGTAGGTGTCGTGGAAGAAGCTGCGCTTGAATCCGTAGATGATGAGGTTTTTGAACTGCTTCTCGCTTATTTTGAAGTGCTTCAGGGCAAGCATGATCTCGTTCGAAACGGTGGTTTTGCTGACTGTGCGGTTATCGGTGCACAGGGTCAGGCTAAGCTCGCGGGCGATCATGTGCTGGAAGGCGTGATTGTACAGGCTGCCGATGGTGGGATTGGTCTGCATATTGCTGGTTAGGCAGACCTCAATCGTGATGCGGTGGGCAGCGATGTAGTTACAGAGCTCTTCGATGTACAGCGCCTTGTCCGAGATGCCGTCATCGTTTTCGATCTTTTCGACGTTGAAAAGATAGTAACCGTGGCCGATGCGGTCGGCGTGCAGGTCGCTGATCGCCTGGAAGATCGACGGGGCGCCGTAGGCTTCGCCGGCGTGCACGGTCTTGGCCATGAAGTGCTCGTGCGCGTACTGGAAGGCCCGACGGTGTTGCGAGGCGGGGAAGCCGTTTTCGGCCCCGGCGAGGTCGAAGCCGACGATGGGAATGCCGGCCTCGTCGCGGATGCGGACAGCGCCCTGGGCGAGCTCAAAGGAGGCTAGCTCGCGGATGCTCTTCAGCGAAGAGTAGGAGTGGACGTTGACGAGATTGGCATAGTATTCAGAAAAATTGCCATCGAAGTAGCGCATTGCGCAGACGATGATTCCGTACTTAAACGGCGGATCGGAACCATTTTTGATCGCGGGATGCTGATTAAATTCTTCTTGCGCGCGATACAGGCCCTTGTTGACGCTTTCTAATACGCGTCGCATGTCCATATGTTTATTGATATGGAGCTGTGGTGCGAAGCGAACTTCAATGTAGCGTACGCCTTCTCGCTGGTTGTCAATGGCTAATTCATAGGCGATGCGTTCAATGTTTTCGGGATTCTGCATGACTGCGCAGGAATACCCAAACGTCGTCAAATACTCTTCTAGGTTGCGATAGTGCGATTTGAAGACCAGCTCGTCGAGGCCCTCGGCGGTGTAGCTTGGCAGCGAGATGCCGCCGCGCTGACCTAGCTCGGCGATGGTGGAGAGACGGATCGAACCATCCAGGTGCAGGTGCAGATCGGTCTTCGGGATGCGCAGGATCAGATCGGACAGCGTGGTGATCGGGGCCTGCTGCGGCTGAGTGGTCATGCCGGAACTCCTTACTCGCTGGGCGCGGCCAGCGGCGGTTGTTCATCATGCGTGTACGCGCAATGCAGCGATTGATCAAGCGCGATGTGCAGCCGCGCGCTATCGTGCCGCCGATGCCAGGGGCTGACACCGTCGGAGATGCTGCAGACACGCGGGCGGCCGCGCGGACGTGGTGGCGGCCCCTGCGAGCGGTGGTGGGCGTGGCGGGACTGATGCTGTGCGGCGGTCTGCTGTGGCAGAGTATCGAACCGTCGCGCCTGTGGACCGCGCTGTGCCACGCGTCCTTTGACCGTCTGCTGTGGGCGGCGCTCTTGAACCTGACGCTGAACCTGGCGGTGCGCATCGAGCGCTGGCGGTTGCTTCTTGGCCGGCTGCTTGTTCTGCCGGCGCCTCTTCACAGTGGGGCGGGCTCGCTAAGTCAAGCGCGGCGTCCGCAGCCTCTGTCGCGTGGACAGCTTTGGAGGCTGTACCTGGCGCACCTCGCGGCCAATAACCTGCTGCCGGCGCGGGCGGGCGAGGCGCTGCGCGTCGTCCTGCCGAGTCGCTGGGCGGGCTACGCGGTGTCGGACTTGGTGGCGGTGCTGCTCGTCGAAAAAGCGATCGAGGTGCTGAGCATGGCGGGGCTTTCGGCCGGGCTGCTGGCGCTTGCTTCACCACCACCGGCTCTCGCGCAGCCGCTGCGCCTGACGCTGGCCTTGGGGCTGGTCTTGCTATTGCTGGTGCTGTCGCTGTGGGCGGGCGTGGCGCGGCGTGGACAGGTCGGGGCGGCAATTGGCGGGCGCGTGCAGGGCTTTGTGCGTCGGCTCATCAGGGCGCTGGGCCTGCTGCATACGCTGCGGCTGTGGGCGGTGGCGCTCTTTTGGTCGCTGCTTTCGATCGCCGCGGATGTCGGCATGATTGGCCTGTGTTTGTCGGCGGTGGGCTGCAGCCTGTCGCCGCTGCACTGGCTGCTGGTGTTCTTCGCCATCAACCTGGCCATCGCGCTGCCGGTGACGCCGGGGCAGGTCGGCGTGCTGGAAGCCGGCGCGGTGGTGGCGCTGTCGCTCCTGGGCGTGGGGGCGAGCGAGGGGTTGGCCTTTGCGCTGCTGTATCACGCCTGCCATGTCATTCCGACGACGCTCCTCGGCGGGCTTTCGCTGTGGCGGCTGTCCCGAGGTGAGCGAGCAAGCGGGGTGTCGCAGTCGGGCGGGCTGTGATAGAGCATGCCGGTGAAGCCCACTCATCCTGCGGTGTCTGGACCGTCGGTCCCGCCTGCTGACCCGCCGTCGTCCGCGGCGCCGGCAGCGTCCGCCGATGCGCTGATTCCGGCGGAGCACCTGTGGCCCGGGCGGCACAGCGCAGTCCGCATTCGCACCGAGATCCCCGGCCCGCGGTCGCGTGCGCTGCGTGCGGCGGAGGCGCCTTTTTTGGCGCCCGGGACGCAGGCTCTGTCGCAGCTAGCCGGCCTTGCGCTGCAGTCTGGCGAGGGCGCACGGCTGCACGATGTCGATGGCAACACGTTTATCGACTGGGTGGCGGGCATCGGCGTCGCCTCGATTGGCCATGGGCACCCCGCGCTGGCGCAGGCCCTTGCGGCGCAAGCCAGCCAGCTTACCGTCGGCAGCTTTACGACCGCACCGCGCGTCGCGCTGCTGGAACGCCTGGCCGCCATCGCGCCGCATCCTCGACTGCATCGCACCCAGCTTTTTTCCGGCGGGGCCGAGGCCGTCGAGAGCGCGCTGCGTCTGGCTCGCTGCTACAGCGGCCGTGGCGACGTCCTGGGTTTCTGGGGCGGCTTCCACGGCAAGACAGCGGGGGTGCTGGGCCTGATGGGCAGCGAGTTCAAGCAGGGCCTGGGACCGCTGCCGCCCGGATCGATCCTGGCCCCGTATGCCGACTGTGCGCACTGTCCGTTTGGCTTGGCTCCGACAAGCTGCGGCCTGCGCTGCGTCGACTTTGCCGAGCAGACGTTGCGTATGCAGTCATCGAGCGGCCTGGCGGCCATCCTCGTCGAGCCGGTGCAGGGGACGGCCGGCAACATCGTGCCGCCGCCGGGCTGGCTGCCGGCCATCGCCGATCTGGCGCGGCGTCACCGCGCGCTGCTGATTGTCGACGAGATGATCAGCGGCTTGGGCCGCACCGGGCGTATGTGGGGGCAGCAGCATGAAGGAGTGGTTGGCGACATCGTCACCTTTGGCAAGGGGGTGGCTGCCGGCTTTCCGGTGTCGGGCCTGCTGTCGAGCGACGAGATCGTCGCTGCCAAGCCGTGGTCGCAGCCGTCGTTTTCGTCGTCCTCGTTCGGCGGGTTTCCGCTGGCTGCGGCGGCCGCCAACGCCGTCACGCAGGTCATCGTTGAGGAGCGCCTAGATGAGCGAGCCGCGCAGGTCGGCGCGAGCTTTCTACGTCAGCTTTCGGGGCTGGCGAGTAAGCACGCGATCGTCGGTGCGGTGCGCGGTCGCGGCCTGCTCTTGGCCATCGATCTGGTGGCCGAGCGGGGCAGCCCGACGCCGCTTGCCAAGTCGCTGTGCGAAGAGATCTTCCAGCGCTGCCTGCAGCGGGGTCTTCTGACGATGGCCTATTCGCCGCGCCTGCGCATCAACCCACCGCTGTGCATCACCGAGGCCGAGGTCGCCGAAGGCGTCGCGATCCTCGATACGGTGCTGGGTGAAGTCAGCCGACTTGGGTCGCGGCAGGCGGGGTAGGGCGCGTGGAGCGACTGGGCGAGATCGAGCAGTCGCCGCTTGCGCAGAGCGCGAGCGAGCTAGCCCACCTGTGGCGGCTGAACCGCAGCGCGCTGGTCGATGACCAGCGTCGGGAGCGCACGGTGGCAAGCGGCATGCCGGCGCACATGAAGATCGAGCTGACGAACTACTGCAACCTGGCCTGCCCGATGTGCCCGCATCCGCAGATGCAGCGCAAGGTGGGCAGCATGCGGCCGGCCCTGTTTCGCAAGATCATCGACGAGGCGGCGCCCGCCCTGGAGTTCGCCTATCTGCATCACCTGGGCGAGTCGCTGGTCGTGCGGCGGCTGGGGGAGTTTATTCGCTATGGACGCAGCCGCGGGGTGGCGATGGGGCTGTCCACCAACGCCACGTTCCTCGACGCTGCGCGGGGTCGGCTACTGCTGGAGAGCGGGCTCGATTTTTTGGTGATCTCGCTGGATGCCGCCTCGCCCGAGACCTATGCCCGCATCCGTGTCGGGGGAGACTATGCGACGACGCGGGACAAGGTCCGCGACTTCTTTGCGCTGAAGCGCGCGCTGCCGAACCACACGACGGTGGTGCTACAGCTGATCGCCATGGACGGCAACCAGCACGAGATCGCGTCGTTCATCCGCGAGTGGAGTGACCCACTTTTCAACGGGCAGGTGATGATCAAAGAGGTGCGCGACTGGGCTGGCCAGGTGCGCCTGCGGCTGCCTTCGGGAGCGGCGCCGACCCGGCTGTCGCGCCAGCCGCCCTGCCGCATGCCGTGGAGCGAGCTGACCGTGTTGTGGGACGGTACCGTCGTGCCCTGCGCCAATCACTTCGAGAAGATCAACGTGCTGGGCGACCTGCGCAGCCAAAGCGTGGCCGAGGTCTGGAACAGCCCAGCGATGCAGCGCCTGCGCGCCGCGCACCTTTCCGACGCCGTCGCCGACGTGCCGGTCTGTGCCACCTGCTCGCGGCATGCTTTTGACGCGGCCGACTTTGTGGCGGTCGATCAGCTCAGCCAAAGGCGGCGCAGCTATGCCAGCTGCGATGTCATCCCACGACCGGGCCTGTCGTAGTCGCAGCGACGGGAAAACGTAGAAATACGAGTGTCGCGGAGCGGACAGAGATCGACTACCTAGCGGCCTATTCCAGCTGGCTCACGCGCCAGCGACCTTCTTCCAAGATCAGGCGGGCTTCGCGCTGATCACCGACGGGCAGGCGGGCTTCGTTGCCGCTGGGGCTAAGCTGGATCGGCTCGCCTAGGTGCTGGCGCAGCGTCGTGAGCTGACGGGCGATGTCGGCTTGCGCGGGGCCGGTGAAGCGCTTCTCGATCTGCTCCGCCGAATACGGCGGGCCTGCAGCCGGGGCGGCCAGGGAGCGCGGCAAGAACTGGACGAGCACATCCCAGCGCTTGCGCTCGATGGCCAGCAGGAATGATCGCAGCGCTTGTTCTGGCGTCGCCTGCGGGTAGAACGACAGGGGGTTGCTGTCGATGAGGTAGGTCGGGCTGCTGCCCCGGCCCTTGCCGCTCGTTGCGGCCTGGATCAGCTGTAGCTCAGAGCCGTCGGCAAAGCGCATGGTGGCACTGAAGCGGGCCTTGACCTGCTCGCCGCGGCCGGTGGTCAGATAGGCGCGTAGCTCGTCGCGGGCGGCGCGAAACTCGGCGCGCTGACGCGACAGGATGCGAGCCAAGCAAGTGCGGTCGCACTGCCGCTGCACCGCTTCGTCAAGTAAGGGGTAGCAGGTCTCGACATCGCCGGCCGCCGCGGCGTCGAGGTAGCGCAGCGCCGTGGCCAAGGGATCGTGATCGCTGCTGCGGTGACAGCCCGTGTGCGACGAGAGCAAAAGTCCGCAGGCCAGCAGCCAGCCCCAGCCACGGGACTCGACCGATGAGCGGGTGAGGCTAGACATGGGGTACGGACTCCGGCTGTGCAGCGACGCGGGCTCTGGCCACGGCTCGATAGTACAGCCCGGCGAGTAGGAACAGACCCAAGCAGACCGCGGCGAGGTGCGGCGCGCTCCACAGCACGGCGAGAAGGCAGATGGTGGCCAGCCCCAGCGCGACGGCGGGAAAGACGGGATAAAACGGCGCGCGATAGGGGCGTTCCAGCGCGGGGGCGCGGCGTCGCAGCACGAACAGCGAGATCATCGACAGCACGTAGAGCAAGGTCGCCCCGACGGCGGCCAGGGTGATCGCCTGGTTGGTATCGCCGAACCAGACCACGCCCAGGCCAAAGATCGCCGGGCCGATGACCGCCCAGATCGGCGTCCCTCGGCGCGGGTGCAGGCGGGCGAACAGCGGCGGCAGATACCCAGCGCGGGCCAGCGCGAACACCTGTCGCGAGTAGCCCATCATGATGCCGTGGAAGCTGGCCAAAAGACCAAAGAGGCCGATGTAGATCATCATGTGCGTCAGCGGATGCCCCGGTGACAGCACCTTGGCCATGGCCCGCGGCAGCGGCGAGTCATCCTGCAAAAGATCGCGCCACGGCGTCACTCCGGTGGTGCACAAGAGCGTGCCCAGCGACAGGGCGACCAGCGTGAGCAGGCCGGCGACATAGCCCTTGGGGATGTCGCGCTTGGGGTTTACGACTTCTTCCGCCGACATCGCCACGCCTTCGAGCGCCAGGTAGAACCAGATGGCAAAGGGCAGCGCCAAGAAGATGCCGCGGGCGCCAAACGGCAACATGGGGGGCGCGAAAATGCGCGCGGTCTCGACGTGGGGGCCGGTGATGGCGAAGAAGACGCCCAGCTCGAAGACGGCAAGCGCAGTGACGAAGAGCTCGAAGCGCGCGGCCAGCTCGACGCCCCAGCAGTTGAGCGCGGCGAAGGCGATAAACGTCACCGCTGCGACGGCTTTGACCGGCATCCAGGGCACGCGGAACTGCACATAGCTGCCGATCGAAAGCGCAATCGCCGGCGGTGCAAAGACGAACTCGATCAGCGTCGCGACACCGGCCAAGAGCCCGGCTACGGGTCCCAGCGCATGCCGAGCGTAGGCATAAGGACCTCCACTGTGCGGGATGGCCGTCGAGAGCTCGGTGTAGCTGAAGATAAAACATATGTACATCAGCGTAACCAGGCCGACCGCGATCAGCAGACCTACTGGGCCAGCCTGTCCCAGGCCCAGGTTCCAGCCGAAGTAGTCACCGCTTATGACCAGGCCGACGGCGATGCCCCACAGGTGGATCGGCCGCAGCACGCGCTTTAAGTGCCCGCCGGGCTGGGCATTGGGCTCTCCACTGGTCGCGGGTGGGTTTGGACGATCGGTGGGATCGGGCGGATGGTTCATCGGCAAGCCTCGCTGGCCATGTACCACCGACGCCGGTGTCTGCGCCATGGGGACGGTGCGGGGGCTCGACAAGGTCGGCCGACGCGGGCTGGGCTGGGCTGCTAGGCTGTCTGCTATGGCGGAAAAAGAAGGCGTCGGGGCGGTCGCGCGGCGTCGCTTCATCGTCGGCTTCTGGGCGGTGTTGCCACTTTGGCTGGTCGTCGCGATCTTCGTCTTCGTGCTGCGCGTCGGCGAGCCGCTGCCGTTTCCCCGCCACCGCTTGCCCGCCGAGCCCTACCAGCCGGATCGCTGTACGTGGACCTGTCACAACCACGGCTGCCGTCACGCGCCGCGGCTGCCCGACTTCCTAAGCGCAGACGACGGGCTGTTTGGTCAGACGGTGCACGGCCTGCACTGGCTGGGGCGATGGGCGATGCCCAGCCGTCCGCAGCAGGGCTATGGGCTGGTCAATCTGGTGCTGTTTTGCCTGCTGTGGCCGGCGCTGATGTGGGGGCTTTATCTCAAGGCGCTGTCGCAGACCCTGGCCCTGCGCGAGCTAGGACGGCGACTGCGGAAGCCAGGCCACAGCGGGACGGAGTCCGCGAGTGCAGGAGAGGGGCGAGATGTGGGCTAAGCGGGGGCGATCGTGGAAGCGCTAGGGCTTGCGGTGTACGCCGCCTGCGTCGATTTCTTGCTGCGGGTCTCGGGCTGGCTGCACATCACCTACCGCGACGCCAACGCGGCGATGTTCTTTCTGCTGTGGCCGCTGGTCACGGGGATCTTGGTGCTGCTGATCGCAGGTCAGGGGCTGTGGCTGTGGCGGCGCAAGCGAGCGCTGGCCCGGCTCGGTGGAGTGAGCCCGCAAAAGGCCGCGACGCCCTCGCCCGAGATCGCGATATCATCGCGACGATGAGCACGCAGGTGCCAGGCGCTGTCGAGCCAGGGGTGCGGGCCGATGCCTGATTGGGAGCAGAGTGGTACTCACCGCTTCGCCGAGCAAGACGACGTTCTCCTGTGGGAGCTACGCGGCCCGGTGCTGCTGCCGGACGTGCTGGATCTGGCGCAGCGCAATGTGCGGATTCGCGGGCAGTATGGCTACGTCCTCATCCTCATCGACGGCACGGCGGCCGGGACGATGGTTCCCGAAGCGCGGCGCCGGCTCATCGAGATCCGTCGGGCCGATCCGGACGCGCTCACCCGCTCGGCAGTGTATGGGGTGGGACCGCTGTCGCGGGCGCTGGCGATGATGGTCAGCCGTGCGATGCAGCTGGTGGTTAAGTACGAGATCTCGATCCACCTCTGCAGCTCAGAGAGCGAAGCGCGCACCTGGCTGGATGGCGAGCGGAGCGTGCTGCAGGAGCTGGCCAAAGCCCAGCCGGGTCGTCGCTGAGTCGAGGTTGCGGCAGGGACCTCGCAGACCGTTCGGCGCACCCGACAAATCCGTTGACAGCCCAGAGCAGATCCGATTAACTGCCCAATACCTAGCGCGTTCGCGCGGGTTTTCCGGTGTAGCTCAGTAGGTAGAGCAGGTGGCTGTTAACCACCGGGTCGGGGGTTCGAGTCCCTCCGCCGGAGCAGTAAGGGGGTAGCGCCGAAAGCGCGGTTCTTGGGTGGTTCCCCCGGCATGGCTAGTTCGCCCGTTGTGGCGGCTAGCGAGTAGACAGGGGTAAGAACGGAGCCCTCGTTGCGCCGCCTCGGGGCGGTCGGCCGCTGCCGTATCGACGGCGCAATCGGGGACTAGTCGCGGTTCGTGCCCAGGTCGTAGACGCTGCGAATGTGCGCGAAGTTTTCGTCGAAGTTCAGGTTTAGGTTCTTGAGCAGGCCGGTCCGAACATCGACGACGCAGCCATGCACCTGCGGCTCGCCACGCAGCAGGAAAGATCGCTGGAAGGCGGCGGTCTTGATGACGTTCACGCACTGCTCTTCGACGTTTAGCTCGACGAGGCGGCGGTAGCGGGCGGGTTCGTCACGGATGCTGGTCAGCTCGTCGAGATGGGTGCGATAGACGTCGCGGATGTTGCGCAGCCAGGGGTTGAGTAGCCCGAGATCGCGAGGCTGCATCGCCGCCCGCACGCCGCCGCACTCGTAGTGCCCACAGACCACGATCTGCTTCACGCTAAGGTGAACGATCGCGAACTCGATGACGCTGAGCGCGTTGAGATCGGTGGCCGGCAGGACGTTGGCGATGTTGCGATGGACGAAGACTTGGCCCGGCTCGGCACCCAAGAGATCCTCGGCGGTGATGCGACTGTCGGAGCAGCCGATGTACAGCATCTCGGGTCGCTGGCCAGCCGCGAGACGCTCGAAGTACTGCGGATCGCCCTGCAGCTTGCGCTGGGCCCAGGCGCGGTTGTTTTCAATCGCGCGCTCGATCGAAAGCGGCTCGCTCATCAGCGGACCTCCGAGCTGGGCAGCGCGGCGCCACGAAAGTGTTTGGGAGAACAGGCGAGCGTGAGCCCTGGTGGTCGGATAGAGAACTTTGGCGTGGCGAGCATCGTGACGGGCCGGATGGTTATCACGACATCGAGTCGGCGACGGGCGGAAAAACGCACCTGCGCCTGGACTGCAGGTTGGCCCGGCCTAGGGCAGCGGGCTGAGTGCGGTCATGAGTCGCTCGGCCGCCGCTACCGAGGGCTGACCCAGCATCAGCTTGTCGACGGCAATGCCGTTGCGCGAGCGCCAGCCCACCAGGCTGATGGCTCCACCTGCTGGCAGCGGCGAGTCCGCGCGAAGCTGCGCGATCTGGCCGGTGAGCGTGTTGCGGACCTCGGCCACGAAGCGCGAGCCCTGGCCATACAGCAGCACGTCGTAGGCGGTCTCGACGCCGCTGTCCATAAAGAGCGGGGCCTGCGCGTAGTGAACCCAGGAATCAGGCCCGGTGCGCGTGCGCAAGCTGACCTGCGCGGCATTGCCTGAAATGAGCAGCACCATGCCCGCCGTTTCGTACATCGCACCGTCGGGAATCCGCATGGTCAGCTCGATCGAGTTGTCGCCGACCGGGTCGTTCTTTTGCGCCATCATGCGCAGGCGGGCACAGAGCAGCACGTCGCCCGGCTTGCTGCGCGTCGTCGCTGGGCTGTAGTTTTCCCACCAATCGGCGGAGAGCGGGTGTGGACCAAAGCTCAGCGCACCGCTGCTTACCTGCGGCTTGGTCCAGGCGGTGAGCCAGCCCTGCTCAAACGCCATCTGGCTGCTGAAGTCTTCTGGCTTGGTTCCGTCGGCAAAGAGCTCCGGACCGCAGCCTGCGAAGGTACCAAAGATGCGGGGCGTCATCGCTAGATCGGGGCTGGGCGTGGCCAGATCGACGGGCACATCCGGCGGAGCCTGGCCGCCGCCCGAGCTACAGCCAATCGCGCCCCAGAGCAGCAGCCAACCAACCAGTAGCGACGTGGATCGGCGAAGACCCCGGTGCTGGGTCGCGTCCGAAGAGAGAGCAGGGTAGATCGACGATCGATGCAGCACAGACATGGCGGGGCGGCTCCTTTGCGAGGATGGGGACGACCGACGCGCCGCGCTTATATCACGGAGCTTGGGAGCCTCGGCGGCGTCCAACGTGCCCGCGGTGCAACGCGCTGATTAGAAGTCGAGCGGCGAAGCGCAGTCGCGGGGACAGCTATCCTCGCTCTCGCGGCCTTTGCTGCGGCTGACCGTGTAGTGGCTGCCGTCGCTGTTGAGGCTGACTGTGCCATTTTCATCGGTTCGTACCCAGCGCAGGCCAGAGCGCGCTTTGAGCTTGGCCATCGTCTGGCAGTGCGGCATGCCATACGAGTTGGTATCGCTGACGCTGATGAACACGTACTGCGGGGCGACCGCCGAAAGGTAGCTGGTCCCCGTCGAGGTACAGCTTCCATGATGACCGGCCTTGAGCACCGTGCTGCGCAGCCGGCTCGGATCGGTGTCGAACGTGGCACGCTCGGCAACGGCCTCGGCGTCGCCCTCAAACAGCATCGAGAAGCGGCCGTAGCGGATGCGCAGCACCACCGAGGTGTTGTTGACTCCGTGCGAATCATCCGTCGAGCCAAAGCGGCGATCATGGGCCGAGAGCACCGTGACCTCGACCGCGGGATCGATAAGCAGGCTGGCCCCAAGCGCGATCCCTTGGTAGTGACAACCGGCCGCGCTGCGAAAGCTGTTGTAGCCCGCGACGTCGCGTCGATTGAGTCCAGGATCGAAGACGCGCGCCGCACAGTCCGATGGCAGCATGTCGAGCACCGGTGTCAGCCCGGTGTAGTGGTCGTTGTGACCATGCGACAGCACGGCGTAGTCGAGCCGCGTGATCCCTCGACTCTTTAGATGGTTTTCGAACTTGGTGGTGCTGGGACCGCCATCGACGGCCATGACCTTGCCGTTGGGGAATTCGATCAGGAAGCCATCGCCCTGACCGACGTCGACCATGGTCACGCGCAGGCGACCGGCTGCTGGATCGAGGCCACTTTCCGACGCCACCCAGACGGCATCGCCATCTGGACCAAGCTCGGCGGTTGCGAGGCTCTGGGCTGTGCCGGCCGACTCGGTCGTATCGAGATCGGCGGGATCGATCGGACCACAGGCCGATCCAGCGAGCAGGCCAACACTTGCGAGAAGAAGGAGGCAGGAAGGTGCGCGTCGTGTCATGCCGCTTGCGTATCAAAGGCAGGGCACGAGCATGCGAAACAATTGCGCAAAACTGCACGCAGCGAGGGGGCGAGGTGGGCTGCTAGTTCTCCCCTTGGAAGCCGAAGGCTCGGTTGTGGACGTAGACCAGCTTGCACGGCTCTAGATACTGCGCGTCATGGATGCGTCCGGCGGCGATGTAGCCGGCCTGACCCTGGCTGAGGATCAGCGGCTCGCCATCGGGAACCAGACGTCCCGATTCCCGGCGAAAGAACTGCACCGCCATCTTGCCTTCCACCACCACGGTCATGTCGTCGCCGGGGTGCGAGTGCGGGGGCTCTGCGGTGCCAGCTTCCCAGCGCTCTAGCATCACCTCAACTCCATCGGGATTCTGGGGGTAGGTGGTGCGCAGGGTGAAGCCAGTCGGCGTGTTGGGGACGGTGACAAAGCCCTGCCAGATCGCACTTTGCTCCGAGGGCGAGACGCTCTTTTCGTTCATGGGAAGCTCCGTTTGTAGGGATGCGGGATGGGGCGGCGGACGGATCTATTCGACCGTCAGCGGTGGGTCACCCGGGCGCCAGTCGCAGGGACAGGGCTTCTGGGTCTGCAGGGCGTCGAGCACGCGCAGGATCTCGGCGATGCTGCGGCCGGTGTTGGGATCGTGCACCGACAGCCAGCGCACTCGTCCGCTGGGGTCGATTAGGAAGCTGGCGCGTAGAGCCACGCCGGTCTCTTCCAGAAGGACGCCGTAGCGCCGCGCGATGTCGTGGCTGAGATCCGACAGCAGTGGATAGCGCAGGGCCGCTAGTCGCGGCTCAGCCTTGACCCAGCCCAGGTGGGCATAGACGCTGTCGGTGCTGCAGGCCAGGATCTGGCAGCCGCGCGCCGCGAATTCGTCGCAGCGATCGTTGAGGCCGACAAGCTCGGTCGGGCAGACGAATGTGAAGTCGAGGGGGTAGAAGAACAGCAACACCCAGCGTCCGGTGTAGTCCGCTAGGCTGACGCTGCGGAAGTCGCGACTGACCAAGGCCTGTGTCGTGAAGCCCGGCGCCAGGCGCGAGACCTGAGGCATCGGCAGGGCGGCAGGCTTTGACTCAGCGGTCGGCGAGGGCGCGGGCGTGCTCATGCGGACGATGGCTCGACTTTCGACTTACAGATAGGCGGGATCGCGATGCTCGCCGAAGACTTCGCGGAAGACGTCGCTGA
Organism: uncultured Myxococcales bacterium; assembly: GCA_937952145.1. Lineage (GTDB taxonomy): Bacteria > Myxococcota_A > Polyangia > Palsa-1104 > JAEUJZ01 > JAEUJZ01. The sequence goes on from CALFYE010000385.1 coordinate 13,145, forward strand.
CTTCACCCAGCGTGACGCGGGCCCGCACCGCTTGCAGCGTCGCGACCATTAGGTTATCGCGCTGCGGATCGTTGCCACGAGCGGCCCGTCGCACTTCGTCCAGCGCGGCCTTGACCGCCAGCGGGTCGCGGCTGGTCTTGCTCTGCTTCATGCGCTCGACCTGCATGGTCTCGACACGCGGATCGATCTTCAGGGTGGGGATGCGCTCGCTGGCGCTGGTCTTTGCGGACTTGTGCTTGTTGATGCCGACGATGCTGCGCTCGCCCGCATCGACGGCGCGCTGGAAGTCATAGGCCGACTGAGCGATCTCGCGCTGCGGATAACCTTCTTCGATGGCGCGCACGATGCCGCCCATCTCGTCGATTTTGTGGATGTAGGCCATGGCCCGCGCTTCCATCTCATCGGTGAGCTTTTCGACGAAGTAGCTGCCGCCCAGCGGATCGGCAACCGCAGCCACCCCCGACTCTTCGGCGATGATCTGCTGCGTGCGCAGCGCCAGCGTCACCGCGTCTTCGGTCGGCAGCGCGAACGTCTCGTCATACGAGTTGGTGTGCAGCGACTGCGTGCCGCCCAGCACCGCGGCCAGCGCCTGCATGGTGACGCGCACAACGTTATTGAGCGGCTGCTGGGCCGTCAGCGAGACGCCCGCCGTCTGGGCATGCGTCCGCAGCAGCCACGAGCGCGGATTCTTGGCCCCGAAGCGCTCGCGCATGGTGCGCGCCCAGATGCGACGCGCGGCGCGGAACTTGGCGACTTCCTCGAAGAAGTCGTTGTGCACATCGAAGAAGAAGCTGAGTCGCGGCGCGAACTGATCGACATCGAGCCCGGCTTCCTGACCAAGCTGCACATAGCCAATGCCATCGGCCAAGGTGAAGGCCAGCTCTTGCACTGCCGTCGCGCCGGCTTCGCGGATGTGGTAGCCGCTGATGCTGACGGTGTTCCACAAGGGCATCTCTTTGGTGCAGTACACCAGCATGTCGCGGATGATGCGCATCGACGGGCGGATCGGGGTGATCCACTCCTTCTGCGCGATGTATTCCTTGAGCATGTCGTTCTGCAGCGTGCCGCGCAGGCGCTGCGGTCCGACGCCCTGCGACTCGCCCACCGCGATGTACGCCGATAGCAGGTAGATCGCCGGCGCATTGATCGTCATTGACGTCGTGACATCGGCCAGCGGAATACCATGGAACAGCCTCTCCATGTCCTCGTAGCTGGCGACGCTGACCCCTTCGCGTCCGACCTCGCCAAGCGAGCGCGGATGGTCTGGGTCATAGCCCATCAGCGTCGGCATATCGAACGCAGTCGACAGACCGGTCTGGCCCGCTTTCAGCAGGAAGTGGAAGCGCTCGTTGGTGTCCTCGGGTGAGCCGAAGCCAGCGAACATGCGCATCGTCCACAGCTTGCCGCGGTACATGTTGTCGTGAACGCCACGGGTGTAGGGGTACTGGCCCGGGTCGCCAATCTCGCTGTAAGGGGCCACATCGGCAGGGCCATACGCGACCTTTAGCGGGATGCCCGACAGGGTCTCGTAACGACGGGGAGGCATGTCATTCGCCATAGGCGCAGTGTGGCGTGAGCCGCGCCCCGCCGTCAATCCGGCTGTAGTCAGGCGCTTGGGCGTCGGGCCATACTGCGCTCGCCATGCCGTCCGCTCGCTCATCAATCTGGTCCAGAATCGCTGTGTCCGGTGCCTGGTTTGCGTCGCTGGGAGGGCTATGCACAGCCGCAGCTTGTCAGCGCGGTGGGGAGTCCTTGGTCGAGGACGCGGGCCTGCCCGTCTCATCAACACCAGCGATGGTGGCGGCACAGCTGATGCCGCGGCTGCTCGGGCTGTGGAGCGGGCCAGGGAGAAACACACCGCTTGGCGACTTTCCGATCATCAACATGGATCTGCGCCCCGCTGATCCCTACACGCTGTTCTGTCGCAGCGATCTCGATGCCGACAACAACCTGCGCTTCGCCTTCGCCTTGGAAAAGAGCGCTCTTGGCGACCGCTTAGTGTTCCGCAACGGCGGCTACTTCCAGGGCATCCTGCGCGACACGCGCGCCGAGCTTATCGAGCAGATCCACGATGGCAGCAGCGATCGCTACCGCTTCTGCGCCATCGGTCGCGGCTGCGGGTACCTGGATGCGACCTGGACACTGTCGGCGGGCGACCAGCTGCAGCTAGTCGTGCAGGTGCGCGGCAAGCCGCACCTCAGCTGGTCCGCGCGTCGTCTGGAAGATCGCCCCAGCGCCGCTCGTTTGCCGGCTGATGAGCAGGCACACTCCGACGAGAACTCCGCGTTTCCAGCGCTGCCTCGCCTACGTCTGAGCGTGGACTGGAGCGATCCGCTGGCCGCTGTTGCCGATGTCTGGGTCGTGCTCAGCCGCGATGGTTGCGGGCTCTCCGGCTGCAACGTCAGCCGCAGCTTGATGGCCACGGTTCCCAGCGGAGGAAAGGGGGCCGAGCTGGTCATCGATCAGCTTCATGCGGGCGACTATCGAGTAATGGCGGTGCTCGATCGCGACCGTTCGTTTCGCACCACGCTCTCGCCCAGTCGGGGGGATGGCGTGACGCTGCCGCTCAACACCGCGGTCCAGGTAGCGGCGACGGGCGAGACGAAGGTCGCGCTGCACATCGGCCTTACCGTGCCGTAGCCGTCCGGCCACCGCAGGTCGCGCTAGGTCTTGCGAGACCCTGTCAGACGATGGATCCGTGCCCCGGCTTTGCGGTATGTTGCGCCCGTGCCTGCTCAATCTAGCTCGCCCTCTGACCGTCCCCCGTTGCGCCGTGTCCGACGAGAACCGCCGCCGGATCGCCGCATCCTGCCCGATGTCCTGCCGCAGGTCTTGCGGCGCGCTGCCAAGCTGCAATCGGCAGGCGCGGTGCTGTTTGACCTCGACTCGACGCTGCTCGACAACCGGCCGCGTCAGGCGCGCATCCTGCGCGAGTTCGGCGCGGCGGGCGCGGTGGTTCCGCTGCTGTCGTGTGCTCCTGAGCACTTCGATGGCTGGTCGCTGAAGGTGCCGATGCGCAGCCTGGGCTTGTCGGAAACCGAGGTCGAAAACCTGGAGCCGCAGGCCAAGCAGTACTGGCGCGATCGCTTCTTTACCAGCGAGTACTGCGTCGATGATGTCGCGCTGGCGGGGGCTGTCGACTTCGTGCAAAAGGTGCAAGAAACCGGTGCTCGCATCATCTACTGCACCGGCCGCCATCCCGCGATGCGACAGGGCACGATCGATTGTTTCGCACGCGAGGGTTTCCCGATTCCCGACGAGGATCGCGTCAGCCTGCTGATGAAGCCGCAGTTCGATATGCACGACGACGACTGGAAGCTGATCGCGCGTGATCAGATCGCGCAGCGCGGCCAGCTTGTCGCGGCCTTCGACAACGAGCCGACGCACATCAACACCTACCGCGAGCAGTTCCCCGACGCGCTCTGCGTCCACTTGCTCACTGATGAGTCGGCGCGCGGCATCTCCGTGCACCTGAGCATCCCTTCGATCTACGACTTCGAGTTCAACACCTAGGCACGCGAAAAACCCCGCGCGGTCGAGCCGTGGCGCTTAGCGTATAGTGCCGCGATGACTCGCTTATTTCGCGCTGGAGTAGTTCTGCTTTCGTCGTCGCTGCTGTTCGCGGTGGCGTGCAATGCCGCCGATCGTGGCGACGGCGATGGTGACCCGATGGCGATGGGACCCGGGATGCCGAGACCTGGCCCAGGACCGCAGCCGATGCCGACTCCGCCCGGGCATCTGCGCGGCAAGGTCGTGGCGCCCGAGGGCACCATTCCCATCTCGGGGGCTCTGGTCTATCTGACGACGACCACGCCAGCCGACATCCCCGAAGGCGTTTACTGCGATAAGTGCGTGCACTTGCCCGATGGCACGCCGCACACCACGACGCGGACCGACGGCAGCTTCGACCTGGATGCGCCGGCTGGCAGCTACAAGCTGGTCGTGCAGAAGGGCGCGTTTCGGCGCGTGCGACCGCTGCAGGTGGCCTCGGGTGATCAGCAGATCGCGGCGCCGCTGACCACGCTGCCAGCGATCACCGACAAGGCGGCCGGCGACGACATCCCCAAGATCGCGGTGGTGCTGGGAGCCTGGGATCCCATCGAGGTCGTGCTGGCCAAGATGGGCCTCAAGGCGACGATAAGTAAGAGCGCCGGCAAGGCACAGGTGCTGGTCAAAGATGCGCCGGCGTTTGCTATCTACGGCCAGCACTATCCCTTCGAACCCACGCCGTATCCCGGGCCGAACGTGCTGCTCACCGACCCCAAAGAGATCGGCAAGTACCACATCGTCTTTCTGCCCTGCTCGGGCTCGCCGCAGACGGGTGAGCCGACGGGCGGGCCGGTGTGCTCGGGTGTCTACAACTACGATGCGCGGGTAAAGACCACGCTCGCTGACTTCGTGCAGCGCGGTGGACGCATCTATGCCTCTGACTGGCTTTATGAGTACGTGCGCCAGGTCTTCCCGGGCTACATCGCGTGGGCGGGGCAGGGGACGGCGATTGGCAGCGCCTGTCAGTCGGGCGGCGGTACGCAGTCGGTGACCAAGGCCGATACCGGGCTGACGGATTGGCTCAACGCGCAGAGCCAGAGCCTGCCCAGCGTCAAGGATGCCTGGACGCAGATCTCGTCGGTGATGGACGGCATGGGACCGGATGCCGATGGCAAGATCGTAAAGATCACGCCGCGCGTCTGGGTCCAGGCCAACGGCGCTCCCGTCTCGACGAGCCTGCAGCACGGCTGCGGTCGCGTCTTCTACACCACCTATCACACGCAGCCCACCGCCCAGGTCAACGACCCGCTAGAGGCGCAGGCGCTGGCGCTCCTTTACCTCATCCTCGAAGTCGGCGTCTGTATCGATCCCGTCGTCATCGGCTAGCTGCGCGCTGCCGATTGCCGCTTCCTGATCAGCGAACGCCGATTCATCGATCGCGGCGCTACGGCACCTGCCGCGGATCCCAGCCGGTCACCAGCCCCTCTTCCAGTCCGTCGAGCGCAGCCATGTGTTCGGCATCAAGCACGAAGTCGAGCGCAGCCAGGTTCTCTTGCAGGCGGGCCGGCTGGCTCGACTTGGGCAGCACGACAAGCTCGTGCTGCAGGCCCCAACGAATTAGCACCTGCGCGGCCGTGCGATGCAGCGCTTTGGCGATTCGCACGACCTCAGGATGCTGGAGGCGCAGGCCCTTGGTGAGAGGGCTGTAGGCCTCGATGCGGATGCCGTGTTCCCGGCAGAACGCGCGTAGCTCGCGCTGCTGCAGAAAGGGGCTCAGCTCGATCTGGTTCACGCTGGGGGGTTCGCGGCAGGTGGCCAAAAGCTCGCGCAGGTGGTGCGGCATGAAGTTGCTGACGCCGATGGCGCGGGTCATCCCGCTCTTGCGCAGCCGCTCCATGGCTCGCCATGAATCGATGCGCCGCCCGGGCACCGGCCAGTGCAGAAGCAGCAGATCGACATACTCGACATCCATGCGCAGTAGCGTCGCTTCACCGGCCCGCAGCGTCTGATCGAAGCCCTGGTCATCGTTCCAGATCTTCGTGGTGACGAAGATGTCCTGTCGCGGCAGCCCCGACTCGCGGATAGCTTGTGCGACATCCGCTTCGTTGCCGTAGATGCGGGCGGTGTCGATGTGGCGATAGCCCAGATCCAGCGCCTCGCGCACCACCCGGCGAGTGGTGGCCCCAGACGGTGTGCGGAACACGCCCAGACCTAGCTGGGGAATGCTCACACCGTTGTGCAGCGCAATACAGGGTGGTTTCTGAAGCATCGCTCTCCACTGCGAGCGAGGACGGGCGGTTCTCGTCGCGAACAATCGAATAGTGGGCGTCTTCAGACCGCGTCACAATGTGAGAGAACGAAACCTCTAGTTGCAATCCTTGCAACTATGAGGAGCGTCGCCGTCGCCGCTTGCGAGCATGACCCGAGGTCGGATCGGTGGCATCCAGCCGGGTCCGCGGATCGGCGTGCCGCTCGCCCGCTACCTCGTCCGCCGCCCGCAGGAAGACGTCGCGCAAGAATGGATGGCCCGCGTCGGCATCGACTCGCGGATGCCAGACCAGACTCAGCGCGTAGGGGCGCAGCTTGAGCGGCACCTCGAAGCGCTGCAGACCCAGCGTCTTCTCGTAGCGCTTGGCGATGCGCTCCGAGATGGTGAGGACGTAGTCGGTCTCAGAGGCGAGCTGCAGCGCGGTCACAAAGTAGGGCACGGCGCGGGCGACAGTGCGGGTCAGACCCCGCTCGCGCAGCACATCGTCGATGTAGCCGCCCGGCTTGCCGCGCGGTGCCACCTGAACGTGCGGCAGGCTCAGATACTGATCCAGGCTTAGGCGCTTGCCGACGCCGGGGTGCCCGGTCCGCACCACCGCGACGAAGCGATCGGTCAGAAGCTGCCGGGTACGCATCTCTTGCGGCAGGTCGCCATAGATGCCGACAGCCAGATCCGAACCCTGGTCGCGCAGCGCCGCCGGGTCGTCGGGTGTGTTGGGCACGAAGCGCACGCAGGCGTGCGGCGCCTCGGCGTGGAGGATGCGATCGACGGTGACCCCCAGCACGGTCAAGACATAGTCGGTGACGTGCACGACGAAGGTCCGCCGCAGCTCGCGCGCCACGAAGGGGCGCTCGGGTTCGAGAGCGCGCCGCGCTTCGTTCACCACGCTGTGTACCTGGGTCTTGAGCGCCTGGGCCCGCGCGGTCAGCAGCATGCCGCGCCCCGAGCGCACCAGGATCGGGTCGCCGAGCCGCTCGCGAATCCGGGCCAGAGTATGGCTCATCGCTGGGGTCGAAAGCCCGACGCGGCGGGCCGCCCCAGTGACGCTGCCTTCCTGCAGCAGCGCATCCAGCGAGACAAGAAGACCAAAGTCTGACGATTCCATGTCCTGCAACTATACAGGCAGGAGGTATCGCTGCACGAAACAATGCCTAGAAGGCCGAATCGACATAGCTGGGGTTGTCGCGGATGTACTTGCGGCTGTCTTCCAGGCGCAGCCCAGCGCTCTGCAGGGCCGAGAGCGCGACCTGCCCCAGCATGGTGTAGGGCAGATAGGCGCCGGCGAACGAGATGCCAGGATGCTGCTGCAGGTAGCCCACCGACTCTTCGACCTCGGCGGTCACGGTCAGCAGCGTCTGATCGAACGAGGCAATCAGCGGCGAGTCCTTGGCCGTCGCTCCCGCCTGGCGGGCCGTCAGATAGGGGTCGGCCTGGAACTTCTTCACCAGCCGCTGTCGATGGTGCTGCACGATGCGCATCGGGTTGTCATCGACGATGATGACGCGCTCTAGGTTCTCGTCGAACATGCGCAGATCTTTCGAGGGCGTGATGATCGGGAAGCCATCTTCTTTGGCCTGCATCACCAGGTGGCTTTTGGTCAGAAAGCCATCGACGACCTGGCGAATGTTCTTGCCGTTGAGCGTCCAGTCTTTGACCGCGCTCTCGGCGACATCGTCGGAGCGGGCGGTAAACAGCATGACCAGGCCGCCCAGCGCGTGGACCCGCGCAATCGCTTGCTCCCAGCCGCTGCGCAGCTTGGCGAAGCTGGGCTTGCCGCGGTTGTCGAAGCCGTAATCGCGCCAAGCGGGGCCGCGCGCGCCGCTGCTGTAGCCGACCTGATACAGCGTCTCGTCCAGATCGTAGACGACGATAAACGGCGCCTGTCGCAGCTTGGCGAGGTCGACGCCGCTGCCCAGGTGGCCGGCACGGACCTCGGCGATCGCCATGCGCCATGCGCTTGGCCCGTCGTGACCTTCGGCGGTGAGGTCGCGATAGTGGTTCTGGACTTCGATGGCTTCGAAGCGCGACAGACTGAAGTCGCGCATGATCTTGCCGATGCGGAAGAAGCGAACGTCCGACTTGAGATCGCTGTGGCGATAGGGATCGGTCCACTCGGGCTGGAGCGGCAAGGTATAGGCATCGAGCTCGCTCGGCTCAGCGCTTTTGGGGGCTGCAGCTGGCGTCGGGGGCTGGGGCGCGATCGCGGCCGGCGGAGCGGTGGCACAGGCGAGCCAAAGCACCGGCCCCACGACCAGCGTGAGCAGAGCCAGCACGGTCGGAGACGGGCGCAGCCGAGGGGAACGGGGGGAACGGGGAGGGGGCGTCATCGCATTAGTCTTTCTTTGCGCGGCAGCGGGCCAAGATGGTCGCGATCTCGTCGCTACGAGTCTGGGGGTGGCCGGGCAGGGAGGCCAAGAGCGTGCAGCCATACGTCCACAGCAGCCCGGGATCGATGGCGTGTACCAGCACCACGCCGTCGCGTCCGGCAGTGACGACGTAGCGGCCATCGCGCGAAAACTCTGCCGTCGAGAGCTGACCGCTGTGTCCGTTGAGCACCAGGAGCTCAGCGCCGCTTGCGGTCTCCCACACGCGGGCCGCCATGTCGGCGCCAGCTGTGACTACGCGCCGGCCATCGGCCGAGAAGACGGCATGGCGCACCCAGCCGGTGTGGCCACTTAGCGTGCGCAGCGCTTGCTTGCTGCGCAGCTCACCCGATGCGACGTCCCACAGCATGGCCAGACCGTTGCGGCTAGCGGTGAGCAGCATCGTGCCCTGCGGTGAGAACACGGCGTGACGAACCCAGTCGTCGGACTCGTGATCCAGGGTCTGCAAGATCTGGCCATCGCTAAGGCGCCACCTGCGGGCCCGGTGGTCAGCGCTGGCGGTCAGGATCTCGCGACCATCGCGCGAGAACACGGCCGAGGCGACCTCTCGGCTGTCGCGGGGGTGGACCAGCTTGCTCGCCAGCTTCCATCCTTCGGCGCGCTTGGCGAAGACATAGGCGGTGCTATCGCCGCTGGCCATGACGACGGACTGACCATCTGGCGAAAACTCGGCGTAGCGGATCCAGTCATGGCAACCATCGGCGCTGCGCAGGACGCTCGGATCGCTTTCGCTGCGGAGATCCCAGACTCGCGCGGTGCAGTCCATGCCGGCGGTGACCACCTGGCCACCATCTTGGCTGTAGACGGCGGAGTTGACCCAAAGCGCATGCCCCAGAAGCTCGCGCCGCAGCTTGCCGGTCTTGCGATCCCAGATCCGTGCCAAGCCGTCGGCTCCAGCCGACAGGATCTCGCGCTGCTCGCGGTCAGGAGAGAACACGGCGGAGCGAGCAAAGTCGCTGTGGGCTTCGATGCGCGTGTGCGGGCGGCCAGCGGG
>CALFYE010000386.1 GCA_937952145.1 uncultured Myxococcales bacterium
GGGCCCCCTCCTCCGCCTTGCGCTTTGGCCTCCTCGCTGACTTTTTCAACGCGCTCCTAGGAGTTTGTCGCCGTAAACTGACAATTATCAAAAATAATAAAGTGATTATGTTTTTATGTATTTTTGCTTTATTGCTTTTTAATTACTGCGGCGGTTTGCAGTTGGTCGCACATCGAGAGCTTCAACATAAGCGGAGCTAACTTCGGGGGCGGGTCAGGAGGACTCGCTCATAGTAGGCGTGCTATCGCATCGCCCAGGGGCACCGGTACGCCCACCGAAATGGCCTTGGCCCCAGACTCACCTGTCTCATATCCATGCTGTCGCATTGGGCAGGAATTGCTCCGATCGAGTATAGCGACATTGCCGAGCAGATGAAGGGATGAGCCGCCTCGGCAGCCGACGCTGCACGGCATTTTTACCCTCAGATGTACGCATGGATCAGTGGGTTTCGTGCGGTCCCCGAAAGCCGGCGAGATCGTCGATAAAGTGGGTCGCGGCGCTGCAGTAGGTGTTCAAGGTGTCCGCGATGAGCTCGGCGAGGCACTCCTTCTCAGAGCGCAGGCTTTCATAGTAGCGTCGGCGTTCAATGTCGGGAATTACCGTCGGCGGGAACCCGTCACGCAGGAGCAACAGATTCATCAGCAAGCGGGCTACCTTGCCATTGTGCTCATTAAAGGGGTAGATGGCCATAAAGTCGAAGTGAGCGCTGGCCGCTCGCGTCAGCGGATGCATGGTGCCCGGTTCTTCATTCAGCGAGTCACAGAGCTCGCGCATCTGCAGCGGAATTCTGTCGGGTTGTACGATCTCGTGCTGATAGGTCCGATGAGGAAGCTTGGCGCTGCGGTAGGCACTCCCTTTTGGCTGGCCCTCATGAATCAAGAGATCATGTAGCTGCTTGAGCAGCGCGACGGTAATCGGGGCGTGCTGTGGGCTCTGGCTGTCCGGCGCTCGCCCCAGTTTCTGGACAAAATCAATCGCCGCCTTGTGAGCGCGAATGCCTCTGTGCATAGCACCCTGCCTGCGATCCGTGAGGATCCTGTCATCGAGCGCGTCCTTGATCTCATGATGGCTAAGGACCACCCCTTCGAGCGCGTTATCGTGATAGAGCCACCCGAGTTCGAGCCTCTCCTGGAACGCCAGGGTCGTACTCGCATCTTCGTCTTGTCGACGCTGACGCAGCTTGTCGAGCTTTAGCTGCAGGTCGAAGAATCCACGCTCGCCCATGGGATGGCGCTCCTTTTTAATCGGCAAACTTCAGGACAGAGCTCGGCCTGATAGCACGCAGGACGGAGGCCATTTAGGAGCGCCGGGTCCGCCCCCCACCTAAGCCACCGCGATCCTCGCGCGGCTTGGCCTCGTTGACGGTCAGAGATCGGCCTTCGTGTTGGTGGCCGTTGAGCCCTGCGATCGCTGCTTGGGCCTCCTGCACCGATTCCATCTCCACGAACCCGAAGCCCTTGCTGCGGCCGGCGTCCCGATCCTCAATGACGGTTGCGTTTTTCACCCCGCCATATTGCGAGAACATCCGGTTCAGATCCGAGCTGCTTATCGAGTAGCCCAAGTTTCCAACATATAATTTCGTGCTCACGTTCGTCTCCCGTGCCGGCCTCTTGGACCGACCCTGCTTCCTGGCTGCCGACGGTAAAATGACTGCTTCAGCGCCAAGGACTACGTTTCTTCTGTGGGGGAAGGCTGGGGGCCCGGGACGATGCCCACGAGATCCGGGTCGCCATCAGCCAAGGGATGTGCTTTCGCTTTCTCGGCCTTGCGCTCGGTACGGCGCTCTTCTTTCTCTTGCCGCCTGACTTGCTGCAGGAGCTCTCGGCTGCGCTTTGCCTGAGTCGCTTTTTTTATTTTAGGAATTTTTGCTCCACCTTTAGCAAGATTATGCACTTTTTCTCAAAATAGGCCTCTTGGTAGGGAGAATTTTTTTGAGATTTAGGTACATGTTCAGGTTGTCGTGATTATCGAAGCAGATTATCAGATCTTCCGAGAAGAGTTGATCTGAATTCATTAAAATATCGCGCTCAATTTATCGAATAATTTCGACCAGTGCTCGGTTGCCTCCAAAATTCTTTTTTGCTCAAAATTACGCGATTTCTGATATCTTTAGACGCGGGCGCCGTCGGCATTATGTCATCCTAGTCTTGGGAAGGCGAGCCCGTGCGGCGCAGAAGAGGTATCAATGTCCAAAGACCAACTGCTTGAAAAAATCACGCTTGCGAGAGGGGAAATCAATATCGTAGAAGGTGAGCTGGATGATGCGCTGCGGATCATGCAAACGTCATCGGGCAACGAAAAGGTAGCGATCAGCCAGATGCTCGAAGATGCTTTTACAAAATTAAAAAGCGCAAAAGCCAGCCTCAATAAACTCGAAATCATGCTGGCGAATGAGGAATGACAATGCTATTTTGAAATTTATGTCTAACGTTCACCTTGAGCTTCCGGGTTCTGAACGCGCTGCGCTCCGCGCTAGCGTCACTGCCATGGATTTACAGATCTCGCGCTTATCACAGTTGTCCAAGCTCGAGGAGTTTCGCGCAGCGGCAGGCGAGCTGCTGGCATCCTGGCCCAGCTTGGTCAAGCTACTCGCTCTTGGGGAGGCAGCAGAGCTTCGTGAGTGTCCGCGCTGCAAAGGCCTCGGCATGCGCGCAGCGACGCTCTGCGGTTACTGCTTCCTGAAGCTCCCACCAGTCCCGCCTTCTTCCGCCGGCACGAGCCACGCCGGTATGGAAGCAGCGACGCCAGAAAAACGCACTGTCCCGTCTCACCCCTAACGCGCCACGGGAAGGTGCCCCCGCTATTCCTGTACATGATGCCTGATCGGATTGCGCACTATCGAATCATCGCCAGACTTGGCGAAGGCAGGATGGGAGTCGTCTACCGCGCCAAGGACGAACAGCTCCATCATGAGTTGGCGATCAAGCTGATCTCCGGCGCTTTTGCGCAGGCTCCGCCGGCAGTCGAACGATTTTCGCGCGCGTTCGAGATCGCTTCAGGCCTCAACCCCCCCAGATCTGCACGGTGTACGAGTGTGGAAAGCTCGATGCAGGCCCCTACATGGTGATGGAGCTTCTCCGAGGGGCAGACGCTGCGAGACACACTCGACGGTCGCCCGCTGCCGATCGGTCGCATACCCGAGATCGGCATCGAGGTGGCTGACGCACTTCACAACGCGCACGAGCACGGCATCGTTCACCGTGATGTGAACTCCAATCCATGCAGATGTGCGCCGATGCCATCGCCGCTCTGACAATCCCGCAATAGACACATCATGTGCTGGTGTCTGGCGCCGCGGTCCGGCAGGCGATGCCGGCAGCGACGGCATTGGCCCCAGAAATGGGCCGTCGACCGAACGACAGGTCGAGTTTCGACGCGTGGGGCTCGCGTGTGGTCAGAAACCACCTCGACGCAACGTAGTAGGAGTATTCAGGACCCTCTTCTCTCGCGTTGGATGGGCGCAAGCATGACGACGATCAGGAACCGGCAGGCGGCAGTCTCGGAAGCTAGGCGGCAGCGCAGGACCTTAGGGCAAGCGCTGTTTCTTTCATCGTGGCTAAGCGTTATTGGCTTTCTCTGCCTCGGACAGGCGCTGGAAGCCTCGGTAGCGCACAGCAGCACTCCGCCGCGCTCAGATGGGGCTGCCGTCGTCGGTACCGGAGGAGGCAAGCTGGAACCCGCGGTGGCTCGCTTGGTAGCCGAGATGATGGCCCCCGATCCCGAGGTGCGCCCCGCTGCGGTGTGGCCGGGCGGCTCGCTGTTTGCCCCGCAGACGGCTCAGGACCGACGTGAGGATGCTGCGGGGGCCCTGTGGTCCCGCTTTCGCACAGCGCACCCGGTGGGGTTTCAGGGGATTGCGGTCTCGGATCTGCGGGGTGATGGCAGCTGCTCTATCGTGCTTTCTGAGCCGCCGCCACACGTTACGCTGGCCCAGATCAAAGAGCTGGTCCCCGATGCATCGGTGATGCAGCAGGCCAACGGCCATCAGGGGTGGCTGTTTGACGTGGTGGGGAATCTCGACGGCGGTGAGCTGGAAGTCTGGCGCAAGCTGCGCGTGCTCCACCACCTGCTGTTCCGCTCGGAACATGGAGCCTTTGTGTATCGCGAACCGTTTGAGCGCCCGTGGCATGATGCTGGACGCTTCGCGCTCGATCTGGGGGTACGGGCGAGCGAGCTGCATCGCTGGGTCCATGCTCCTGAGGCGCGGTTTGTCGCCGTGGAGGGAGGCAAGCGAATTCCGCGGTCGAGCCTGGTGAGCAGCGCCAGCTGCGGCGTGTACCGCCTGCCGGAGCAATCGCTTGTCGGTTGGTGGCTGCCGCGTGGGGTTCCGGTATCGGACTGTCTAACCGATGCTCGGATCTTCGCTCTGGAGAGCGACTTGATCCTCGGGGCCATCCAACAGGCCAGCGGCCTGCTGATCCTGGCGCGGGAGCGCGTGGCCCCCTATGAGCTGATCCCCCCGCTGCGCAGTGAGACGCTGGCCCTCTTGGCTGCCGTCGCGGTCAAGGGCGAGCTCGCCCAGAGCTATCAGCGTCTGCACCCCGGAGCAGGTCGCTACAACGAAGCCTGGGACTGGGCGCCGATCCTGTTGAGTCCAGAGCTAGTGAATACGGAGTATGGAGATTTGCTCAACGTGGCTGACCAGCTCCTAAAGGGCTGGTCTGAGCATGGCGACGTCAAGTATCAGAACTTCCGCTATGCGCCTCCGCGCAACTGGGCATTCCCCGAGGCGCTGTCGACGATTGTCTACAAGCAGACCAAGCAAGCCCGCCTGACCTTCAACTGGAATACGACCGGCCTGGGCTATGCCGTGCCGATGGGAGAGGTGGCCGTATACGCCCTATCCCGCACGGGGGCGCTGCCGGTCAGCTATATCCCGGGGGAGGATCCCAAGCTGGCTCCCACCGTCGCTGCCCACGAGGACACGGCATACAACTGGTACGCCGCTATGCAGAACCCGACCCTGGTGCGGGTCGTGCAGTACGCGGCGCTGTATCAGATCTTCCATCTGTTCAAGCGCGATCCCGACGCTCAGCCGGCGCCGCTCGGACTGCGCCCGGCCCAAGGTTTTGCTGCCGCGATGGCCCCGTTTCTGCGCACCGCAAGCCAGGTCAGCCCCCGCGATCTCGATAAGCGCATCGGTACACCGGTGCTGCTGGAGCGGATCAAACAGTCGATTCTCGACCGGGATCAAGCGATGCGGTCACGGCTGTCGGCGGAGCAGCAAGCCCAGTACGATGCCTGGCTAGACCGGGAACTCAAGAAGGAAGAGCTTGCCATCCGCGAGCGGCTGCGGGCCTCACACAAGGCGTGGCGGGGGCTTGACCCTGGAACGCGGCAGTTGCTACAGCGCGACGGCATCAAGCTCGATATGGCCGTACATCAGCCCTCGGCGCGTGCCGCCCTCTCCCAAGCGAGCGACTACCTGGAGGCACTGGCAGCCCACGAGGGCATCGCAGCGCGCTATGTTTCGCAGGTCGCTCCGACGGGCGAGAGCTGGATTCATACGCCGGTGGTCGTCATGTCCCGTTCCGTAGGGGCCGGCGATATCGGTGGCCATAACCTGCGGGCCGGCGTAACGCGGATTGAGACCTCTTCCGAGGTCGGGCGGTCGCAGGTCACCGTCAAGGACAACGCCCTCGTCCTCCACCCCGAGGATGTCGATCGCGCACCGGCGCTCCTCCGGCGGGCGGCGCGCGGACTCATGGTGCGACAAGATCCCCAACGCTTGGCTGCCGAGCTATCGCTGGCCTTGGGCAAGACACCACGTCCGGCGCAGCGCAGCGGTCGCGCGGTGCTGGGTGCCCCGGCAGGTCGTTCAGCCTTGTCGGCTTCGACTTCGGTGCGGATGTTGGAGCCGGCGCGCCTAGCGCTCCCGCGCGAGGTTGTCGGCGCCTGGCGCGATGCAACGGAAGAGCGCGTGCGGACCGTCAAGCACGGCGGCATGTACTGGGTGATGGGACCCGATAGGCTGCCTCCAGTGCGCACGCAAAATCTTGGGCAGGCCAGTGAGCTGACCGCCCTCCGCATTCAGGCCTCACGAGCTGGGCGCAGTGCCCGGCGAGCCCGCCGCCCGGCTGGCCTGGACATGATCGGATTTACCCCAGCCGAAAACCAGACGATGCTGCGCGGGCTGCAAGCGCAAGCGCAGCGTCGCGGCTTCGCTCAAGACGTCGCGGCGCAGGTCCGGCAGGAGACCGGGTTTAGCCGCACCCTCAATCGCGAGAACTACGACTTCAGCAAGATTCGAGTCGAAGTCGGCAAGCTCGAACGCCAGGGCGAGGAGGTTCGCGCGGAAGTACGCGCCGAGATCCCGGCGCGAAAACCCGGTCTGCGCGCCGCGCTTGTGCGCTTCTGGGTGTCGTTTACGAAGTCTGTTCGCGAAAGTGAAATCGGGCAGATTCTGAGCGCCGTGAACCATCGCCTGTACGCTCTGTTCGGATCGGCAGAGCGCAACGAGCTGCCGGGATCGTCTGATCCCGCCACGCTGCTGCATCAGGAAATCCGTCGTCTGGGACCCAAGCATGGCGTGCGCGTTCAGACCCAGGTCATCGACGCGGCCGGGGACTGGTGGCAGGTGCAGGCCCCCCGCCCGAGGCGTCGTGGTCCACCCAATGATGACGGGATCCCGTCGGCGCTTGGTCGTTCCCAGGTTAAGGCCGCGGCATGAGCACAGAGCGTGTCGCGCTGCTCATCGGCGTGCCGGTAAACCAGGCAGGCTTTCAGCGGGCTTGGCAGCGCGGCTCCGATTACCTCAGCAACCTGACCGCAGCCTATGGCGATCTGGCCCGGGCGTGGAGCGCATACGCCGAATCAGCGGCCATCGCTGAGCGGCTGTGTCGAGAATGTGCGGGGTTGGGAGCGACGGTGGTGCTTGACGCTACCCTCGACGATCTGGGCAAGCAGATCCCCCGTCACGAGGCCACCGTTCTGGTTACCCACATGACCTTTCCGACGGTAGCACCCGAGGATGTGCTGAATGTCGCGGCCTTTCTGGAGCGCATTAGCACAGGCCCCGAAGGCGAGCTCGCACTGCTGCGCAGTGTGCTGCCCGACCCCTTTGACTTGACCGACGCACTGCGTGGCATTGATCACCTGCTAACGCTTTCGGACCGCAGTCGCGAGGCCGAGCCACTGAGCGATCTACGTGATGCCGACGTGTTGGTGCGGCAGCGAGGAGCGATGCTGGCCGAGTTTGGCCTCATTGCCCTCGACCGGCCGCGCTTGGACGAACTCTGCGGCCCAACGGTCCTGGCACCAGCACGAGGGATCGAGCTGTCGGGCACGATGATTACCGCGACCCAGTTTATCGCGGCGTTTCCTCCGGAACATGCCGGCATGGTCGACCTGCGGATGTGTCGCTCGATCAGCTTAGGGACCGCGCTGCGTCGCGCCCGACCCCATATGCGCATCGCCGTGAGCCAACGGCCCGCGCATATCGAGGCCGGCCTGATCCTCACCAAGACCGCTCTTCTTTTTCTAGAGCAGCAACGCCGCCGTTCCTCGCTTCGGGGCGCGGCCATGACGTATGAAGCGGCAATGCGCACCGTCATCGATGCACTCCAACCCCAAGCGGAGGCCGCCAAGTGAACTTTGTGCGTTGGTTACACGACGTCACGTTGGAGCTCGAGCGTGAAAGTCTACAACTGCCCCAGCGCCCCGTGGGTGCACCCCCGCTGGGTTCGCGTAGCTTGGCGCAGCTCGACCGCGGGCTGCGACGTTGCCTGCGCGAAAATGATCGATACTTTCGCCTGGGCTTTGGCCTGGCGATCGCGTTCTCGCTGGGCAGCATCGGAGTGTTGATCGGCATGCCGGGCTCGGGTTCTCGGCCCGGGTGGGCCATCGGTCTCGCCCTCTCGGCCTTGGCCGCAGTGGTCTTCGCGATGCAGAAGGCGACCGAAAAACGAAACTTCGAGATCATGCTCGAACTGGCGGTGGGCCTCGACGAAGCGGCGCTGCGCCAGGTGCTCCGCGTGCTCATGCAGAAATACGCGCCCCGCGATTCGGGAACGCCCGCGTTCAGCCTGCCGCTCGTTCCGCCAGCCGGCCGGCGGCCAGCGCTAGACGCCAGCCCCGTCGACCTCACCGCCTTACCCGATCTGCCCCGCGCCGAGTTGCGGCTGCTCATGACCAAGGTGCTCAAGACCGCGCCAGAGTTCGACGCATTCTGCGTCGATTGCTTTCCCGCGGTGTACTCGCAGTTCAATCCCACCATGGAGCGCACGATTAAGGAAAACCTGCTCTTCGATCGACTAGACGATGAGCGGAAGATCCTCGCTGCCCTGGCGGAAAAGCATGGCGCCGCAGTCGCAGCTCATCTTGGGCAGATCGATGGGGGCGAGCCTGAGAACGCCTCGAACTAAGTGCCGCCAATCCGATGATCAGGGCAGCGGTGTTGCGGGCGAGAGCGCGACCACGCTGTAAGCCACGGCCGGTTCGCGACCGGGGTTGCGATAGCTGTGCTTCTGATCGCCGCGAAACACCGCGACATCGCCCGGCAGCAGCGTGAAGCTGTGCCCTGATGCGGTTAGCTCGACGGTGCCACGCTCGCAGGTCAGGTACTCACGAGTGCCCGGGGTGTGCGGCACGCCGATCATCTGCCCGCCCGCCGGCAGCTCTAGCCGATCGAGCTCCAAGCTAGGCAGCGGCTCGGGCAGGAGCTTGCGCACGGTGACCACGCCGCGCTTACGCACCGTCAGGCTGTCGGCCGGGAACAGCCGCACCGCGACGCGCGGCGGTGCCAGCAGCTCTTCCACCGATACCTGCAGCGCCATCGCCACCCGCACCAGCACCGAGACCGTCGGATTGGCTGCGCCCGACTCTAAGTTGGCCCAGGTGGGACGCGGCACGCCGGCGGCTTTCGCCAGCTGTTGCTGCGTCAGGCCGCGGCTCTCGCGGAGCTGGCGCAGGTTGTCAGCCAGGTAGCCGCTCAGCCGCTCGCTGGGATCGCGGACCTCGCTGACCGACCGACGCGGCGTGCTGGCCGAGGGCGGGCGAGTCTTCTGGCTGGGTTTCTCGTCGCGGGAGAGCTTGCTCATGCCGCTACAATGGCGCCTTGCTAATCCTTTAGCAAGCGTGATGACAAAGTAGCAGGCGGCAATCACAGTGATTCGTGGAAGGAGGCTTTCCCATGCAGACCCAACCCATCACAACGCTAATTACTGGAGCCAGCCGCGGACTCGGTCGCGCCCTGGCCTTTGCACTCGCTGCCCGTGGCGCTCACGTGGTGCTGGTCGCCCGCGATCACCAGGCGCTGGCCGAGGTCGTTGCCGACATTCGTCAGGTGGGTGGCACGGCCCACGGCATCGTCGGCGACGTCGGCGACAAAGCAGCCATCCATCCGATCGCGCAAGAGGCCGCAGCGCTGGTCGGTCCGATCGATCTGCTGATTCACAACGCCAGCACGCTGGGGCCCACGCCGCTGCCCCTGCTCTTGGATACCGAATGCGAAGACTTCGAGCAGGTGCTGCAGGTGAACCTGCTGGGACCGTTTCGCCTGAGCAAGATCCTCGTCGGCTCGATGCTGCTGCGCGCGGCGGCGGGTCACGCCTCGGCAACGCCACCAGCGATTCGCGCCGTCGTTCACATCAGCTCGGATGCCGCGGTCGGAGCCTATCCGCGCTGGGGGGCCTACGGCGTTTCGAAGGCTGCGCTCGATCACCTGGCGCGCACCTTTTCCGCCGAGCTAGCCGAGCACGGCATTCACTTTCTGAGCCTCGATCCCGGCGAGATGAACACCCAGATGCACGCCGAGGCCTGCCCCGAGGCTGATCCGACGACGCTGGCGGATCCCCGCACCGTCGCTTCGCGCATCGTGGCGCTGCTCCACCGCCTGCCCACGACACCCCAGCCGGGCGCCAAGCTGCGCTACACCGCTGCTGAGCTGCCGAGGGAGGACTAGCCATGCGCCCCGCCACCGGCCCGCGCGCGCGGCGCAGCGATGCCCGCTTGTTGGTACTGCCAGCCCTGGAGGATGGTTCGCCGCCCGGCAGTCGCGAGACTCGCCCGATGACCATCGCCGACCTCCCCCGCTATCTGCAGGCCGGCGATCTGTTGGTGCTCAACGATGCCGCGACGATGCCGGCTTCGCTTATGGGCGTGACGGCCGCCAGTCAGCCGATCGAGCTTCGCTTGCTGGGCGCGCCGCAGCCCGGGATCAGTGCTGACGAGGTCTGGCGAGCGGCCCTGCTGGGTGCCGGCGACTGGCGCACCGCGACCGAGCACCGCCCACCGCCCCCGTCGTTGAAGCCCGGCGATCGCCTGTACTTTGGGCACGCCCCCGCAGCGAGTCAGGCCGCATCCACGCCGGTGCTAGAAGCCGAAGTGGTGCAGGTCGCCGCGGCGACGTCTCGCCTGATCGACGTGCGGTTTTTCCAGCGCGGTGCCGCGTTTCTGCAGACGCTGTACGCGCTCGGCAAGCCCATCCAGTACAGCTATCTCAAGGACGAGCTGCCTCTGTGGTCGGTGCAGACGGTCTACAGCGCGCGTCCCTGGGCGGCCGAGATGCCGTCGGCCGGCTTCCCACTGTCGTGGCAGATCCTGCTGTCGCTGCGCCAGCGTGGTGTGGAGCTGGCCTGGCTGACCCACGCCGCCGGCATCAGCAGCAGCGGTGACCCCGCTCTTGATGGCTTGCTGCCCCTGCCCGAGCGCTACGACCTGCCGGCCATCACCGTCGCCGCAATCGAGCGCGCCCGTCGACGCGGCGGACGGGTCATCGCGGTCGGCACCACCGTGGTGCGTGCCCTAGAAGGAGCCGAGCGCAGCGCACGGCAGGCCGGCAGTCCCCTCGGCACGCTGCGGCCCGGGACCGGCGTCAGCAGCCTGCTTCTCGACGAGCACACGGGGCTTGCGGTTGTCGATGGCCTGCTCACTGGCATGCACGGCCCTGGTGAGAGTCACTTTCATCTGCTGTCGGCCTTCGCATCGAAAGCACGGCTGGCCGCCGCCTGGGAACGAGCCGGGCAGCAGGGCTATCTGTGTCACGAATTCGGCGATCTGTGCCTGCTGTGGTCGTCGCACGCTGCGCGCAGACTCTCGACGCACGAGCCGATGCCGCAGGCCGCAGCCGTCACGGCTAGTGCGACCAGCTAGCGAGCGCGCAGTCCGCGGACCAAGCGAGCCGCCTGCGGTTCGTTAAAGCCCTTGAGCTGCAGCGGTTCAGTGGGTGTGGCGTCCAGATCGTCGCCGAGCGCGCGGGCGATCGACTCGCTGACCAAGACTTCTTCCGCTCCGGCGCGACTGCCCAAGCGCGAGGCCAGGTTGACGACCGTGCCGATCGGTGTGCGCTCGCGGCGCTCTTCTGAGCCGATCTCACCAAGGACGACATCGCCCAAGCTGATGCCGATGCCGATATGCACCGGGCACTCAAACACCGCGTCGCGGTTGAGACCGGCCACGGCATCGCGGATGGCCAGCGCGGCCCGCACCGCGCGCTCAGCCGCAGCCTTGCCAAAGAACAGTGCCAGCACCGCATCGCCCATGTACTTGTCGATGACGCCGCCGTGCTGCGTGATGATCTCGGCCTGGCGGCGCAGGTAGTGATTGAGCATCTGGACGATCTTTTCATCGGCTAGCTCGGCTGAGATGGCGGTGTAGCCGCGGATGTCCGAGAAGAACACCGCCCCCTCCTGCCGCGTGGTGACTGCCGCTTCGCCGCGCTGCGTGCGATGCGAGATGGCCTCGACCGTGTGCTGCGGCAGATACTTGAGCATCTGGAAGCGCTCGGCGAGCGTCGCCGCCATGCGGTTGATCTGGTTGGCCATCAGGCCTAGCTCATCGCCGCGCGAAAGATCGATGCGGTGGTCGAAGTTCTGCTTCTCTAGCTCGGCCACGCCCTTGCGGATCTTGCGCAGCGCACGGCCCACGCTGTGCGCCAGCATGACGCTGACCACCGTGGCCAAAAGCAGGCCAATCAGCGAAACAAGGACCAGCGTGCGGGCGCGCGCTTCGACGGCGTGCAGGAATTCGTCGATGGTGTAATCGACCTCCAGCAGGCCAGCGAGCTGCCCCTTGGAATCGAAGATCGGTGCGTAGGCCGACACCCACGAGCCATGCGGATCGCGATACAGGCGCGTGTGCACTGCCACCCGCTGATGCAGGGCGCGCATCAGCACCGGTCGGTTCTCGGGCACGACGCGATAGGCATCGCCGATGAAGGGTCGTTCGTGCAGCATGACGGCAAAGCGAAGCTCGTCATCGCTGACCGGATGGAAGGTGTAGATCTGGTCGAAGCGCAGATAGTTGGCGGCGCGGACGTGCTCTAGGTAGTTGCGAATCTGGCGAAATTCGGGACTGTTGGCGTCGGCGTTGCTGCGAATGCGGCGGTGGGCATCGCCATCGATCGAAAGCGCTGCCGTCGCGGCGATGCGATCCAGCGCCAGCCCGAAGCGCTCTTCTTCGGCCGAGTACTCCAGCCGCAGGCTGATCAGCGCGAAGTAGGCGATGGTCAGTGCCACCGAAAGCACGCCCAGCCCGACGATCTGCGCAAACAGGCTCGGGCGGAGGCTTAGACGGCGACGCTGCAGAGCAGCCATTACTTCCCAGTATCCCCGGGAAGCGCCGCGTTACGCAATGCGCCAGGGCAGAGGCTGAAAGCCTCGGAGGTCTACCCGCGCGAGACGATGCGAGCAGGGCCCAAGCGCAAGGCCAGGGCATCGCTGGCCTGAGCGACCCGCGCCTGGTCTTTGCCTTCCAGCGTTAGGCGCACGCGGTGGCCGTCAGCGGCGGCTTCCAGTCGCGGGTAGCTGCCCAGCGCGACATCGGGATAGCTGGCGGCGATGCCGTCCAGGTGATGCGCGATCTCGCCCTCTTCGCAGACGATAAAGATCTGGCGCAAGAAAAACGGCGAGTCGCGGAAGCGCTCGCGGATGGCGAGAAATTTGCGCCGAAAAATCTCGGGGATGCCGGGCAGGATGTACACGTTGCGCACGCAGAGCACCGGCCACTTGAGATCGGCACCGGCAAGGAGCGTGGTGCCCTCGGGCACATCGGCCATGCGCAGGTTGCGGGCCAGAAGCTCCTCGTGCGCGTCGGCTTGGGCTTCGGCTTCGGCGGCTGCCGTCGTCGCTTTACGCGGTAGGCTGCGATAGTAGTTGGTCAAAAGCGCCGCCAGCTCAGGATGTCGTGCGACACCCACGCCAAAGGCCTGAGCCACTCCGGCGATGGTCACGTCATCGTGCGTGGGCCCGACGCCGCCCGAGGTGAAGACAGCGTCGTAGCGAGCCGCGAAACGCGCGACCGTCTCGGCGATGCCAGCCCGCTGATCGGCGATGACCGCGATCTCACCGAGGCGCGTGCCCAGTTCTCGTAGCTCGCCGATGAGGAACGGCGTGTTGGTGTCGACGACTTTGCCGGAGAGAATCTCGTCCCCGATGACAATCAGCCCCGCGGTGGCCATGCGGGGAGAATATCAGCCGCGACGTCCACCGGGAAAACTTCCGCTGGTGCTGCCGGGGCCCGAGACCGGGCTGAAGTTGCCGCTGCTGCCGGCCTGCTGGCTGGCGGTCCCCGATCCCAGCTCGGACTCGAACGGCTTGAGCCGCTTGCGTAGGTCGGCCAAGCGCCGCAAAAGTTCGAGGTTTTCGCTGCGGAAGTCCGCGAGGAACTTGCGCTCGCGACGACGGGCTAGCTGGGCCGAGAAGAGCTCGGGCAGGCGCTCGGCAAGCTGCTTGGCCTCGAAGAACTCGGGCACGAGCGGCACCAGCTTGCCAGCCTCCGCTCGACCATCGAAGCGCTCGATGACACCGGCCCGCTTACCGGCGGGCGGCGACCACAGCAGGTACATGCCTTCCGCCGCTTGCTGCGACAGGTTGCGCACCAGCATGCGGCCCGGCAGATCGGGCAGCGCGTCTTTGATAAGCGCGATGTCAAACGTCCGCGCCGAGGTCAGATCAAGTGCTCCACCGCCGCTGGTCACCGTCGTTACGACGAAGGACTTGGGCAGCAGCGAAGACAGCGAGCGGGCCAGCCAGCCGTCCTCTTCGACGATCAGGACCTGCGCGGTCTCCTCGGGTGCGGTGGCTATACCGGGCTGCGAGGGCGGTGGCGTCGAGCCCTTACCCGTCGGAGGCGGCGGCGGAGCCTTGCCGGTGGTTGGCGGCTTGCTGGGCGCGCCCGTCGCAGGCGGCGGCGGCGGGGCGGCTGGACGCTGCGCCAGCTGAAAGCGCAGCTCGCCAATGCGTCGGGCTGAATCGGTGAGCTTGAGGAACAGCTCCTCGTTCATGCGCGCCGAGTCGCCGAGTATGAGCTGACGATCGAGGCGCAGCTGCGCCTGCGAGCGCAGCGACAGCACGCGCGGCCCAAGATAGCCCAGCTGATCGGCGCTCTTGAGGATCACATCGCAGGCCCCCTGGCGAATCGCAATGAGGGCCCGCTCGAAGCTGGGCTGCGCCATGAGAGCGATGACCTCGGTCAGCGGCTGCTGGCGACGTACGCTGGCGATAAACGCCAGGGCTGCCGTCTGATCGAAGCCGTCAAGATCGACGACCGCCACAGCAAAGGTATTGCGCTGCAGGGCTCCGCGCGCGCTCTCTAAATCACCGACGAGGATCGAGCTGACATCGACCTCGTGCAGGCGGGCCCGCAGCTCGGCCTGCAGTCGCTGATCGCCGGCAGCGATGAGCACAAGATCGACGGACGTCACGGAGCTCCCAGCCGCAGCCTGCATCTAGTTAGATGTATCACGATGGGTCGCCCCCGATGCGGTTAGATCGCGAGCTTCTTGGCGATCTCCACCAGGGCCTCGGTGTTGTGGATGTGGGCGAGCTGGGAGAGTAGGTAGTCCTTAACCTCGGCCTCCAGAGCCACAAGGTCACTGGTCAGGGCGAGTGCGTCGGCGTAGGTGCGGACCAGCTGGCTCTCCTGCTCGCTGACCTTGCCGTCGGCAAAGGCCATGAGGAGCGCCGTCTTGAGGAATACCCGTCGCAGAGCCGGGGTGGTCAGCGCGGCTGCCAGCTCCTCGCCGGTGATGGCCGAGCCGCGCTCCAGCGAAGCCAGGGCGTGCATGCTGCCGCCAGTCTCGGCCCAGAACGCACCGACCAGGGCGGCTTCGCGCTCGTGCATGCCATCCGAGTGAGCGATGGCAAACAGGCCACGCGCAATCGCTTCGGCGTGGTGATTCTCGACGGTGATCTCAGAAAAGAAGTTCATTCCTGGCTCCTTCGTTGTGCGCTAGGACAGCGTCTGCGTGGGGGTCATTATCGCCTAGAACCGGCCGTGACTTTCAGCAGGTGTAGGCGCTGCTGCAAGTCTGATATCGGCAGATCGGCGTACTTGGCGGGAAGCATGCGGCGGTTGCTGGCCTCAAACACCGCGAGCAGCTCCATCAGCTCCAGCATCTCGACGTCGCGCGATGGCAGGTAGTCGCGCACGGCGCGCGTCAGGTCTTCGCCGTTAACCGCCGCCTGTTCGCTGCGCTGACTGGCGTAGTCGCTGCTCAGCAGCACCACGGCCTCGATGTCAGCGTTCGACATGCCGACGATGGGCTCCAGGATGCCGCGCTGGTCGGGGAACTTCAGCTCGCTCTGCACCTTGTTCTTGCGCAGCTGCGCCAGGAGCACGGTCTCGACTTCGGCCGGGGTCTGCGGGTAGAAAAACGGGATCTTGCGGTCCAGACGGCCAGCCCGCTTGAGGTCGATGTCGACCTTGTCGGGCCGATTGGTCATCAGGACAAAGAGCACGCGGCCGCGGTTCGCGGTATCCGACATGAACTCTTTGATGCGCGCGATGACGCGGCTGTTGGTGCCGCCATCTTCGTCGCCCTGGTTGCCGAAGGCGCGGTCGCACTCGTCGATGATGACCATCACCTGGCCGATGGCCTGCACGACCTGCAGGATGCGCTCAAGGTTGCCTTCGGTGAGATCGGAAGAGCACACGTCTGAACTCCAGTCACGCCAATGTATCTCGT
>CALFYE010000387.1 GCA_937952145.1 uncultured Myxococcales bacterium
CGGCGCCCCGACGGAAAAAAAGTGTCCCGGAAAGCGGGGGCCCCAGCCGTGCAGCAAGTCCGCGCCAAGAGCATTCGCAGCCCAATTTGTAAACACCCCCCTAAGCCCTACGCCCCCCCCGAGCCGTTCCCCCACTCCGCCAGCGGCTCGCGCAAGCGATAGCCGACACCGCGCTCCGTCTCGATCAGATCGGGGCTCGCCCCAGCGGCCGTGAGCTTCCGCCGCAGCGCCTTGATGTGCGCATCCACCGTGCGATCTGTAACGACGTACCCCGCACCGAAGATGCTATCGAGAAGCTGCTGACGACTAAACACCCGCTCCGGCGAGCTAGCGAGTACGTGCAAAAGATCGAACTCGGTGCGCGTCAGATCGAGCGGCGTGTCTTGATAGGATGCGCGACGCGTCTCAGCGTCGATGTAGAGCGGCACAGCAGCTCGCGGCAACGCGTCTCCACTTTTGCGCCGCGGCGGCTCGGGCTGGGTGCGACGCAGCACGGCGCGCACGCGAGCGACGATCTCACGCGGGGAAAACGGCTTGACGACATAGTCGTCGGCTCCGCCCTCCAGCCCGGCGACGCGATCGGTCTCTTCATCGCGACTCGACAACACGATGACTGGTGTGCGCTGCCCCGCGCTGCGTAGCTCATGCAGCAGGGCAAAGCCCGAGCCGTCGGGCAGCATCAGGTCGAGGACGATGAGGTCACAGCTTGCAACCAGCGGACGGGCCGCCGCGAGGCTCCCCGCATGCGTGACCCCAAAGCCATCGCGCGAGAGCGCAAAAGCCAACGATTCCGCGATGGCGCGCTCATCTTCGACTAGAAGAACTCGATGCATCGAATAGTTGCCTGCGTAGAATGGTCAAACTTCTACGCACCCTTTGGGAGAAAGCAATGATCACGTGCATCCCGCGTCGTCCCCTGACCCGCTCCGGTCCCGCCTTCCGTGCCGGCGCTCGCTGGGCAGCGGTCCTGACGCTGGGCCTCCTCTCTTCGACGCTGCCCGCCGCCCTGGCCCAGCCCGCCGCGACCCCGCCAGCAGCTCCAACGGGCGCGACGACGACGGCCGCACCTGCCGCGACACCTAGTCCCGCGGCGCCAGCGCCAGCGCCAGCGACGGCAGCCCCGGCGGCCAAGCCAGCGACCGCACCGACGACGGCTGCCCCGGCGGCCAAGCCAGCGACCGCACCGACGACGGCTGCCCCCGCGACCAAGCCCGCTCCCGCTGCCGCCGCGACGAGCAAGCCAGCCAAGCCAACCCCCGCCGCGCCTGCCGCTGGCAAGCCCGGTGCCGCCGCGTCAGCCGGCACTCCCGCAGCCGGCTCCCCCGCCGCCGCCACGGCCAGCGCGGCTGCGGATCGTCCGGTGCTGACTCGCGTCGTCGACAGCATCCAGAAGGTCTACGAGAACACCGGCAACCTAAAAGCTCGCTTCGCGCAGACGCTGACCAGCGCCATGGGCAAGCGCCAGGCCAGCGGCGTGCTGCGCCTCAAGAAGCCGGGCAAGATGCGCTGGGACTATGAGAAGCCGGAAAAAAAGCTGTTCGTCACCGACGGCGCCATGCTGTGGATGTACGAGCCCGAGGACGAGCAAGCGTTCCGCCAGCCGCTCAACTCTTCGCAGCTTCCCGCCCAGGTCAGCTTCCTGTTCGGCAAGGGACGGCTCAGCGACGAATTTGATATCACCTATCTCGACGGACAGGCCTTCGGTCAGGCCGGTGATCTGGTGCTCAAACTGGTGCCCAAGAAAGCCACGGCCCAGTACAAGCACTTGATTTTCGTCGTCGACCCCAAGACGTTCATGGTCAAAGAGACGGTGCTGTACGACCAGCAGGGCGGCACCAATCACATCGTCTTTTCGGCCATCGAGACCAACCTCAAGACCGACATCGACGACAGTCGCTTCTCGTTCACGCCGCCCCCCAACACCAAGATCATCAATCCTCGCTAGCCCCACCCATGCTCTCTTCGGTTCTTGATTCGCTGCGCGCCTGGCCGGCGGTGCGGCGGAGCGCGCTCTCGACCCTGATCCCGTCGGGCGAAGGCCAGGTGGCGCGGGTCTTCGATCTGAAGGCTGCGCCGGCTCTGCGTGCCCTGGGCTATCGCATCGTGCGCGGTGCGGCGGAGCCTTCCGCCGCGCTCGCCGTGGTGGCCGCCGCCAAGCCGTCCCGTAGGGGGACGACGACCGATGATCTCGACTTCCTGCGCACCCTGGCCGCCGAGCTTGCGCCGGGAGGCTTCCTGCTCCTGCGGGCGCCGCTGCGCGAGCGCGAGCACATCGCCGCCGCCTTCCTGCACGTCGGCCTGAGCCCGGTGTCGCAGATGGCCTCGCGTCGCTCGGTCCTGACGGTGGGACCGCGGCTCGCTGCACCGTTCGCCCGCGACGAGGGCTGAGCCAGCGCGGCACCTCCCTCGACCGAGGCCGATGTCACTTCCGCGATAAGCATTCACCAGATCGGGGACATCGCTGTTCGAAATCCACCAGATCTGGCGGCCTGCTCCCGACGAGGACCAGCGTCGGTGAGGGTCGCGGCACCGCTGCAGCATGGCATAGGCATTGCGTAGACTTCTCGGCGATGTTCGGGTCTCGCCCACTGTCGTTTGGCCGTTCGCGCTTACGCTGCTCGGTCGCTTATCGCTTTGCGCGCCCGTTCGTCGGGGTGGCGGCGCTGCTCTTCCTCCTGGCCGATGATGGCATCGGCAGCGACGAGCTTGCGTGCGAGATGGCGGCCTCTCAGCTAGCGCGCTGCTGCCCTGGGCTTCCGATCGAGACGATCTCTTGCGTCCACGGCGGCTGCGACAGCAACCTGCGGCCCGACATCGATGAAGCACGCGGCCAGTGCATCCAAGCGCGAAGCTGCGAGGAGCTCAAGAATCAAGGCGCCTGCAACCCGGATCTATGGGAGCTTCATCCTGCCTGCCTTGCGATGGGCACGACGATGCCGACCTGTCAGATCAAAGTCCCGCCATGTCGCTGATGCCGCTTCATCCTCGCGCTCGTCTGTGGCTGCTCAGTGCGGCGGTGCTGCTCGCGGGGGTAGGCGAAGTGGCCGCAGCCGGCGGTCGACGCGCTCCGGCTCCGGTTGTGGCCCCACCGCCACCACCGGCCCCGGTCCCGCCACCTGCGACAGCCAGCTTGCCAACCGGCAGCGCAGCGACAAGCCCAGCCAGCAGCGATGAGGCGAGTGCACTCGCTCCACCGATCATCGATGTTCCGGTCAGCCCGCGGCGCGCGCATTTTTACGGCCGCGTGGCGCTGGGCTTTGCCTATCGCTGGGCGTTCTCGCAGTCGATGCCCGGGGCCAACCTCATCGCCGAGCTTGGGGCGCAGGATCTGCGCTGGTCGGGTGGCGTCCGCCTGCACATCGAAGCCGGCCAGCTCCTAACCGGGCTGCCGCATCAGGTGGTGCTGATCGGCCCGCAGATCTGGATGAAGATGCACGAGCGCATTCGACTCGGCGTCGGCGTCGATCCCGGCATGCTGCTCATCAGTCGCCGCACCATGCCTGGGCGATCGATGTGGACAGTGGTGCTGGGTGGACACGTGGGGGCCACTGCGGATCTTTTGCGGCTGGGATCAAGCGGCGCGCTGCATGCGGAGCTCGGCGTCGGTGCCTATGGCTTGACGCAGGCCCCCGGCCCGATCTCGGTGTCGACGCACCTAGGTCTGGGCTATCGCCTGTAGCTGCGGCGCTACTCCGGGATCGACGATAGGAGCTCGTGTAGCTTTTCGCCTTCGCGCTTGTTCGGCAGGTTGCGAGCGATGTCCGCGAGCAGGCGGCGGGCACGAGTGGCGGCCTCGCGCTCGGCCGCGGTGCGGGGACGCGATCGCGCAAACAGCACGCCGTAGTAGTAAGGCGCGCCAGCGGTGTCTTCTTGGATCATCAGGAACACACCACGCCCCAGCGCCGTCAGACGCGCAACGCCGGTGCACTCGATGCTGGAGCTACTGACCGCGCTGCAGAACGGCACGTTCTGGCAGTTCGCCCAGGGCCAGAAGTAGGGACTGGTGCCGCTCTCGGTGGTGGCCCGCTGAAACTGGGCGCAGGTGTGCGGCAAGCTGGCGTGACTCTGCGCAAAGCAGGTCTTCTGCGTCGCGCAGTGAAAGGTCGTCTGGAACCACTGCTTGTACGTCGCGTTGTAGCCGCACGAGGCCGCCAGAGCCAGCTCGGGACCGGTGCCGCCGGGATCACGGGCCTGCGCCAGCAGCGGCTCGACATCCAGCGGCGTATCCGCGACCAGCTGCAAGCGCAGCTGCGCGGCGTCATAGATTCGCTTGAGCACCTCGATATCGAGCGCGCTCTGCGGACACTTGCCGCTGGCGTCAAAGTCACGACGCATGCGCTCGACGACGTCGCTGGCTTCCGGCACCAGCACGCGGTTGCGATCGACGATGGCCGGCGGCCGCATCGCGCGTAAAAGATCGCTGGGATCCTGGCAAGTCCCCAGAGCCAGATAGCGTCCCTTGGGGCAGTCGCGGTGCTGACGCAGGCCGGGCGGCAGCTCGTCATCCAGCCGATCGTAGGACGACGAAGCGTAGGGCGACGACGGTGGGTTGACGAGAAAATCGCCGACCCGCATATAACAGGCCGGGGCCTGACCTTCACCGACGCGCAGGAGGTCCGCGATCTGCACCTCGCGCAGCTTGCGAAAGCCGATCTCGCAGCACTCAGGATGCTTGGAAGAACAGCGCAGGACCGGCGGCAGGATCAGACCGGCGCTCCGCATCGTCCAGCTCTTGCCGTCGGTGCAGCGGACGGTGGCTTCGTTCGCTTGGTGATCGGCGCGGCAGGCCACGGCGGCCGGCTCAGCATCGCCCGGCTTTTCATCCGGCGCGGCGCTGACGGTCGGTGCTGGAGTCGCGCTGGGTTCTTTGCTGGGCGAAGGTGACGTCGCAGGGGATGGGGTCATCGTAAGGCTAGGCGTCGGCACAATCGGCTCGGGGACAGCCCCGGTAGAGCTCGCGCCATCAGACGACGCGCTCTCCGCGGCCGAGCGTCCATCCCCTGCAAGGCGCAGCGGCGGAAACTCGACGTGATCGCGGGGAATGTTGCGGCCATGCAGGCGCACCGTCAGCTTGCCGCGCGTAACGACGGCCCGGCCCTCGGCGTAGCTCACCACGCCAAGCAGGCCCAAGACTCCCAAGAGCCAGCCGCCCCCCGCTAGCGCGCTGCGGCGCGAGGCCTGCCCTGCCGACCTAGAGCGACGATAGGCCACCACGCCCCGATCGTATCACTTCGCTCTCTCGCTTGCGGGGACGGCGACGCGACTTTGGGATGCGAACGCGGGCGACCCGGCTCGGTTACGCCAAGCGGATTCGGAAGAGGAGCCCGGGCTGCGTGCTAGACTGCGCCGCAGTGCGCAACGATCCCTGTCGTTCCGTCTCATGCCTCGGTCCAAGGACGCTGCTCTGGGCCGCATTTTTTCTGCTGCCGGCTTGTCGATCCTCGGCGCCCAGCCAGCGCGTCGGCCCTCCGCCGAGCAGTCCGTCGTCTGCGTCAACTGCGCCGGCTGTGCGAGTGCCCTTTGTGCGCAGTGACATCCCGCGCATCGATGTCCACACCCACGTCCTTCTGGGAGCCGCCAGCCGCGCCGCCCGCCTGTTTGACCGCCAAGGCATCGTCCAGGCGATCAACCTCTCTGGCCCGCCCTCCGCTGTCGGACTCGACGACTTTTTGGCCGACAGCGAGATCGCCTACGGTCGCATCGCGCCGTTTACCAACCTCGACTGGTCGCTGTGCGAGTCGGCCGGCTACGGCGAGCGCATGACCGCCGACCTTGAGCGGGCCCGTGCGCTGGGGGCTCGCGGCCTGAAGATCCCCAAGATCCTCGGACTCGGCGCAAAAGGTCCGGGGGGCAAGCTGCTCGCCGTCGACGATCCTGGGCTCGATGCGGTGTTCGAAAAGGCCGGTGAGCTGGGTATGCCGGTCGCCATCCACAGCGGCGATCCGCAGGCCTTCTGGCTCGCGCCGAATGCCCAGAACGAGCGCCTCGAAGAGCTGCAGGCGCACCCCAGCTGGAGCTTCTATGCCCCGCATCAGCGCGGCGAAGTGCCATCATGGAACGCGCTGTTCGAGGCCTTTGTACGCCGCGTCGCGCGTCACCCCAAGACGCTCTTTATCGGCGTACACTTTGGCAACGCGCCGGAAGATCCCGATCTGGTGGCGCAGCTTCTCGATACCTACCCGAACCTGGTCATCGACACCGCAGCGCGACTGCCTGCCATTGGCCGACGCGATAGCAACCACTCGCCCGAACGGATGCGCGCCTTCTTCCTCAAGTATCAGGATCGCGTGCTGTTCGGGACCGATACTGCCGTTGGCCGCACTCCCGATGCGCTGATGTTCGGCTCGGGAGGTCGCGAACCCCCGACGGAAGCCGACGGCGATCGCTTCTTCGAGGCGACCTGGCGCTACTTCGAGACCACCGACACCGACATTCCCAGCCCGACCCCCATTCAGGGACGCTGGACGATTTCCGGGGTCGGCCTGCCGCGCGAAGTTCTCGAGAAGATCTATTACAAGAACGCCGTGCGGCTCTTGGGTGTGTCGCTGCCCAAAACCCCCTTGCCGAAGCCCGAGCCCAAGGTCTACCCCGGCAACCTGCAGGATCTGTAGAGCCTCCGCTAGTTCGCAGGCTTGGCCGGCGGCTTGACCGGTGCCCCGGTCTTCGGCTTCAGGCCTGCCGGAGGGGGACTGCCGCTGGTCACGCCCGCAGCGGGCTCGCCCTTGCGACGCTCGATGGTGACGCGCTTGATGCGTACTTCCTGCATCGGTCGATCCATGCCGTCGCGCGGAACGCGGGCGATGCTCTTGACCAGCGCGACTTCCTTGCACTGGCCGAAGATCTGATAGTGCCCCCCAGCGCGCCCCCCGTCGTCGAGAGCCGGGGTCGGTCCCTCGGTGACGAAGAACTGCGAGTCGCCGGTGTTGGGTCCACGGTTGGCCATCGCCATCATGCCGCCCTGGCCGAAGCTGTGCGGGACGTTGGTCTCGTCTTGGATGTTGTAGCCGATGTTGCCGCTGCCCCGGCCGGTGACATCGCCACCCTGGATCATGAAGCCGGGGATCACGCGATGAAACACCAGCCCGTCGTAAAACGGCGTCTTCTTCCAGTCGCCCGAGATGGGATCGCGAAACGGCCGCAGACCCCGCGCCAGACCGACGAAGTTGGCGACCGTGTTCGGCGCATCCTTCTCGAACAGCTCACAGGTAAGGGTCCCCATCGTGGTGTCGATCACCGCCGTCAGCACGCCCTGACCGGCGAGGCTGCGCGTGGCCTCCTCGATCGAGAACTTGCCCGACAGGGGATCGCCGCCGGGGAGAGCATAGGCGCCGGCCGACAGGGTGAGCGTCGTCGCTGCAGCGAAGAAGGAAGTTCGCAGGTTCATGATCTTCTGGCTCGCAAGGTTGGGTCTGGGAAAGAGACGGCGGCCCAGGACGGGCCATTCAAAGGCAATCGGCTGGTCAACAACCACTACGGCGTAGAGTCGCGGGTCTTGTCGGCCTTCTGTCGCCACTCGCCGCCGACGCCGCCCTGATGGGCCGTCGAAGGAGCACCGCGCTTGAGCAGGTCCAGCTTGCCGAGGATGGCGTCGCCGCGGAAATCGACCGCTGTCGCGTGCTCGCCGGTGTCCATGCGAATGGCGTCGCAGGGACAGGCTTCCACACACAGGCCGCAGACGACGCAGCGCAGCTCATCGATCTCGAAGACCTTGGGGCGCTTCTCGTTCCCGTTGCCCGTCTCTTCCGGAACGATGGTGATGCAGTGCGCCGGGCAGACTGTCGGACACAGCATGCAGGCGACGCAGCGCACCTCGCCATCTTCGCGATGCATCAGGCGGTGCAGGCCGCGGTTGCGCGGCGGATACTTCACCTTCTGCTCGGGGTATTCGACGGTGACGGTGTACTTGCGGGAAAACAGGTTGGCAAAGAAGTGCTTGGCGGTGACGCCCAGCCCCTTGACCACTTCCGGCAGGTAGATGCGCTGCTCTAACGAGTCGGGGCGACCGACGACGCGAACCGCAATCGTACCCTTGCGCGGGGCGCCCGCGGCCTGACCCGAGGTGGGAGCAGCCGGCAAGGCGTGGTGTTTATCAGCGTGCGATGCAGCCACGAGGAATCCCTCCGATGGGGCCGACTAGTGAGCCGAGCGCCAGAGCACCCAGGCAGCGGTTAGAACGATGTTGAGCAGCGATAGTGGCAGGAGCTGTTTCCAGCCCATGCGCATCAGCTGATCGGGACGGAAGCGCGGCAGCGTCCAGCGAATCAGGAGCTGCAGCCAGCATAGGAACAGGATCTTCAGACCCCAGACCGCGCTGCGCGTCAACACCACGGCGATGTGCGGCAGCTTGAGGAAGCTGAAGCCGTCTTCGTGCAAGCCCGGCACGTGCCAGCCACCTAGGAAGATGGTGGTGACGATGCCGGCCAGGAAGATGGTCTCAATGAACTCGGCCAGGAAGAAGATGCCGAAGCGCATACCCGAGTACTCGACGAAATAGCCGATGAGCTCGGGCTCGCCTTCCGGCAGGTCGAACGGGGCGCGCTTGGTCTCGGCGATGGCGGCGGTCAGAAACAGGATGAAGCCGAGCGGCTGATAGAACAGGCCCCAGTTCAGCGGGTTCTCGCCCTGCGCCACGACCATCGCGTTCGGTTCCAGCGTGCCGTAGTACAGGAAGGCGCCCATCAGCGACAGGCCCATCGTCACTTCGTACGACATCATCTGCGACGAAGCGCGCAGACCACCGAGCAGCGACCACTTATTGTACGACGACCAGCCGGCGAGCGTCGTGCCATAGACCGCCAGCGACGCCAACGCGAAGTAAAACAGCAAGCCGATGTCGAGCCGCACCACCTGCAGCGAAATGGTCGCACGGCAGGCTTCCAGGCTAGAGATGACGTCGGTCATGTGCCCGACGCAGAGGTCGCTACCAAACGGGATGATAGCGAAGGTGATGAGTACCGGCGCAATGGCCATGACCGGAGCCAGGCCATACAGGAAACGATCGACCTTGGAGGGCACCAAGTCTTCTTTGAACGCCATCTTGAGCGCATCGGCGACGAAGTGCGTGATGCCCCACAGGCGCAGCGTCCAGCCCAGGCCGGGGATGGTGACCTCGGCGCGGTTCGGGCCAAGACGATCCTGCATCATGGCCGACTGCCGGCGCTCCGCCCAGGTGGACAGCGAGGCCAGCGGCATGACGAAGGCCAGCAGCAAGAAGACCATCTTCAAGAAGGCCGCGAGGGCGGTGTGTTCGACGAGAAAATCGAGCATGTGTGCGTTACCCCGGAAACCCTAGCCGCGGGAGTTGGCGAAGCGCAGCTGCACCGGCGGCAGCTCGCGGCCCCAATCGACGGACGTAAACGGACCCACCGAGCCATCGCTTGGCTGTACAGCGGCGGTGAGCTGCAAGAAAGCCTGCCGCGGAGACTTCTGCCAGGCCTCGTTTTCGACCCAGCGCGCCTTCTTGGCGATCAGCGAGACCAGCTCCAAGTGGCTGCGCGCATCACCGGCTGGGCTGACCGCGCGACGGATGCGCTGCACCATGCTCTTAGCATTGGTGAAGGTGCCATCGACCTCGGCAAAGCTGCAGGCCGGCAGCTGGGCGTGGGCTCGCCGGGTCAGCGGCGTGTCGTGCACGGCTTGCACAACAAAGGTCTCTAGCGCGTCGAACTTCGGAGCCAGCTCGGTCAGCGTGGCGTCGTCGACCGGCAGATCCTCGCCGACCATCCACAGCGCCTTGAGTGCGCCGCTGCCCAGATCGTTGAGCAGGGCGTTGGCATCGCCGGCCCCAGCGCCTGCAAACACCTGTGCGCCGCGGCTGTTGGGGTTCATGTCGGCGTGACGCAGCATCTTGTCAGCACGCTCGGGACGGCTCTTGCGACCGACGACGTAGCGACGAACCGTGGCACCCAGCGACTCTAGCTTGGCCGCCACCTGCGACAGGCCGAACAGCGACTCGTTTTCGGCCTGTGCGTTGAACACCAGGCCAATCGTCCCGCCCGCCTGCACGGTGCGACTCAGCCGCTCGGCGGCAAATGCGGTGGCTTTGTCGATGCTCGCCACCTGCGCCGGTAGACCCCGGCCCGAGCCGATACGCGCGCCACTCTGGCGACGGTGGCGAATCTCTTTGTAGGTGAAGCGACCGTCGTCGCACATCCAGTACTTGTTGACGGCCTGGTTCTCACGCGGGACCAGTCGCCATACTTCGTTCTGGCCGTGGTGCAGCTCGACGTTGCAGCCAGTGGCGCAGCCCGGACAGACCGAGGGGACGGTGTAGAGCTCCCAGGCGCGCAGCGTGAAGCGGAAGTCTTTGCTGGTCAGCGCACCGACTGGGCAGACATCGACCGTGTTGAGCGAATAGGGGTTGTCGAGGCGCTGCCCTGGAGCAACGGTGAGCTGCTCACGATCGCCGCGCCAGGCCATCTCTAGCTGATGCACGCCGCCGACCTCGTCACACACGCGGACGCAGCGCGTGCACAGGATGCAGCGCTCGGCATCGAGCACAATGTGCGGCCCGATGTCGGCCATCTTCGGCTTGTGGACCTTGTCGAACTCGGTGCGCGAGCCCTTGTGATCCCAGTCGTCGTACAGCTTCTGCAGCGTGCACTCGCCGGCCTTGTCGCAGATCGGACAGTCCACCGGATGGTTGACGAGCGTGAACTCCAGCATCTGCTGGCGGGCCAGCACTACGCGTGGACTGTTCGTCACCACTTCCATCTTGTCGGCGACCGGGGTGTAGCAGGAAGGCACCAGCTTGGGCTGCCCCACCACTTCAACCAAGCACTGACGGCAGACGGCCGGCGAGCTCAGGCCGGGGTGATAGCAGAAGTAGCTGACGTCGACCCCGTGCTGCAGGCACGCATCAAGAACATTGGTCCCCTTTTTGACCTGGACCTCGCGGCCGTCAACTTTGATCGTGACCAAGTCGACAGCGGCGGGGGCGGCCTGGGCACTGGCGGCCGGAACAGCAGGGCTGCCCTGGATATCGCGCAGTGCCTCGGCAATCGCCGGCTTGGTGGTGGGGTTGTTCCTCAAGTCCTGGGACATCGGATTCTCTGGCTCCGTCAGCGGTCGCACTCGCCGCCGATCATGTTGATCATGCCGAAGGTCGGGATGATGTCAGCGACACCACCACCGATGATGAGCCTGGGCACGGACTGCATCAGGATGAAGCAAGGCGAGCGCACATGGCAGCGATAGGGACGCCCAGTGCCGTCGGACACCAGGTAGAAGCCCAGCTCGCCATTGCCGCCCTCGGTGTAGCAGTAGGCTTCGCCGGCCGGAATCTTCACCCCGTCGACGATCTGCTTGAAATGGCCGATCATGCCCTCGATGGTGTTGTAGACCTCCCGTTTGGGCGGCAGCGAGATGCGCGGGTCGTCGATCTGCACCAGCCCCGGCGGGATCTGGTCCAGCGCCTGCTCGAGGATGCGCATGGACTGGCGGATCTCCTCCATGCGCACCGCGAAGCGGTCGTAGTTGTCGCCGCGGGAGCCGACGGCGACGTCGAACTCGAAGCGATCGTAGACCAGGTAGGGGTGGTCCTTGCGGACGTCGTAGGCCACGCCCGTCGAGCGCAGGCAGGGGCCGGTCCAGCCCCAGGCGATGGCGTCCTCCTTGGTGAAGACGCCGACGCCGTCCATGCGGTCGCGGAAGATGCGGTTCTTGACCAGCAGCTTGTCCGTGTCCGCCAGCGCCTCGCGCACGCGGCGCAGCGTGGAGCGCAGCTTGTCCGCGAAGTTCGGCGTCAGGTCCGCGGCGACACCCCCGATGCGCACGTAGGAGTGGGTCAGCCGCGCGCCGGTCAGCTCTTCGAGCAGCTCCCAGAGCCACTCGCGGGCCTTGACCAGCCACAGGAAGGGCGTGAAGCCGCCGACCTCCATGGCGCTGGCGCCGCAGCAGGTCAGGTGGTCGGTGATGCGCGAGATCTCGCCGACGATGACGCGGATGTACTGCGCGCGCTCCGGCAAGCGGTCGACGATGCCGATTAGCTTCTCGACGGCCAGCGCAAAGCCCACGTTGTTCAGCAGCGGAGAGACGTAGTTCAGACGATCGGTATACGGAAAGACCTGCGTATACGTCGCGTGCTCGGCTTCTTTTTCGAAGCAGCGATGCAGATACCCAACCTGCACATCCGAGTCGCGCACCGTCTCACCGTCGATGGTCAGAACGATGCGCACGGTGCCGTGGGTCGCCGGGTGAGACGGACCCATGTTGATCGTCATCGGCTCCGTCGGAAGCTCGATGTCTTCCACTTCTTCCAGCTCCGCCGCGTTCAGCTTCGACATCAGGTCGGGCGGCACCTTCGGACGCGTGCTCAGCCCATGAACACCACCCGACGCAATTTCGTCGGGAGTCGGCATGCCAAAGGCAAGCTTCTTCATTCCAGTCTTGCTCTGTGTCGTCGTCGACATGTCTTTGGCTCCGTTAGCTCAGCGAGTAGTCGCGGCGAATGAGCGGCTGCCGTTGCTCTTTGGGATAGTCCTTGCGCAGCGGATGGCCCACGAACTCTTCGTACATGAGGATGCGACGAAGATCCGGGTGATCCGTGAACTTGATCCCGAACATGTCGTAGACCTCACGCTCTTGCCAGTTCGCCGTCGGCCACAGATCGCACACGGTCGCAACCTCAGCGCTTGGACCGCCTTCTTCTTCGTGAACCGGCGCTTTGATGCGCAGTCGGTTGCCCGTCGCCATCGATCGCAGGTGATACACCACTTCAAATCGAGGCTCACGACCGAAGTAGTCTACAGCGGTCACGCTCACCAGGAAGTCAAACCCGGCGGAGTCGCGCAGATAGCGCATCACGTCTTTTAGCGCAGTGGCAGTCACCACAGCCGTGTCATCGCCGTGGTTGCTGTGCGACGAAACGATTGCCTGGGGAAACTGCGCCACCAGCTTGTCGAGATCAGCTTTGCTCATTGCAAAATTCTTCCCTTGCTGCTTCCACGCTCACGGAAAAAGGCGGCGCTACGCCACCACCGGCAGGCGCTTCCGACCATCGGTGGACTGAGCGGCCAGCTCCACTTCTTTGCGATCGCGGCGCTGAACCCAGGTCGTGGCTTCGGCAATCTTCTTCTGGAGGAGAATGAGCCCGTCGAGAACTTGCTCGGGGCGAGGCGGACAGCCTGGAATGTAGACATCCACCGGGACGACCTGATCGCAGCCGGGGACGGTGTTGTAGTTCTGGTAGAAACCACCCGTCGAAGCACACACACCGAATGCGATGACGTACTTCGGTTCGGCCATCTGCATCCAGATGCGATGCAGCACCGGAGCTTGACGCTCGGTGATGGTTCCGACGACGAACAGCAGGTCCGCCTGGCGCGGCGAAAAGCGCGGGAACTCGGCACCGAAGCGAGCGATGTCGTACTTCGAGCCAGCAGTGGCCATGTACTCCATGCCACAGCAAGCGGTGACAAATGGATAGGTAAACAGCGAGTACTTGCGCGCCCAGTTGAGGGCATCGTCAAGGCGGGTGGTGTAGCTCTCGGCCATGTTTTTTTCCTGACTCCCCGGTTAGCCCCAGCCGATGGCGCGCTTACGCCATACATAGGCCAGAGCAACCACCAGCGTGCTCATAAAGACCAGCATCTCGACGAAACCGAAGGCAGTGACGGTGCCAAGGCACTCACCGTGGATGACCGTTCCAAGGCAGGAAAGCCGTCGGAAGATCGCAGCCCACGGATACAAAAACGCCGCTTCGATGTCGAAGATGAGGAAGAGGAGCGCCACTTGGTAGAACTTGACGGAAAAGCGGACGCGGGGACTGCCAATTGGTTCCGAACCGCACTCGAAAGGAGAGAGCTTTTCGGCGTTCTCGCGCTTTGGGCCCAAAAACATGGCGAGACCCAAGAACACGCACGAAAAAGCGATTCCAAACAGAATCGCCACGAGCGTGGGGCCATAGTCAGTTGCTTGTTCGACGGACATTCGGAACCTCGTTTGCTCCGCCGCGAATATAAATGGGTGGCCTTCCGGGTGTCAATCTTCGGAAGTCATTCGCGCAGCCGATGTGCCTTGTGCGAGCCATTTGCTTGGATGCCCTATTCGCTGGTCGATGCATCTTTTTTCGCCTGACGCGAAAGCAGGTGCGAAAGCGCCGACTTGGCCTCTTGTCGAATCCGCTCCTCGCTGTGACTTTGCGAAACAAACTCCAAGTATCGCTGTGCTTCGTCTCCTCCGAGCGCTGCGACCGCTTCGAGCACTTTGCCAAGCTCGCTGGGATCGCGAAACTCGGTGCTATCGAGTATCGGTCGCACCGTCTTCGGATCGCCCAGCTCGACCAGCGCGCCAATCGCTTGATCACGAAGCGCCGTCGGTGAGTGCTTGTCTTTGAGCACCGCCATCGCCAGCGGTTGCACGCTCACTTCTTTGCGCTGTGCCAAGATCCGCAGTGCCACGCTGCGCAGATCCGCTTCTTTTTTTGCATTCGAGACAAGCGCGAGCAAATCACGGCTGGGCACACCACTTAGCCGAAGCTGCGCTCCGAGGCTGTGTGCCGTATCTTCAATCGCTCGACGAGCCAGCTCTCGCCACTGAATCGATGTCGGTGTCTGCGTTCGCTCCGCCTGCTCGCTGACCGCCAGGTGCTGAAGTCGCGTAAGCTCTGGTTGCTGCGTCGCTTCGTCGCGCAGTGCATCGGAGCCACGCCGACTTCGCAGCAGTCCCGCCGTCAGAACACGTAGCAGTGGCTGCTTGGCTTTGGCATCACTTCCCGTCGCGTACACCAGACCCGTTTCGATTTGCAGCACAAAGTCGCCTGGCAGCCGCTCAGTCGGAGCCAGCGCCACACTCACCTCTGCCGCACGAAGTCCTGCCACCGCAGCCGCGACCAGAGGCTCGGGCTCGAGCGCTTGCGGCGCACCTTGTCTGGCTGCCGTTTCGTCGGTCTGACTCGCGATCTGAATGTCGACCACCCGCATCGGCGGCGCGGCAGACGGACGCTTACAGCCGCTCACCCCGAAGCACACGCCGAGGCACAGCAGCCAGCCGATCCAGCCCACGCGAGGGTCTCGCTTCATGGCGGCAAGTATAACGTGCCGATCGATCGCATCGCGTCATCGACGCCCATGGAGCGCATGAACCTGGCTGATTGGTTGGATCTCCGACGACAGGAAATGCTGTCGCGCCGCAAAAAGATTATGTCGCCATGACAATACCGTGACATCGGAGCGGCAACATGACGGCATGCAGAGCAAAGCGAAACGACCCGCTCCGTCCGTCGAGATCATCGACACGCCCCGAGAGCGTCCCCCGCGTCCCTTTCAGATCGACAAGCTGACGAGCATTCCGTTTTTCTTGGTCCACATCGCGGCCATTGCCTCCGCGATTTGGATCGGAGCAACGACGACCGACATCATCGTCTGCGTCGCGCTCTACTACATTCGAATGTTCGGCATCACGGCGGGCTTTCATCGCTACTTTTCGCACCGCGCCTACAAGACGTCGCGCTGGTTCCAGTTTGTGCTGGCCGTCATCGGCGGTGCATCGATGCAAAAAGGCGTGCTGTGGTGGGCCGCGCATCATCGCAACCATCACAAGTTCAGCGACATGTCCGAGGACATTCACTCGCCCAAGCAAGACGGCTTTTACTGGTCGCACGTCGGCTGGATTCTGTCGAACGACTACGATCACACCGAGTGGGATCGCATCCGTGACTTTGCCAAGTATCCCGAGCTGCGCTGGCTGAATCGCTGGCACTGGGCACCCGCACTCGTCGGTGGAGCCATCTTGTACGCAATCGGCGGCATCCACTGGTTTGTGTGGGGAGGTCTGGTCAGCAGTGTTCTACTGTGGCACGGCACCTTCTTTATCAACTCGCTGGCGCACGTCTGGGGCAGCCGTCGCTATCCGACCACCGACACGAGCCGCAACAACTTCTGGCTGGCGCTCATCACGATGGGCGAAGGCTGGCACAACA
>CALFYE010000388.1 GCA_937952145.1 uncultured Myxococcales bacterium
GTGCCTTGCAACTAGCCGAACGGACTTGAGTGCTCAGCAGATCGCGAAGCTGTACGGCAAACGCTTTACGACGGAAGAAACCTTCCGCGACGGAAAAGACCCTCACTTCGGACTCGGACTCTCGAAGGTCCGCATCAAAGACCCCCGGCGACGAGACCGACTCCTTTTTGTCTGCGCACTGGCCATCGCGCTCCTTACCCTCCTTGGCGCTGCTTCCGAGGCGGCGGGCCTCGACCGCTTGCTCAAAGCCAACACCTCAAAGCAGCGCACTCACTCCCTTTTCCGTCAGGGACTTTATTGGTTCACCGCTCTCCCAAACGCCCCCGAAAAATGGGTCCGCCCTCTCATGGAACACTTCAACCGCATCCTCGAACAGCACGCTCTCTGTCAGGCCGTCTTCGCTGTTCTGTAAATGAGGGGATCGGTCAGGGTGTATGGAGGAGCTTGGAGCCGCTGCGTGGATATCAGACTACTCATCGAGTCATCGGGGGAAGGGTGGTTGCAGCGTTGGCGATAGGTTGCGCGCTTGAGAGATCGCGTTGGGAAGCTTGCCACCCGGTTGCCCCGCGCGGTCGACGCCTGTTCGAGCGACGATCCCTTCTGTATCCTAGTCTGCTTCTGTGTAGCTACGGATTTCCTTCGGCGGGAGCGATGGCAGCGCTACGGCGCGGTAATCGTCGCCGAGGTCTGCGTGGGCTGGCTGACCCCGTCGACCTGCGCTTCGACGACCGTGCGGTAGTGCCGACTCCCGCCGACCGCGACCGAGGTGCTGATCTCGCCTTTGAGGCTCGTCTGTCCGCTGGCGCTGACTTCGCGGCACCCAATCAAGTCGCTCCAACTCGTCTCGGCCAGCGCCTTGGAATACAGGCAGACGCGCATCGACAGCTTGGCCGGTGTACCGCAGCGGATCTCGCCAGTCCCGGTGACGACTTTGGCCAGCGCCTCTAGGCTGGTGGTCGCGGTGGTGGTGCAGGCTGGGTTGCCCGCCATATCGCTGCCTCCATCCAGGCCGGCATCCTCCGGTTGGCTCGCATCCGTGGGATCAGATGCCGAGTGACAAGCTGCAAACAGCGACGTCAACACGATGCAACGAATGACGGACCGCATGGGACTCCTTGGGGACGCACTGCTCATAACCAAGCTCGGAGCCAGCTTCTGCATCGTCGATTCCGACGACTGCTCCTAGCCTGTCGGCTGCGACAGCGGCGGCAAGATCGGGTTCAGCCTAGAGAGCCAGCCCACGATCTGCAGCCCACTGCTGGTCAGCGAATCCGCCTGCAACGTAGCACTGCCGATATCGAAGGGCCCCAGGTATTTGGCTCGGGGCAGGTTCTGGCGGTCCTGCGGCGACCACTGGGCGCTGATCTTCAGATCGCGAATGGCCAAAAACGCCGACGGCAGCATCGGAAACATGCCGGGATTGTTGTCCATGGTCCCGCTTGCATACTCCCCGGCCCGCGTGCCGAACATGTACCAGCTGCGCAGGTTGAGCAGCGCGCTTTTGAACCACGGACGCGTGATGTTGACCAGACTGAACCGGCACGAGATCTGGAAGTTCGTGGTCTGCGGCGTCATCGGCGTGGATACCAGCTGCTCGTCGAGGACGTGCTGCAAGAGCACCCGCCGGTCCAGCGCCAGGTCGCCCTTGGGGACGATGGTGAATTTCTGCGCATCGATGCTGACGTGGTCCAGGCTGGGCAGCGCGGCCAAGGCCGGCGTCAGCCGCAGGTCCTTTTTGGCCGAAAGCGTCGCGGCCAGATCCCTGAAGCGGGCAGCGACTGCGCCGTCCTCCAGCACCGCGACTGGGCGCGGTCCCGCCACCGCTAGGTGACCCAGCGCGCGGGTGATCGCGGGCTTTAGCGCTCGGCTGCGCAGGGCGTCAAGCGGCCTTGCCCCCGTCAGCTGGACCCGCCGAGCGTCGAACTTACCGAGGGCGCTCTTGATATTGCTTTGGAGCCGGCCCTTGATCGCCTCGGGGCTGCCCCCGCTGGGCCGGAGCTTTAGGATCCCCTCGTCGATCAGCCGCTGACCGCCCAGCTTGATAAACGGAGCATCAGCCCCGACCGGCCGCACCTGCGCAGTCGACAGCGACAGCGTCGGCCAGTGCTGCGACGTGCTCTCGCTATACCAGTCGCTGGGCGTGGCCCGACAGGGATAATAAAAGACGTTGGGATCGCGATTACTACCCTTTTGCCCTTGCGCAAATTCGTATTGTGCATCGGCAAACAGTTTATATACCGGATTTACTAAAAGATTATTAGGGTCGGCGCCCTGCGGGATCGCGCCCAAGATCAGCATCTGATACAGATCGTCAATTTCGAATCCCGAGTTCTCGAAGCGCAGCGGATTAGCCGTGGACGCCATATTGCACAGCAACGAGAACGTCTCCTCGGCGGCATTTTCATCATCGGGACCAGCGGCAGTTAACTTGAAATCCGCTGCCGACAGTCCGATTGCCGGCCAAGCAAACTGAAAATAGGTCCCAGGCATCGTCGACAAGCTTAGCGTTTGCAGCAGCATGTCATAAAGACTAGAGATTAGATTGGTAATCATGATACCTTCTTCTGTTTTGCGGGGGGAAGGGCCGCCCCGGGGAATATTGGTCCGAAAATCCAGCTTCCCCCGGGCGAGCTGATAGGCCTTTTTGGTACCGGCCGGGCGACGCCCCAAATCCAGGTTAGACTGGCGGGCAGTACGGGACGATCTGGCTGATCCAGCCAATCACCTGCACACCGGGGTTGATGATGGTGCCGTTGGCGAAGGACGACGTGTAGGTCTCATTCGACGACGCTCCACCATATCCACCAGAGATCTGGAAAGGCCCAATGCCAAATCCGCCTGATGCCTTGGTCTGCGAGCTGACAAAGTCGTAGTCGCTCTTAGACCAGTTGGCGCTGATTCGCACATTGCGTACAACGACAAATGACGTAGGCAAAAGCGGCATCAGGGAAG
The DNA here is from genome assembly GCA_937952145.1 of uncultured Myxococcales bacterium. GTDB lineage: Bacteria > Myxococcota_A > Polyangia > Palsa-1104 > JAEUJZ01 > JAEUJZ01. Next base: position 2,953 of record CALFYE010000388.1, read on the forward strand.
TGCTTTGGTTGTTCTTGCTACCATTCGATAGCTGGCCCTTGCGGAACAAGTTCTGCATGTTCCAGCCCTTGGTCGATAGCAGATGGAACGACATCCAGGGGCGGTTGATGGTGACCAGCGAATACTCAAAGCTGATGCGGATGTTCTTGGTCTCGGCGGTGACGTGCCGATGCGTCTTCTGAGTCCCGCCGCTGCCGCCAATGCTGAAGAAGCCCAGGCTGAAGCCGGCCGAGCCGCCATAGGACGTAAAGTCCGAGCTGCTGTCGCGGAAGAAGCTGCCCGAGGCGGTATCGACGACGGTCCACTTGGCCGACGAGCTGCTGGAGAACCAGTCGGACGGCGACAGTGAGACGCGATGGATAAGCCCGCCGGCGCCGGTGGCAGTGCCAGTTTCATCTAGATTGGCGGCATAGCCGTTGAACAGATCCTGGGCTTTTTTGAATGCCTTGCTCAAGGCATTCTGCGAGCTAGTCTGCTGAATAGCCAAGGCCTGCTCGACCTTATCGGCAAAGTTGCTGCGCCAGGCGTTATACGCACGCTGCACCGGGACCTGCAGCCCAGGGGACAGCAGCGGCCAAGTGGCGCGGCCTTCCATGGTCTGCTGCGCCGCATTATAGGCCTGGACATAGGCGCGCTGCTCAATCACATACAGGTCCTGATTAGCCTTGTAATCACGATATACTTCGGTATCGAGCGTTTTTTCCGAAACCTGGCCGGTATCGGGATCCGTCACATTCACCTTGCGGTACAGCACCGCCCAGGCGTCGTTCAGCTGTTTGACGATCACCGGATCTTCTGGCTGTGTCGGTATCTGGACATTGTCCATGATATCGCCATACATTTTGGTAATCGAGCGACCACTGGCGGAATACAGCGTCGACAAATTGATTGCATCATCGACCAAGCGAGCCGTATTAACGGCATTAGGCTGGCTGCCGGTGCTATTCCCAGGTGTCCAAGGATTGCGGTACGACGACGACAGGATTCGGAAACCGGGCTTCATCAGCGATAGCACGGTGGTAGATGAAGGCATAAGCGGACGCCCACCGGGCGCGGCCTTGGTCAACGAATCAAAGATACCGTCGAATACGCCTTGGACCAGCTGATTTGCTTCTTCTGGGGTCATCACGTGCTCCTTGAATTGATGTCTTCGCCCTGTGCGAAAGCCGCGAGATACCCGGACAAGTATTGCTGCACTCGCCGGACCAGGGCTTTCACGAGGCTAATAGCAACTGATGTGCCAGTCCGCCGCCTATCCCGGAACCCGCGCAGTCCCGCAAGCCGCGCCCGACGACCAGCCCGGCCTAGCCCAGCAAGCGCCAGACGCGCGCCGCCCCGCCATCACCCGCAACCGTGCGTGCCAGCCAGACACAACGTGCTGATCTACCCCACTTTGCGGCGCGCTCAAGTCCCCTGACTCGGCGCTCGCCAGCTTGGCGGCCCCACGGCTGCAAACGAAGTTGGGGGTCTGTGGGGGTAGACGCGGCTTAGACTTGCTCGGCTTCGCGACGGAGCAGGCCGTAGATGACGCTGTCGCTAAAGACGTCGCTACCCGCACGTACCCAACCGCTTGCTGTTGCCGTTCTGTGGACATGTACGACCTCCCTGGGAAGGTCGTTGTATTGATTTATAGCGTCCCTCTGCGCTACTTCCAGAGCGTCCCAGATCATCGTCGATGACGACGATGCGATCCCGGGGCCACCCCAGCTCGCGGGCGCGCTGCACAAGACCATACTGAAGCCGCGTGGACTCTTGATGTTTCTGCGTCTGCTGCAGCGTCGACTGGCGGACATAGACAATCGCCAGACGGTCCAGATGGCGCGACAGAATCTTGGAGCCAGACAAATGCTCACTCCGGAGTCCCTCCGCCTTCGACTCAGCCCTCATCATCGGCCGCCTCCTTTTTGGTGCGCCTTCTTTGCACCAGCTCTCCCAGCAGCGCGACCAGCCGATGCCGGCGCGGTGCCGGGAGCTGCGGCCACGAGGGAAGGACGAACTCGGTATCCAGACTCAGAGACCTCCGCGAGCGCGCGCTGCGCCTCTGCGACCGTCGCTGTACCTCCGTCGGCTCCTCGGTCCGGTCCAGCATAAAGACCTCGCCAGCGAACGAGGCGTAGCAGCCCCGCGACGCCGACTATCGGAGGGTCGGGATCCGGCGGCAAATCTTTTCTCTTTATCGATGCAGTGACACTGGCGGATTGAGGAGACCTTCCGCGACCAAAAGGATCTCCGCTTCGGAATGGGCCTCAATCAGA
>CALFYE010000389.1 GCA_937952145.1 uncultured Myxococcales bacterium
GGCTAGATCGGAAGAGCGTCGTGTAGGGAAAGAGTGTCTTCGCCTGTGTAGATCTGGGTGGTCGCCGTATCATTAAAAAAAAAAATTCTCGCAAGACTATCTACAAACCGTTGCTCAATATTGTTATAAACAAATGAAGGGTCACCAGTATGGCTGATAAAAACAAAGAGGTCTATTTGGTTTATTTGTTTGACCCTTCCGTCCCGCTGACGCGTCACATCTACGACTGTATCTTCATCGAACATATCAACCTTTCCATTGAAAAAATCATGCATCGAGTGTTCATTTATGCGCATATCGTCTGATACGAATATGAGAACATTGGGAACCAATCGTTGTGAATTAACAGCATTGAATTGAAGGGTGGCGTCAAAAATTTTTTGACCAAAGCTGTTATGAAGTGATTTCCACAGGACAGCGGCCTCCTGTCCTTGCAGACGAATTGACTTAATTTCTGCAAAGAAGCAGTATCCATTTGAACTAGTAACCTGAAAATCAGGTACCTTAGTAGCTCCCTGATCTAGTTTTTCAACAGTTAGGCCGAGTTGCTTGAGGTAGTCAGCCGCAATTTCTTCGCCAGGATCTTTCTTCTGCATGGATAAAGGATCCCTTCGGTTCCGACGCCAGACGTAGTATCGCGCCCCCATAAGGAGGTCAAGGGGGGACTCGGGGCGAGATGTACGTACATGCTGGGCGCACCGGTCGGCTGTCAGGAAAGTGTTGGATCGGGTCTACTCGGATAGGCGGCGCGGCGGCGGCTCAGCAGTACTGCACTCACCGGTGCGCCGCGGGGCAGACGATCGCAAACGTCCCGGTATCCACGCGGCCGTCGGAATCGTTGCGGGTAGCCTGGATCATCACAAGGCTTCGCGCATCAGACCGCCAGCCCGGCAGGCGAGCCCATCATTTCCGTCGAGAAAACTACTTGAGCGGTGATTTTCTGCGGTGGATGATGGCGCGCATGTCGCGTTTTCCTGTGCGAATTGTCTGTCACGCCATCTTGCGGATCGACCTTGTTCCAGCGCAGGTTCGGGAGCTGGAGGCAACGATTCGTCGACGCTGTCAGGACACGGATGCACAGCTGGTCGACTTCTGCGTCGATCTCGGCACGCCGAAGCGGCGGCCGGAGGACTACCCCGCGCTGAGCTATTTCCGCGCTGGCAAGGCGGATGCGCTGCTGATTGTCTGCGTGCCCAGCGATGAGCCGCTGCCTCGTGGCGATCTGCTGACTTCGCGTGCGCTGTCGGGATTCCCGGCTGGCTGGCTGGCGGTGCCCAGACTGCGAGAAGTTGGCCTACTACCACCGGCCATCGGCCCCCGCAGTGTCGCGCGTCAGCGAGCCGCAGCTCTGCGCGAGCGTCGCTTCCCATGTGATGTCATCGCCCGCTGGCTGGACGCCGAAGGCTACGCAGCCCCCAACACCGACCCCGGGCACTGGACCCGCAGTGATGTGCTGAAGCTCCTGCGCGAAGCCCGCAGCGCTCAACCCACGACGCTGTCTGAGGAACCCCAGGGCGCACAGGCTGCCTTGCTATAGCTTGAACTCGACATCGTCGGCGGTGGGGGGGGGCAACATGTCAAGCTTCTGTCCGCGGCCACGCCGACGGAACGCGGACAGGTTCCCGCCAAGCTCCGACGGGTGTGATGTTGCTGGGCTTGAGTTGGTGATCGCGATTTCCGTCGCTATCACGGGGACTTGCGAGGGCCTAGGACACGGCGCGGACAAAGCAGATCGGGGGGAGTGTGCGACGGGAGAGGAGCTATGCCGCCAAGCGCTTTCGCAGCGCGGCGAGTTCTTCGGGGGTCAGGGTGGCGAGGAGCTGATCGAGGCGGGCCGAGTCGCTTGGGGCGGGGTTGGGAGCGAGGGACTGGCTGGCCTTTTCGAGTCGGGCATTCGCCACGCTGTCGGGCGTGGCGTAGTGCTTGGCGGTGATATCGAAGCTGGTGTGGCCAAGTGCGCGGGCGACCGCTTCGCCTGAGGCACTTTCTTCGATGGCGAGGGTGGCGTGCAGACCGCGCAGGCTGTGCGGGCAGACGCGCGGGACGTTGGCGGCGTCGCACAGCTCGTGAACTTTGGGCCACCAGTACTGTCTGGGGCGCGGCTTCTGTCCGTCGGCTGAGAACAGCAGATCGCCCGCGGCTTTGCCAGCGGCGAGGCGCGACACATACGGCTGCAGCCACTGCGGGACTTTCAGGCGACGGCGCGAGGTCGCGGTCTTGCCGAAGGGGATGATCAGCACCTGGCCGTCGTGATCAACATCGCGGGCGATGCGCGAGCCAACCTCGCCTTCGCGCAGGCTCATGTGCAGCATCAGCAGCGCGCCCACGGCTGCAGCGTCGCCGGCCTGGGCTTTTTGCACGGCGACGCGGATGAGGCGCTGCGCCTCATCGTGCGTCAGCTGCACCTTGCCCGCGCTGCGGCGTCCGATCGGCTCAACCATCGAGAAGGGGTTCTGCGCCGCGATGCCCGCCTTCACCAGCCAGCGCCCCCAGCACTTCGCGATCAAAAGCACCCACTGATGCGTCGCGACCGAGATGGGCTTTCCGGTGTAGTGGTTCGTGCGCTAGGTGAAGTTCAGATAGAGTCGCCCGGCGCGGTCGGCAGTCAGCGTCGAGAGAGCATCCTCGACGGGCAGCAGCGCCCGCAGATGACGGCAGTGATCATCAGCCGTCTTCGGTAGCGCACTGCGCACGCGAACGCGGTAGTCGCGATAGGCATCCAACGTGTCGCCGATCGTGCGCTCGGTCAGCGCTTGGGCTCGCTCCGTCAGCTTGGCTTTCATCGACTCGGCTTCGGCCCGCGTCGCAAACAGGAAGGCTTTGCGACCACTGCCATCGATCAGGTAGATGCGCCACTTTCCTTTTTCAGGGTACCTGCCCGGCCCGCAGGAATACCGGCTCGCGATGCCGAACTGCCTGGGTACAGTGGGAGGACGCAGGCACAAGCATGTCCCATGATTTCAGAGACCTGCCTGCCTGGGCAGACCTTCTGCCCGTTGGCACAACGCCCGCTCAGGACCCCACCACAGCGCAGCATTCCGGGTACACCTCTGCCCCGGCTCCCCCGGACTACGCCGCTCGGCCACGGCAATGCCGAGCGGGCGCGCGGCTCGAATCGGCTGCTTGAGCCAGCTGGTTCGCTGAGCGGGGACGAGTCGGTTTGGGAGTGCCACCCGCGCCGCGCCAACCACATACCGCCGATCCATCGGACACTCCTCGTCCAGGCCAGAGACTCGCGAGGCCTACTCTTCGCGGGCAAATCCTGTCCGCCGGCCAAGTGAGGGTCGCTCCCTATCAGCCAGCGAAGCGTGATACGCTACCTAGACTCTCTATTTTCTCCTCTTCCAATGCATAGCTCGGGCTGGCTGCACAACCTTCTCAATACGGGAGTGCGTAGCGACATCGCAGAGGCTGACGCTCGGCGAATCGTCCTCCTCAATGCGGTCTCGCTGTGCACGACCGCGGCTTCGATAGCCGGCCTGTGTGTCCCCAAGACGTATTCGGAACCCGTCTTCTTCCTCACTACGTTCATGATGCTGGTCGTCGGCGTCGGGGTACTGCTCCTGCATCGAGCGAGAGCCCCCGGTCTTGCGGCGACGCTATTTCTCGTCGCCGGTTTGGGGATCTTGTTGTCCCTAGCGGTCTTTGTTTCTCCGCATGCCGGACATGTCGTCTTCCTCTTTCCGGTCGTTGCCTTGCCGTGGTTGATTATCGGTTCTGGGCGGCAAATATATGCTTTGATCATTTCATTACTCAGTGCCGGACTATACTCATTGATCATTCGGTACTACAATGTCGGATTTGATATTCGAGCTATGTCTACATATATTGGAAAATTCTCTATTTATAATCAGTTTATCACTGGTGGATTGTTTGTGATCATCGGTTACTACTCTCGAAATATCGTGGTTAGTGCCGAGCTAGGCCTCGAACATGAGCGCAAACAGTCTCAGAATCTTGTATATGAAATGCTACCGCGCTCGGTCGCAGAGCGCGTTTCGTCGGGCACAGAACAGTTTGCGGATCGCATTGGGGATGCCAGCATCCTGTTTGCCTCGTTTTGTAATTTCTCAGCCGCGATGCGTCCCAATAACGCGGAAGAGCTGATTCGTCTACTCGATGAGCTCTTCTCTGAGTTTGACGATCTATGCCAAAAGTTTGGCATAGAGAAAATCAAAAGCTCAGGTGAGCAATATATGGTGGCCGCCGGCCTAACCGCCCAGCACGAAGATCATGCGGAACGACTGGTGCGTTTGGCCATCGAAATGCAGCGAGCGGTAGTGGGCCGCTGCACCAGTTCGGGTGAGGCGATGCGGCTGCGCATTGGTATTAACTCAGGACCCGTAGTCGCTGGCGTAATCGGCAAGTCACGCCTGTCCTTTGACGTCTGGGGCGACACCGTAAATACCGCGCAGCGGATGGAGGCCAACTCCGGCGAAGGGGACATCCGCGTTTCACCCATTACGTATGCCAAAGTCAACCACAAATTTATCTGCGAAGCACAGGCCATGATCCCGATCAAGGGCAAGGACCCGATGCGCACCTACCTCATCAAAGGTCCCAGACGGACACGCACGTCTAACTCATGAGCGAGTCTGGCGAGCCCAAATCAGCGATTTGGCAATCGCTGCAAACGCTGATTCATATAGGCATTGATCCCGAGAGCCCCCCATTGGAGGCTCGACATGTAATCGTTGTAAACTCGATGGCCTTGGCCGCGTTGCTGGCAACTATTTTAATCGCTCCATATGATATTGCTAAACATTTTTCCCCTGCGCTTATGATGTTATACATCACGGTCATTGTCTTATATCTCTGCATTCTGTTTCTAAATTCTCGAAAGCAACACGAGATCGCAGCCGTCATCCTGTTGGCCACGACCATCGCGGGAACGGTCACCGGAGTCACGCTGCAGGGACCAGCCAGCGGGATTCACTACGGTTTCCTGGTGGAGATTAGCTGCGCGTTCTTGGTTTTTCATCACCGGAAACGCTGGTTGGCTGCGTTCTTCGGTTCCTTCGTTGGGTTGTGTTTCGGTGCGGTGGGGTATCTCGATTATCTCTACCGAGATATCCTGCCACGGCCGCCGGACAATTCAATGTTCCATGCGACCACCGGGCAAGTTCTGGCGTTGGTCATTTTTGTTGGCTACTACTCTCGCCGAGTATCAAGCTTGACCGATTCTAGAATACGGCGTGAACGTCAGCAGTATCATTCTATGTTGTCGAGCATTTTTCCTGCCATGATCGCCAAGGATATCGCGAACTCTCGCTTCATCCCGGTTCACAAGCACCCGAAGGCCAGCATCATTATTTGCGACATTGTCGGATTCACGCGAGTATCCGAGGAAAAGACCCCGGAAGAGTTGGTTTTCGTATTGGGACAAATCTTTGGGCGATTCGATTCCCTATGCAAAGCACACAACGCCGAAAAGATTCGGACCAACGGGGACGCCTATCTGGCCGTCTGCGGTCTGCACGGAGACCTGCGGGAAGGGGCCACCGCGAGCTCGGCAGTGCAGCTAGCGTGTGAAATGCGTACGGCCTTGCGAGCAGAGGCGCAGGCTAGTGGTCACGCACTGACCATACGCATTGGTATCGCCACCGGTCCAGTGACGACCAGTCTGGTGGGCAAGCGGAAGCGCAGCTTCGATCTATTCGGCGAAACGATGGTCATCGCGCGACAGATGGAAGCCGACGGAATCGCCAGTGAAGTGGTGGTCGACCCCGCGACCGCCAAGGACTGTTCCAGCCGTACATGGATCGCCCTCCCCGCCACCGAACGCCGCCCGGCGGCCTTCCGACTCGTCGGCGAATAGGGAACGGTCGGCCCCTGTACACGTGCCATCGTCTCGACGATACCAGCGAGCATCGTATCGCGCCCGCATGGGGGGCAAGCGGGGACTTCGAACGAAATGTACGTACATGGTGTGCGCGTCGGTTGGCTGTCGTGAGATCGTCTGATTCGGGGGGCCCCTGTGGCCTCCGCGGGCGGGCCGGCGGGGGCCTCGGAGGGGCGTGGTAGGCTGGGGCAATGCGTTTGATGGTTCGGCTGCTGCTAGTTGCTGGGGCGCTAGCGGGGCAGGCCAGACGGCGGACCCGCAGGGCTTTCCGAGGCATCGACCGCGGCGAGCAAACAGGGTGCAGCGGCGCAGCATTTCCAACTGGGGCTGAAGTTCTATCGGGCCGGCGACCATGCGGCGGCTTGCATCGAGTTCGATGCGGCGCTGGGGCTGACTGGCGAGGCTGACCTCCCGCATAACCTGTCGTGGACAGCGGAGAAGCAGGGTCAGCTCGCGGCAGCCATCGACTACGAGGAGCGCATTATTGCGGTGAAGGGCTCCGCGCTGACGAGACGGCCGAGTTGGACCAGGCGCGCGGCCGCTTGGTGCGCCTGCGTGAGCTGTAGAACCTCGGCCTGTAGGCGGTGCCGTCAAGGTCCGCGGCGTCTGGTGTGGACCCCGGACTGAATGCTGGTCGCGCGGAGTCCGGGGCGCGGGGATATCGTCCTCCCCGCAGGAGCGCTGGCCTTGCTAGTTGGGGAGGAAGCGACGCTAGCTGCGGGGTCGGTTGCGGCAGTGTGGTGCTGGCTACGAATACCCAGCTACACATCGGCCAAGCCTTCAAGCTCAGCGAGATCGATGCGATGAACCGCCGGGGCGAGTTACTGAACGCAGCCGCGATCGGTCTCGATGTCGGGGGGGGCGTCGGGTTGAGCGTCGGGGCGGCGTGGACGATCACGGACTGGTCGCGGCATCGGCGCAGCGAGCGGGCGCCGCTGCGCGTGGCTTGGTATCGTCCGTAGCCGGTCCGCCTCAGCCTGCTAGTCGGCGGAGACCAGGAGCCCACCGTTTGTCCCCACCAACCTCGACGCAGCGCGGACAAACAGCCAACTTTCTCCGACGACCATGACATTGGCCGGCTTGATATCGCGGTGCACGATGTCCTTGTTGTGCGC
>CALFYE010000390.1 GCA_937952145.1 uncultured Myxococcales bacterium
GGCGACTGTTTGTCTGCCGCGGTGCTTGGGGCCGTCGAGTCATTCTGGCTCTTGGTAAAAAATCCGGAACTCCCGGGAGCCCCCGGCTGCACCGCGCTCCTGGTATCTGCCGTCAGCAAGACCGGAAACGGGTAAAGTGCCAAGAATCGCTGCTTGCCGTACGAGGCTCTCTCGTCTCGGTACTCCTTGATGGTCCGGCGGCTAGCCATTGCTTTCTCCAAACCAGAAACGCACGCGTATCTGTCAGATTTTACGTCGGCAGAAGCTAGCGTGTCGAGTCCCGCGACTAAGCGGGGGTGCTCCAGCTTGAAAGTGGTCGGGTCGCGCCCCACCGCTTGTCAGCTCGATGACTCCATGTAGGCGGAGTCGCATGTCTGCCAAGGGGCAGAAAGAGGGTGCTCCCGCTCCTCCCACCGGAGGGAACCTACATGCCAGCACAGCGATGCGGAGGTGATGCGTTGACCGCTGCTTATCGCAGCAGCCTACCCAGCAGGCTGCCCCAGCCGCCCGCCGGCCTCGCGCATGCAAAACGTAAGGCGGCCCAAGGGGCTGACTGCGGACCTCCTGGACCGGCACTCTCCGCAGCTGTGGGTTACCCGGTGCGAGCCTGCACTGCAGCCGTTCGGTCCGGCCCCATTCCTCTGTCTGGCCGCCAGCTCCAACAGCGTGTTGAAAAAGTCAGCGAGGAGGCCAAAGCGCAAGGCGGAGGAGCGGGCCCACAGCCGCCAGGCTGGGGAGAGCGTCCTTCGGGACGCGAGCACCGACAACGCAGCCCACAGACTGGACGCAGCCCCGCAGCGACTTTTTCAACGCGCTGTTAGATGAAGTTCGCGACCAGACCTAGCTCGGTCAGGGTGTCGAGCTTCTGGTTGTAGTGGTAGGGGTGGTCGATGGGGCTGGGGATCTTGGCGTTCAACGCCGGCGCGTTGTTGTAGCGCAGCGAGAAGGCGGCGCGGAAGCTAAGCGGCTTCCAGATCTTCGTCGTGAACTCAGCCTTGGCGTTTACGCGCGTCGCCTCGGCAACGCCCACCGGGCGATCGCCGATGGTCAGCGGGTTGAAGTTCAGCAGCGTCTCAGCGTTGAGGCGCAGGGCGCTGTGATCGCCGATCGAGAGCACATAGCCAAAGAACAGGCGGCCCGAGTGCAGAAAGACGTTCGGCTCGAACGGCTTGGCCATCATGCCCATCATCGTCGCCGGCGCGTTGAGGCGATCGAAGGTGAAGTCATAGCCAAGCTCGCCGAAGATCTCGTGCATCTTGGTCTTGAGGATCTGGCGCGCGTAGCCGACCTGGCCACCGAGGAAGTATTCCTTGCTGGCCGGGATGTCGAGGCCGCCGTAGAACGTCAGGAAGCCGGTGTTGTTCGGGGTGAAGAAGCGGTCGTAGCGGATCAGGCCCTTGAAGAAGGCGGCGGTTGTCGTCTGCTCTTCGACAACCTGCGGTAGCTCGGCGGCGGGGATCGTGGGATCAGGCGGCATCACGATGACGTTGTTGCGCGTCAGACCGTATAGCCCTTCCAGGTTGAGCCCAATCTTGTTCTTGCCGTCGTTGCGCGAGACGAACCCACCGCCGCTGAAGGTGACGATGTTGGCGTTGCCGGTAGCTGCCGAAAAGCCAGCCGAGGCGCTGGCCTTCCACACCACCTGCTGGACCTCTTCTAGCTTGCCGAATTCATACTTGGCGTCCTTGCCGGGCGGCGGGGGCGGCGGCGGCGGCGGCGCCTCGGGAGCCGGGGCGGGGGCCTGCACGGCCGGAGCTGGTGCCGGGGCCGGAGCGGGAGCCGGAGCCGGATCTTGGGCGTAGGCAACCCCCAAAAAGGCGTACCCAGTAGCAAGCGAGGCAGCCAGGGCGGAGCGCAGGCGGGATAGGTGCAGCGACGATCTCATGGGGCAGATACTCCTCGAAAGGCAACAAGCGATACAAACCGCGGCACAACCCAGCCCAAGGTCGAAGATGCCGCAAGCTACAAGCGCACGACGCGGGCTGGCGTTAGTTTCGCGAGCCGACTTGGCGCATTGAAAAAATTAAATGCGCTCTTCTAACCTCTGATAATTTTTGGGGGTGTCGAAGGTGCAATCTCCTCGTCAAACTCGTCGTCGTGCGGCTGCATCCTCGGGCTCTGCCAGCGTTGCACCCACGGGCAGCCCGGCCGCCTTACGAGCCCGCGGCCCTCGTCGCACCAGCCAAAAGCGGCTGACCCGCGAGCACTGGCTACGAGCCGCGCTGTCGCAGATCCGCGATCGCGGCCTGGCCGGAATCAACGTCGCGGGTCTGGCGGCCTCCCTGCACGTGACGACCGGCAGCTTCTACTGGCATTTCACCTCGCGGGATGAGCTCCTCGAAGCGGCTCTCGACCTGTGGGAGAGCGAGCGGATCGACGTTCTCGACGCACTGCGCGACATCAGCGACCCCCGCGCTCGACTTGAGCGGATCGTCGGCGAGATCTACCGCGACCGCGAGCGGGGTGAGCTTTTCGCTGCGCTGCAGGCTTCCGCCAACGATCCCCGCGTCGGGTCTCGCCTACGCCGGACGACGCAGCGCCGCCTCGGTTTCCTCGCCCAGACCTATTGCGAGCTTGGCTACCCGGCGGCCCAGGCGCGCTATGCCGCGCTGGCTCTGTATTCGCTGTACACCGGCCTGTGGGAACTGACGCGCATCCTGCCGGCCACCGACGATCACACCGTGCCCGACGACCGAATGAGCGAGTACATCGAGTATCTGCGCGGCCTAGTCTTGCGCGGAGCCTAGGCAGGCCGCACCGCCCGGCCACCGCCGCACTGCTGACACGCCCAGGGGCCCGTCGAGATCGCGACGGCCGGCCATTTCCACACGGGCCAGGGTAAGATAACCAAGGATCCGCAGGGTCACTTGGCTAGCTCTTCCCCATCCAAGGCGGCAGCGAACAGTCGGCAGCACATCGACTTTGTGCTCGGCACCGCGCCGCGCTACGAGAGCGAAGTCCTCGATCGACTGCGCCGCCGCCTGCTGATGTTTCTTTTGGTCGTGCTGATCGTGAGCACCCTGCAAGGTCTGTGGCTGGTGTTTCACCTGCTGCTCGGCGGCAACCGACAGCCCGATGTCGCGGTGGTCATGGGCCTGCGCCTGAGCATCCTGGCCGCCGGCATCCTCGCCCTGTGGCGAGGCACCGGACTTTCGCTGCGCGCCGTCCGCGGCATCGAGTCGGCGGTGATTTTCCTCAGCGTGGCCGTGCACGCCGGAACGGTCTACGCCCACCTCTGCTCCGCCACCTGGGTCGGTACCCCGTCACCCCCGATCAGCGACTTCAGTTCCTTCACATCGTGGAGCTTTGCCCCCGGACAGGGCGTCTCGCTCAGCGAGGGCATCGGCCTGAACCTCTTGGCCTCGGGGTGCGCCTACCCGATGGCCTGTCTTTTGGCCGGCTATGGCGGGCTGATTCCCTCGACGGCGCGGCGCAGCCTGTTCATCGTCGGCCTGGCCTACGCCGACGTCCTGGGCACAGCCTTTTTAGCCAGCCTGAGCCGCCCCATCTTCGGTCCGCAGCTTCGCGAGATCGGCCTGGTGGCGGCGCTGATGCTGACCCCGTTCGCTGCGCTGTGCATCGCGGCAGCGCACCGCATCGACACCCTGAGCCGACAGCTATTCGCGGCCCGACGTCTGGGGCAGTACACGCTGCAGCGCAAGCTGGGCGGCGGCGGCATGGGCGATGTCTATCTGGCGAGCCATCAGTTCCTGCGTCGGCCCTGCGCGGTCAAGCTCATCCGTCCCGAGCTAGGCATCGACCGCAGCAACCTCGTGCGCTTCGAGCGCGAGGTGCAGGCCATGGCCGGCCTCTCGCACCCCAACGCCGTCGAAGTCTTCGATTACGGCCGCACCGATGACGGCACCTTCTACTACGTCATGGAGTACGTGCCAGGCCTGGATCTGGCGGAGCTTGTGCGCTTGTACGGCCCGCTGCCCCCCGGTCGCGTGGTCCACATCCTGCGCCAAGCCTGCGACGCCCTGGGCGAGGCGCACGCCATCAGCCTGATTCACCGCGATATCAAGCCCAGCAACCTGCTGCTCTGCGAATCGGGGCAGCGCTCGGATGTCGTTAAGCTGCTCGACTTTGGCTTGGTGCAGCGGGTCGCCTCGCCTGCGCCGCAGGAGACGTCGGCTCCGGCGATGGTTACTCCCCGCCTGGCAGCCGCGCACGATCAGACGCTGCCGCAGGGACCGAGCGTTCCCGTCCCCGCCGTATCGCCTCAGCCCGAGCCTGCCGCCCCGCCGGATGCGGTGAGTCCAGCGACGGGAGGCGCGACGCCCGATGCGCTGTCGCTACAGGTCACGGGGCTGGGCAGCATCCTCGGTACGCCGGCCTTCATGTCGCCCGAGCAGGTGATGGCCAACGCGCCGCTCGACGCACGCTCGGACCTGTACAGCCTGGGCTGCGTCGCCTACTTCCTGCTTACTGGCCAGCCCCCGTTTGTGACCGCGACCGCGATGGAGGTCATGGCCGCCCACATCGCCGAGCCGGCTCCGTCGCTGCGCCAGATCAATCCGACCCTCCCCGAAGATCTGGAGGCCGTCGTGCTGCGCTGCCTTCAGAAACAGCCGAACGACCGAGTGAGCAGTGCCGCCGTCCTCGCTGAGCTCTTGTCCGGCTGCCGCTGTGCTCGCGACTGGAATTCCGAGAAGGCGCGCAGCTTCTGGCAGCAGCACCGGGCACGAGCGACGTCGCCGCTGGCGGGAGCCGCCCCCGTGTCCGAGTCCGTCGAGACCTCGGCTCATCCGTCGGCCGCTTCGCCGGCCCAGCCACCCGCTGAGGATATCGACCCCACGATAGACCGCTAAGCGAGCCCGCAGCGTCGACGTTGACCCGACGAGAAGAAGACGCAACTCTAAAAAGCTGTCCGCACGTCTGTGCTCCACACCCATGCCTCTCGACGGCCCATTCCTCCGCGATCACTTCGAGCTAGTGCTGCAGCGCGACCTGGCGTTTCCGGCGCGCTTTTGCGAGATTCTGTTTGCCAATCACCCCGAGGTGCGCAGCCTGTTTGCGCGTAACAGCGACGGTGCGCAGCACTCGTTACTGGCCCAGACCTTGATGGCCATCCTGGATCATCTGGAAGATCGCGACTGGCTCGTCGAGCGACTATCGCTATTGGGCGAACACCATGTGCGCTACGGCGTAACCCGCGAGATGTACGACTGGGTTGGCGAGGCCCTCATCGCCTCGATGGCCGAGGCGACGCGCGATGAGTGGAGTGAAAGACACCAGCAGGCCTGGGCAGCCGCGTATCAGGTCATGGTCGCGCTGATGATCCCGGCAGAGAGCGCGACCGAGAGCGCGTGTATGGCCCGCGCCGCCAAGGCCTTGCCCGAGCCCGGCGGCCCCAAGAGCAGCACCGGACGCTCGGCCTGCGCGGCAAAACCCACAAGATCGCGCAGCGTCCACAGCGCGGGGCTCTCGCCGACGAGCCCCTGCAGATCGGCAACGCCAAACGGCAGCCGTGGCCCCGCGGAATCGCTGCGGCTGTACAGTGCCGGCAGCTCCACCGGACGACGCACGACGAGAAACATCACGGCCTGGCGCAGCGTCAGCGTATCGCCGACCCCCACCACCCCCTCGATCGCTTCCGCACCGTTGAGCAACAGCGGGCAGCGCCCCACCGAGCGCACCGCCAGCCGGTCCTCGCCCACCGGCTCAAGCGCAAGCTGCGTGCGCGAGCTTGTTTCAGCAATCAAACAATCCTCAAAAACAGATAAAATATTTATATTTTAAAATACATTTTATTGTGTTGATTTGTAGCTACCATGACAATTAGCAGCCTGCTGAAGCCTTGCTGAGCCAATACTGCAACAAGCGACTAGTACTCCCAGCGCAGACGCAGGCGGGTGTTCTTGGGTAGCGGCGTTGGCTTCTTGGGCCCCGGCAGGAGCAGCGGCTTTTCGCCGCCCAGCAGACGAACTTGGATGCGGCTCTGATCATCCAGCGGACGCTTGACCTCGATGTCGGCGATGGTCAGCCAGTCGTCATCCGAGCCGCCGCCCGTCGGAGCACAGGCCAGCGTGCCCTTGTGACCGACCTGCGGGCGGTTCGGCGTCAAGACCAAGAGCGCGCGGATGGTGACGACTGCGCCCTGACGTCCCTCGAACTGGCCAAACAGATCGGCCTGATTGACGACGATGTCGCGCGGCCCCGGCGCAGCCGACTGGGCAGGCGACGGCGGCGGCGGCGGCGGCGGCGCAGGCCGCACGGGAGGCGGCGGGGGCGTCGGAGGCGGATCCGGCACGGTCGGGGCGGGACAGGCCAAGAGCCAAAGCGAAAGCCCCGGCAAGATCAGCCGAGCGAGCCCGCGCCTTAGAGGCTGCGCAGGCCCCCCCCCGACGGCCTCTGCGCCCTCCCCGGCGACGCGTTCCCCTGGCTGTTTTGTGGACAACACCGACATCCGTGCGGGTCCTTTCCACCTGCGGCGCATGCGCCGACAGCGTCTCTCGAGAATCGCCGATCGGGTACAGCAAGGCAATCGCGGAAGCAGGCCGCCCCGCGCTCTGCGCCGACAGCGCCGAGCTAGCCTGAGAGCTCGCCGATCAGCGTGGCCCGCGTGTCGAGCGCAGCGTCGGTGTCTAGGCTGAAGCTGCGGCCGTGCCCCAGCTCTTCCAGCAGGAAGCGCCGCGTGTCGTCTGCCGCCTGTCGCAGCGCGGTCGCCCCCAGTCCGGAAGCCCGCGGCGCCGACTTAAACAGGCTGTGCACAACCCGACCACTCGTCGGAGAGAGCTCCCAGAAGCCGACCAGCTGGCCGCCCACCACGATGGCGCGCAGCGAGGCATGTCGCGCATCGCCCAGGCGCTCGCTGCCCTTGCGTCCGCCCCAAAGCGGCACCTGCCGATCGTGCTCGGCGGGATCGCACAGCGCCGCTAGCCCGCCGTGGATAACCAGCAGGTTGTCAGCAAAGGGCAGGAAGTGCAGCGGCACGTTCCCCTCCCCTTTCGGGGCCGGCTCGGCACGCAGATCGTCGGGCAGGGCATAGGCCAGCTCGGCATGGCCGGGGATCGTCACCGGGACCAGCTCTGGCAGGGCGGCGATGGCGGCCCTGACCTGGCCCAGCGTCAGCCCCGACCAGTCGGCTAGCTCGCGATCGCTGGCCGGCGCGTGATGCGCAAAGAAGATGCGTGAAAGCGCAATGTGGCGGTCGGCTTCGCTCTTCGGCACAGCGGCGAACGGCACCGGACGACTGACGCGTCGCCACAAGTACCGCTCACTGTCGAGACGCCCCCCAGCCAGGCTGCGCTCGATGCGGCCGGCGAACTCCAGAGCGCGCAGCGCCACCGGCAGCGGTGACGACAGACCGACCTTCTTGCCGACCTCGCCCAGGCTGCGCACCGCCCCCTCGGGCAGCGCCTTGCGCAGCCCTTCGGGCGACAGCGGCCCGCCGACGAGCGCCGCGTGTACCGCCTCGCCCAGCACCTCGACCTCGCGCCATTCGACGCCGGTTTTCTTCAGATCGCGGTCGGCGCCACGACGCCACTCGACCTCCGCCAAGCGCAGGCACAGCGGGAGGTGCTGGCGCGGAACCAGATAGATGCAGCCGCGCACCGCCGGCGTGACGCACAGCTCGCCAGCCACGACCGCGGCATCGAGATCTGTCGCGCGCAGGCTGGGCAAGCGGGCCCGCAGCGCCAGATAGACATCGACCCCACCCAGCGTACGCAGCCAGCCGGTGCTGGCGACAACCTGCGCCGGATCCCGCAGCGACGGGGAATCTTCAAGCAGACCCTGCCGTCGAGCCCAGCAGGCACGCGCAGCAGCAAGCGATAGCGAAACAGGCATGAGCAAGCCTCCTGCCGCTGCATAGGACGACTGGCCCACCGCAGGCAAGCGCGACGTCGACCGGCGCGAAGACGCCCAGCCGGTCTTCGCATCGCTCGGCTACGCGTCGAGATCGAACGAGCAGTGCACGACGGTCAGGATGTCCTTCTCCAGCGAGCCGGTGTCGTTGTTGCCCTCGTTCGACACCTCGGTCGAGTTGGCGGGATTGACGTTGATCACGCCCATGTCGGCGCGACGCAGCTTGCCCAGAGTCGCCCCGCCCGTCGAGATCAGCATGCGCTCGGCCCGCTGCCGACAGTCCTTAGCCGCCTCAGCCAGCATCTCGATCTTCAGCGCGCCCAGCCCGGTGTAGTAGTAGCTCGGCTGCGCCGAGGAGATGCGCACGCCGGACTCCATGATCTGCGTCACCTCGCGCGAGACGCGCTCGACCTTGGCCACATCCTTCGACGAGATCTCGACGGTCTGCGTCGTGCGGAAGCCCTTCTTCACCTTGCGCTCGATGCGATCGTCGCCTTTGCCTAGGTACTCGGTCTCGACGATCTCCTCGGTCTCAACCGACTGCACGCGAAGCTCACCCGGCTCGATGCCCTGCTTTTTCAGATAAGTCAGCGTCTGCTCAACGTGCTCGCGAAGCTGCTTGTAGGCCGCCGTGCGATCCAGGTTTTCGGTCGTGACCGTCGCCTGCCAGTTGATGAAATCCGAGACGATGCGCCGCTTGGCCGAGCCCGTCACTTCGATGTGGCGATCGCGATGCAGGCGCACCTGAACCCATGAGCGCGCTGCGATGTACGTCGACAAGACGCCAGCCAGAGCCATCGCCAGCCAGCCGGTCACTGAGGTTGATGGAGAGGAGCCGTTTCGCGAAGGGTTCATCCCGTTGTCCTTTCAATCGGCCGCCCGACGCGGGCAGCCGCCGTAGCTTTGGCGGGCCATCGTAGGATCCGAGCCGGCGCCGTAAAGTTTTTGCCGCGTCACAGCCGGGTTAGCCCGTACCGAAGGATCGCGAGCCCGCCCGCCAAAAAGACCGAACCGCCTAGCCGCGCCCGGCCGCTCGCCGCGCAGTTTTTGCCGCCAGGTGGCCTCGTCGCTCACATCACGTGATACGCTGATCGCACCATGCTTCTGGCTGAGCGGCTGGCAGGGCTGCAGTACTCCATCCTGCCGTGCTGGGTCTACGACCACGAGATGCTGGCTTTTCGCTGGGCCAATCCGGCCGCACTTCAGCTCTGGCAAGCCGCGACGCTCGCGGACTTTCTCGCTCGCGACGTCTCGAAGCCATCCGCCTCGACGCGCACTCGCCTCGACCACTACATGACGGGACTTCAGGCCGGCAAGCAGGTCAGTGAAGACTGGACGCTGTATCCGCACGGCAAGCCGACCACCATGGTCCTGCACGGCTCGGGGATCACGCTCGACGATGGGCGGCTGGCGATCCTCTTTCAAGCGACGCTGAAAGAGACGCCGATCGAGCCCTCGATGATCCGCGCCACGGAGGCCCTGCGTCACACCACGCTGATCGTCAGCGTCCATGACGAAGCCGGCGCCGTGCTGTTTCACAACCCAGCCGCGCTGCGCACCTTTGGCGATGCCACGCATATTCATAGCTGGTTTTCCGACGGAGCGCAGGCGCTCTTGGCCGCCATCCAGAGCGGCGAAGGCTTTCAGCGCGAGTGTCTGGTGAACACGAGCGAGGGACCGCGCTGGCACTCGCTGCGCGCCACACCGATCACCGACCCGGTGAGCGGGGTTCGCTCTAGCCTGCTGCAGCAGCTAGACATCCATCAGCGCCGCAGCGTCGAAGACACCGCCGAGGCCCGTGCCCGCCTGATCGATGAGCTGAGCCACAACGTCGCCCTCGTCGAGCAGCAGCGACAAGAGATCCTGCGCCTCTCGGCCCCGATCCTCGATGTCGGCTGGCAGACCGCAGCCGTTCCGCTCGTCGGCGAGCTGACTCCCGAGCGCCTGGCCGAGATCAGCCCGCGCCTGCTGGAGGCGATTCAAAGCCAGCGTAAGCGCCGCGTCATCCTTGACCTGACTGGCTGCAGCGATGTCGATGCCGTCGGGGCGCGCGGCCTGGTGCGACTCACCCAGGCCATCGGGCTCTTGGGGGCGCAGTCGATCCTGACGGGCATCGGGCCGATCCTGGCGCAGGCGATGATCAAAAACCACAGCGAGGCCCTGGGTCTGCTCACCCGGCGCTCGCTGCGCGAGGGAATCGACTACAGCCAAAAGCAGGCTCTGGTCGAGAGCACAGGGGCCGCGAAGCGCCCCAGCCCACGCTCTGGGACCGCATCCAGGTCCTCGTAAAGCACTGACTCAACGATCGCTCGCGCGACGCTCGCACCGAGGGGGAAATCGCCGTGAAGCTCTACTACAGTCCATTCACCTCTGCCTTTCGTCCACGCTGGGTATTGGAAGAGACCGGCCAAGCGCACGAGCTTGTCCGCCTCAGCCTGTCGGCCGCCGATCTCAAAAACCCCGACTACCTGGCCATCCATCCGCACGGTCAGGTGCCGGCCCTGGTCGACGGAGACCTCGTGCTCATCGAGTCGGCTGCGATCTGCATGTACCTCGCCGAGCGCGATCCGCAGGGACTCCTCCTGCCTCCTTCGGATCTCGCCGCGCGGGGCCGCTACTACCAGTGGATCTTCTACGCCATGGAGTCGCTGGCGCCGGTCGTCCACCCCGTCTATCTGCGCTGGTTCCTCGCCGCCCCGGCCGATCGCCCACACGTCGCGACCGAGGCCGATCACGCCGCCTTCGCGCGCCTGCTGGCGCCCATCTTGGCGGTGCTCGGGCAGCATTCGTTCCTGCTTGGCGAGCGCATCACCACCGCCGATATCGTCCTGGGTGGCGTACTGCAGTGGGCCGACGCGGCCGGTCTTTTGCGCGACCAGCCAGCCGCCCGCGCCTATCACGATCGCCTGCGGGCCCGCCCTGCCTATCAGCGCGCCTACACCTAGGGCCGCGGCTCGCCGCGACTCTGCTTCCCGCCACCGCCGTCGCGGTTCGGGTCGTTGACCTATGGGATCTCGCGCGAGTACCATCTATCGGAGGGGGGTGTCCGTCGATGGCATACAGCAGTAGGGCTGTGGCCTGATGCGCAGAGTCGGCGAGCTTTTCGCGGGCCGTTTTGCCATTGAGCGCGAAGCCGGCAGCGGGGGCATGGGCACGGTCTACGCGGCGCGGGATCTGCACACCGACCGCCCCGTCGCCCTCAAGCTCCTGCAGCTTGGCGGCAACTTCACCGGCGACGTCGAGCGCTTCAGCCGCGAGGCCGCCGTCCTCGCCGAGCTAGACCACCCCGGCATCGTCTCGCACGTCGCTCACGGCACCGCCCCCGACGGCCAGCGCTACCTGGCGATGGAGTGGCTCGACGGCGAAGACCTCGGCCAGCGCCTCCGCCGCGGCCCCCTGCCGATCACCGATACCCTCACCCTCCTCCGCCAAGTCGCCGCCGCCCTCGCCCTTGCCCACCGTCGCGGAGTGGTGCACCGCGGACTCTGCCACGCTCACAAACCGTCGAGAAATCGCGACCTTATGCGGGCTAAAAAATGGCGGGGGAAACAGACAAATTCACTCTCCAGCCACACTGCTTGGCCCCCTGCAGATACACGGGCCTCCCAGGTCACCGAGCCGTCCTGATGTCGAGCCTGCCCGGGTCGTACGCCCCGTCGATTCCCAGGCCACACCTGCCCGGTCTCGCTTGGTGGGTTGTCGCCTTGGCGTCTCTAGCGTGCGGTATGGTCAGACGATGACTTTGGATCCAGAGATCGTAGACCCGCACCTGCACTTCTGGGACCCGCGGACGACACCGCGCGAAGCCTCGGTCCCGCTCAAGGTCCTGGGTTGGAGCTCGCTGCTGCGAGACCGCTTGCTGCCCAAGCTGTTCCCTCGCGCGATCCGCGACTTCGTCGGCAAGACCGATCATGTATTCGCCGCGCACGTACCCAAGGTGTATCTCGCCGATGCAACTCCCATCGGAATCAAGCGCTACGTCCATGTGCAGGCGGGGTGGCACGAGAAGGGCAAGCTGGCATCAGCGAACGAGACGAAATGGATCGAGCAGATCGGTGGTGAAGCGCTGCTTGGCATCGTCGGCCAAGCCAACCTCGATGCCCCGCACCTGAGCGAGCTGCTCGATGCGCACGCGGCGGCCAGCCAGCGCTTCGTTGGCGTGCGGCACATGACCTCGTGGGATGCCGACAGGGGCATCCACAGCTTTGCGCGGCGGGGTGGCATCATGCGCGAGGAGGCCTGGCGCGCGGGCCTCGCGCTCGTCGGTGAGCGCGGCTACACGTTCGATGCCTGGTGCTACCAGCCGCAGCTGCGCGAGCTTGTCGATGCGGTGCGCACCGCACCAAAGACCCGCGTCGTGCTGTGTCATCTCGGGACACCGATCGATCTCGGCGGGCCGCACAAGGAACGGATCCTCGCGGCCTGGCGGGAAGATCTTGCGGCGGTAGCAGCGTGTCCGAACGTGCACGCGAAGATCAGCGGGCTCTTGATGCCGATCCTTGGCTGGCGTTTCCACGAGCGAACTGTGCCACCGTCCGTGGGTGAGATCGTTGATGCGATCGGGCCGCTCGTTGAGCATGCGCTCGCCACGTTTGGCGATGGGCGCTGCATGTTCGCCAGCAACTTCCCCATGGACAAGGTCTCGGCACCGCTCGCGACGATCTACGCCGCGTTCGATCAGCTGACCCAGACGCGGAGCCGCCAGTCACGCGCCCGGCTGTTCGCGGGGAATGCCCTTTCGTTCTATCGGGTCGCGCCGCCGCAAAGCACAAGCACGGGGTGAAACCTGCATTCCGCGGCTGGGCTAGTCGTCGACGATCACGGTGACCGGGCGACTGACCTCGGCGCGACGAGCAAAGGCGGCGCGAATTAGGTGAGAGCCGGGCAAGAGCGACACCCGCGCCTCGTGCGGCCAGCCCACCCTGGCGATCGGCGTTCCGTCAACGAGCCAGACGATCTCCTCGTTGGCCGGCGTCACCGCCGCCGACAACCGCACGGTGGAGTATTCGCGCGGCGTGTCGGGATCATAGAGATAGCGCGCCTTGGTCTTTGGCTCGCGGATGGCAATCTTGGGCTCGACAGGGGGTGCCCCCTCGCACAAGGGGCTGGTCTGGGCGGGGGCTAGCTCGATCCGCTGGCGCTGCGCCCACTCGGCGTATTCCTCACCAAGGGCCAGCATCGGCCGTGTCACGGTGTAGCGCCCCGGGCAGGTCGGCAGGGCGCGCAAACCATTGCGAATGTCGATCGCCACCGCGGCGTGATAGGGACAGGGCTCGTTCGGCGCGGTGCCGGGCGAAAACCACTCCGTGCGGTGCTCAGCACAGAGGGGACCGGCCAGCCTTCCCGACAGCGGACAGATCTCACGTGCCCCCCAGGTCGCAGGCGGCGCAAACGCCGGCGTCAGCGGTCGCCAGGGCTCGCGCAGGGGCGTCGCGCGATCGAGGATGCGGTGAAAGGCCGGCGCTGCACCGCCCGCGCCCGAGATATGGTTCATGCGAGCCGCGTCATAATTTCCGACCCACACGACGACGAGCAGGCGATCCGAAAAGCCGGCCGCCCAGGCATCGCGATAGCCTTGCGAGGTGCCGGTCTTTGATGCCACCGCGTAGTCGAACTCCAGCGGGTTGCCGCGCGGAAAACCCGGCCGCCGCGCCTCGTCATCGGACAGAATCTGCGCCGTCATCTGCGCTGCATCGGGCGACAAGATCTGCGCTGGCCGCGGCGCGGGATCATCGACGAAGTAGCGCAAGGGTCGCGTCTCGCCGCGGTTAGCGAGCGCTGAATACAGCACCGCTAGCTCAAGCGGCGTCACCGGGGCGGCACCAATCGCCAAAGACAGCCCGTACTTGCGCGGCGCGTGCGAGATACCGCTCACCCCACCCTGATCGAGCAGCGACACCACCGGCTCGACGCCGATTTGCGAGAGCAGGCGCAGCGCTGGAATGTTGCGTGAGTTTCCCAGTGCCTCACGCAAGAGCATCGGTCCCACAAAGTTGTGATTGATGTTTTCAGGGACAAACGCCGCACCGTCGACCTTGGAAAACTCCGTCGGCACATCGGGAAGCTCGCTGGCCGCGGTATGACCTTGGCGCTGCAACGCCAAGGCGTAGATGAACGGCTTGAGCGCCGAGCCCGGCGAGCGCTTGATCTGCAAGTAGTCGATGGCGCCATGCACGCCCGCGTCGAAATAGTCCTGCGATCCGACGTAAGCCAGCACCTCGCCGGTCGACACGTCAGTGACCACCGCCGCGCTGTCGTGGGCCTGCGCCCAGCGCAGCCGCGAAAGATTGTGCCGCAGAGCTTCGGCCGCCAGATGCTGTAGATCGAGATCGAGGGTCGCCCGGGCAATCAGTCTCTGCTTCGGGCCCGATGCCATACGCCGCGACCACTCCAGCACCGCGTGCATCGCCTCCGGATCGCGATGTGGCGGCCGACACAGGCCCAGCCCCGAGCTGAGCGCCAGCTTCAGCTCATCATCGGACAAGAGCTTGCGCGCGTGCAGTGCGCGCAGGATGCGCTGCGCCCGGTGCATGGCGCGCTCGCGACCTTCCTGAGAAAAAGGACTCATGCGCCCCGGCTGCTGCGGCAGCGCCGCCAAGAACGCGGCCTGCAGCCACGAGAGATCCTCGGGCGGCTTGTCGAAATAGAGCCGCGCCGCCCGCACCACCCCATGGGCGCGATTGCCATACGGCGCCAGGGTCAGGTACTGCCGCAGCAGCAGATCGTGACCGTGCCGGCGCAGGAGCAGAGTCGCCTCGATCCCCTCGCGCAGCTTGGCCCATAGCGAGCGCGCCGCCGGGTGTTGCATCCGCGCCACCTGCATCGGCAGCGTCGATCCACCCGAGACGATGCGGGCGTGAGTTAGGTTCTGCCACGCGGCGCGCAGGAGCGATCCGAAGCGCACGCCGGAGTGCTCGTAGTAGAGACGATCCTCGGTCTCCAGTGTCACGGTGACGATGCGCTCGGGCAGCACCGGCGGCAGCGGCCAGTAGCCGATCTCGCCGCCTTCGCCTGGCACTTCACCGAGGTAGCGTCCCTGGCGGTCAAGCAAGAGCTGCGAAGACTGCGGCTGCGCGAGACGCGTGTTGGCGGTGATCGCGAGCCCGGTCCCCACACTGAGCAGGGCAAGCGCGAGCGCGCAGAAGAGCGCAGCCGGATAAAAAAGCCAGGGCCGGCGCTGCAGTTTTTTCAGCGCGAAGATCACTTTTCGTGCGTGCCCTTGACGTTGATGCGCATGCTCGCACCCCGACCGCGCACTGACTCGCGATACATCATCTCGGCGTAGGGAGCGGGATGGACGAAGCTGCCTTCGTTCGAGGCGCGCACGCGGAAGTGGAAGGAAAACGTTCCGGCCGGTAGCTCGGTGAAGTAGTAGCGAGTCTCGTGATCGAGGCGCTGCACGTAAGTCGGCGAAAGCGAGTCCGCTTCCGAAGGCTTGGCATCACTGCTGGCGTTGGCAAGCGCAGCGTTTAGTGGTTCGAGCCCGGCGGCGAACGGAACCACCAGCGCCACGTGATTGCGTACCTGATCGTTGGTGAGCCGCGCGTGGATCTCCAGCACGTCGCCCTGATTGACAGCCAGGCTTGTGCCCACCTGATCCTCGTGATGAGTCGGCGCGCTGTTTCCCGCGTGCAGCCAGGTCAGGCTGCGCGCGACAACGAAGCCGTCCTTGCGCGGGGTCACGCGATCGCCGGGTGTTTCGGGCAGGTAGCTGTAGGCAACGCGCACGCCAACCGGGCCACCGGTGGTGACCAGGCGTGGCGGCTTTTCGGCCAGTAGGCTGCGCCGCGCCGCGGGATGTGCGTCGTCAAGAACCACAGTTTTGGGCACCGCCCCCTGCGCAAGCTCGAAGCTGACGCTTACCGGGGCGTTCTTGCCGACAGTCGCTTTTTCCAGGTAGGCAGCGAGCGCCGCCAGGGCCCGACGGTTGTCGTGCGTGGTGCCAAAGCCGCCGCCGGTGGCGCGCGACAACAGCGCATCCCGCAAGAGTTCAAGCCGCCGATCCTGCGGGGTCAGACGCGACAGGGCTTCAAGCATCGCCGCGATGCTCGATACCGCGCTGCCCAGGTAATAGCTGTCCCAGCTGCTGCGGTCGCCCCGAATGCTGTCCAGCACCTGCTTGCCCTTGACCAGCTTGAACACGACGGAATCCCACAGCACGCCTTGCAGCGCGGTCAGGTTCTTGGCAAAGACACTCGGCCGCTGCGCCATGGCCAACGACATGTCGGCGACGCTCGTCGCGTCCATCGCGCCACGATGCGCGAACAGCTCGATCAGGTAGTGCTCGTCCACATCATTGGCGGCGGCCAGCGCGCGGATTGCCGCGGCCTGCTGGTTGTAGCGATACGCGGCATAAAACCCATTCCAGTCGCTGCGCAGCGCACGACGCAGCGCATCCATGGCTTTGCTGCGCACTTTTTCATCGGTGGCGAGGCCGGCTCGCTTGGCCACGGTGATGAACTCGACGCCCTGCGCGGTCAGCGCCACGTCACCTTTTCCGCCCGGCCAGTAGGCGAAGAAGCCCGCGTCGTCCTGGTGCTGTGCCAGCTCATCGAGAATGCCCCGCACCGACGTGGCGAGCGATGGTGTGAAGCGAGTCTCCAGCTCAAGCTTCTTCAAAAACCCCGATAGCAAAAGCTCGGGCAGCAGCTGACTCATCCGCTGCTCCAGACAGCCGTGCGGATAGGCGGACAGATAGTCGAGACCGCTCGCTAGTTCGAGGATCCCGGGCTGGTTCGACAGCACGAAGGTCTGCGTCGCGGTTCCGGCGCGCGCCGGTTCGGGGAAGGGCTTTAGCTCCACCGTTCCCGGCTGCAGCGTCTCGTACCAGGCAACCTTTTCTTCTGTTCGATCGGGGTAAAGAGGCAGCGCGACCTCGAACGCGTCGCCGGCCTTGTCGGACAACCGGGTGACATCGGCACGCACCGTGACCGTCGTGGGCGCGACGATGGGTACGGACTTGAGCGTCACCGGCGTCAGCACCGGCTCCACCTTGTTCGACTTGAGGTTCACCGTCTCGACGTGGGTCGCCTTGCCGTCCACCGGGCCGACCAGCTTGAGCTCAACACGGGCCGGTCCGTCAGGCCCCTCGACGACGCGCGGCACACCACCGGGCCAGAAGCGGTCGCCGACGCGCACGAAGCGCGGCAGCTGCGGCTGCACCAGCACCGGCAGGCGGACCTTCAGCGTGGATTGCTTGAAGCCGAAGCGCCGCTCGCCCGACACCGCCACGGCGCGCACTTTGAAGTTCGTCAGGTCGTCGGACAGCGTCACCGGCACCACCAGCCGACCGCTTGGCGGCACGGTCAGCGTGGCGGCGTAGTAGGGCACGGTCTTGAAGTTCTTGCGCACGATGCGCTTGCCGCGATTGTCTTCTTCCTCGTGTCCCCCGTCGCCGCCCGGCTCTTCCTCCTGTTCGCTGAGGCGGCCCACCACAAGGTTGCGGGAGTCATGGATGGTCGTGGTGCGCACGTTGCGCCGAATCAGCTCGCTCAGCGGATCAAGCGACGACTCGCGAGCCAGCGACAGCACCGCCTCGTCGACGAGCCAGAATGTGACCTCGCCGCCCACCGGCTTCTTGGTGTCGTCGGCCAGGGTGATGATGAAGTCCTGCTTGCTGCCGGGCCTTGCAACATCGGGATGCTGCACGTTGACCTTGAGCTGGTTCTTCACCGGCTCGACTTCCAGCTCAAGCGTGGCGGCGGCGGAGATCGGCTTGTAGCGCACGTCGTCTCGGCTGCCCTCACCAATGCGGCCGCGCATCAGTACGACATGCAGCGGCAGGTTCGGCGCCTGATGGTCACCGATCTTGACGTCGACCACGACCTTGCCACCGCTCACCTGCTTCCACGAGTACAGGTTTCCGCCCGGTTCCTCGATGACGACCAGCGCCTTGGCGGTCGTGTAGGGGCTCTCGACCAGAACGTGCGCCGTCTCGCCGGGCAGGTACGATTTTTTGTCTGCCTTGAGCTCGAACACACCCTCGCGCGTCTTGCCCCAGGAAAGGGCCGACTTGCCACCGATGTACAAGTCCGCCTGAATCGACTGCACGCGGCCGAGCTTGTCGCGCGCGTGTAGCTCGACGACATAGACACCCGATTCCTTGATGTCAAAGGGAACGCTCTGGGGTGCGGCGCCGCTGCGAATGATCTTCTCGGCGACCTGTAGATCCTGCTGCACGGTGACGTACTTGGCCTGGCCGGTGGCGAAGCTGGTCTCGCGCAGGTTCGAGTGCCATAGGCGGCGGAACAGCCGCACCCGAATCTCCTGATCCTTGAGCAGCTTCTCGTCGATGCCCACCGCCACGATCTCCGGCGTCAGCGAGGTCGCGCTCTCAAGGTAGCGCGGCAGCTTCATGCCCAGCGAAAACGGCGGCAAGGCCTTGACCTCGTCGACCGCGGTGACCGGCTGCTCATCGGGACCAGTGACCGTCGCTTCGATGTGGTAGATGCGCGCGCTGCCATCCAGGTCAAGCTGCGGATTCACCGTCGTCTCGGCTGCCCCCGTGTCGTCGAGCTCGGCTTGCGAGGTAGCGACGTTCATCGGTTTTTCCGTCTGCGGTCGCGCGAACTGATTCGACGAGGCAAACAGAAATCCGGGCAGCGTCTTGGGCACATAAAGATAGGGGCGCTGCGAGATCTTCCACGAGATGGGCTGATTCGCGACGTTGCCGCCGGCGTAGTAGCGCGCCACCGCCCGCACCTTAAACGGCATGTCGTTGCGCACGCGGTCGCGGCCCGGCAGGTGCACCGCGAAGGTCGGCACGCGATACGCTTCGATCTGAAAACGCCGGTGGGCGATGACGTTGGCGCGGTCGCCCTCGTACAAGTTCGCGGCTAGCTCGCCCGTCGGCAGGTTGGGATCCGTCAGCTCGGCGGCGAGCCCGCCAAGCGGCGAGGTCTTGACCGGGAGCACAAAGGTCTGCCCGTCGGCGCTGGTCACCGAGAGGCCATAGCTCTTGAGGTCGGCAGGCAGCTGGAGCTGACCGCTGCGCTTCAAGCGCACGAAGGCCTTGATGTAGACCGTCTCGCCGGGCTTGTAGATGGGCCTCTCGGTGAACACGAAGCCCAGCGTGCCGTCGTTGACTGGCTTGGGGATGCTCGCCGTAGTCAGCCACGACAGCCAGTTTCCCGTCGAGGACCAGTGGTTGCTGGTGAAGCGCGGCGGAGCCTCGCGGGGATCGAAGACCAGCACGTCCTCTCCTGCCGCGACGCTGATGCGGCTGATCGATTCCCAGCCGTAAAGCGGCTCCAGTAACACGCGGCCGTTCTCATCGCTGGTGAGCGTCTTTTCGGTGTAGGGACGCCAGTTTTTCGGCTCGGGCTCGGGCGTGCGCAGAGTGCCTTCCAGCTTCACCACTGCGCCGCGTACCGCATCGCCGCTGTCGAGCGCGCGCACGTAAAGCGCCGCGCGGTCGCGCTCCTCAACGCTCGTGACTGAGAGGTTGGTGACCTGCACCCGCACGTAGGAACGCTCGGCGCCGCCGGTCAGACGCCGCAGCCCGACGAGATAGGTCCCCGGCCGGTTGGGTCCCACCGCCCCGTCAAGAAGCGGCTTCAGGTCGAGCCCGAAGCGCGTGGTGTTGCCCTTGTCGGCGAGCGGCAAGTCGACAACCTTGGACACAAGCGGTGAGCCGAGCAGCCGCAGGTGCTGGCCAAGTACCGCCGGATCGACATAGCCGGCCCCCGGATGCTTGATCACCTCGGGCTCCTCGCCCGGAAACGGCGGCGGCAGCTGCTCTCCAACGACAACCGGGCTCGCAGGGAACGGCCACAGACCCTGGTGTAGGGGATCGACGCGGTAGATGCGCACGTCGGCGCGCGGATCGCCGTAGCCGGTAAGCGGCAGCATGCGCGGACCCTTGGCCTCGACGATGGCGGTGGCCTGGGTCCAGCGCAGGAAGGCAGCCTTCCAATCGAGATGGAAGTAGACCTCGGCCGGCTTGACCGGGCGCAGCGGGCGATCAGCGTCGTCGAGCAGCGCCGCCGGCCCGAGGATCATCTTGTAAAGCGTATTGGGAATGAACTTGCCGTGCAGCTGCACCTGGCTGTGGTGTTGCGAAAAGTGCAGGTCTTTGACCGCGGGCTCAAGCCGCACCAGCTTGCGCAGCTGGGTCAGAGTCAGATCCTTGACCGGTGCCGAAAACTCAAGCTGCGGAGTGTCGCCGCCGTTGCCGCACGACAGCGCCAGATCCTTGGGCGTCGAGGCCCCGCCGACCAGCGAGAAGTCGTTGCTGGCACAGCGCACGCCAGTCAGGCTAAACGCGGTGCGCGTCGAAGCGCGTCCCGTCCACAGCGTCGTGCCCTCGCTACCCAGTGCCAGCGCCACCGTCACCACCAGCTGCTGGCCCTCGGGAATCTCGTTCTCCAGCGTGATCGCGTAGGTGGCGGCATCGCGATGCGAGGTGCGCGGCAGGAGCGCGATCGAATACTCCGTGATTTTGCGGCGCGGCGAGTCGTTCAGGCCCGGCAGATCGCGCCGCTCGATTGTGAGCATCTTCTTGAGCGCCGGCATCGACAGCGCCTGTGGAAAGGTCAGGGTGATGGTGCGAAAGGGCCGCAGCGACTCAGAGCCGGGCGACGGCACCATGGCCTGCGGTGCCGACATCATGGTGGTCAGCGTGCGCGTCTGGCCCCCGGCGCTGAACTGAAAGCGGGCAAGCGGCGGCCAGGGCTCGGCAGGGCGAAACTGCAGCGTCCGCTGATCGACCCAGACCCAGGCCCCCGGCCACTCCGGCACCACCTTAAGTCGCTGCGCTCCATCGTCGGCATGCGCCTTGGGCCCCACCTGCGGGCTGGGAAAGTAGGCGGTGACCGGGTCGTAGCCGCGCAAAAAGGACTCCGGCAGCAGAGTCACCCCGCGGCCCGCCGGCTGCTGACCGACGTCGGCCGGCCGGTAAGGCTGTGCCGACGCGCCGGCCCACCACACAAGCGGCAAGAGCAGCGCCGCCAGCAAGAGCTTCCGAGTTACGCGCTTCATGGGGTCACTCCGATGCGGCGAAACAGATCCTTGAGATATTCCTCGGGCACGTCGGCCTTGGTGCCGGCGAGTCCAAGCAGCACGGGCTTGATGCGCAGCGGCTGGGTGCCGGATCTTCTCGGCAGTCGCACCGTCAGCAGATAGCTGCCCTGTTCGAGCTTCAGATATTGCTGACACCCATCGCCAAGCAGCCGATGCGCGGTGTCTGAAATCGAGCACTCAAGCGCCTCGCTCGCAGCCTGCATGCCGAGACCGAGCCAGCCTTTTGCCGCCGTGCTGAAGCGATAGACGCGCACCTCAGCGGGCGCGATAAAGTCCTCGGGCCCGACGCCTTCTCCGAGGGTGGCCACCGGCTCGGCGGTCCAGCGCAGCGTCCCCGGCAGCGGACGATCCGCGAAGGGACGCAGCAGAACGCGATAGCTGCCAGCCGGCAACAGGCGCAGAAGCTCGCAGCCGCTGTCAAACCCATCGACGGCCAGCAGATCATTGCCGCGCAAGAGGCCACACACTCCGGCATCGGCGCGGATGCGCACCACCGTGTCCTTGGCCAGCACCAGCGTTCGATCGAGCCGTGCCCCGCCCGCTCCGACGAGCGGAATCGACACCGCGGCCGGCAGCGCAGGCCCCGGCTGCGGCGATGGATCCATGCCCAGGCGCGCCCAGCGTTCGCGGCCAGGGACATGCACCATCGCCCGCAGCGGTCCCGTGCCGTGCTCGATCTTGATTTCCACCGCGAGTCCGCGCGGTACCCAAGACTGGCAGCCGGCGATGCGGGCGCCGCTGGAAAAGATGAACGTGCAGCGCGCGTCCCCTTCGACGACGCCGAGCCGGTCAGCGCCCTCGGCCGGAACCCGCAGCCGCAGGGTGCCGGGCGCATACAGCGCGTCTTCGTAAAGTCCCAGGCGGCTCAGCGATAGGTTTTTCTCGGGTGCCTCTAGCTGCACCGTCGTGATATCGGCCTGCGCATCGCTGCTGACCAGCAGGACCTTGCCGCCACGACCTGACATCACGCAGTGCGACAGCGCCGACCCGCGCCCCACCGGCACACAGAGATCGATCGCGCCCCCTTTGTCATCGAGGAGCACCGCCCAGGCATCGCCCGGCAGCGTCATCTCAAGCCGCGCTCGCTGCGCCCTGGGTAGAGAAAACAGACTCGCCTCACCGCTCAGCTTGAGCCGTGCGTAGCCGAGACTTAGCGGCGTCTCTTGCGCCGGCAGCGCGACCGCTCGACGGTCCACACGCGCGGTGACGGGCGCAAAGGAGCCTACGGCCGGCACCGCGGCCCAAGCCCGAGCCGTCGCTGCAGTACCAACGTTGCTAGCGGCGAAGCAAGTAC
Organism: uncultured Myxococcales bacterium; assembly: GCA_937952145.1. Lineage (GTDB taxonomy): Bacteria > Myxococcota_A > Polyangia > Palsa-1104 > JAEUJZ01 > JAEUJZ01. The sequence goes on from CALFYE010000390.1 coordinate 22,124, forward strand.
GCTCCTGCGATTCGCGTACCCCGGTGTCAAAGGCGCAGGCCGGTGCTGCGCGCTCGCCATGCTGAACCTCAGCGCTGATCAGAAACACCGAGTTTTGCGGCGCGGAAAATCCCTGCAACCAGGACTGCTGCCCAAGAGCCAGCGACTGGCTGGTGGGCGCGGTCTGCGCGACGACCTGCTCCGCGAGTGGCAGCGCCTGATCCTTGGTGCCGAAAGAGGCGAACACGGTGGCGCCGGCTTCGAGCGACGTATCCGGCCCGCACGGCCGCAACAGCCCACGTGCGTCGCCGCCCAGGCAATAAACTTCCGCCGAGGACGTGTAGCGCCCGGCCTTGCTCAAGCTGACGAGGCTGGCCTGGTTTGCGGGCAGCGTGCCGCGGTTCGCAACGGCGATAGGTTTTACGCGCAGACCCTCTTCGATCTGCGTCGTGCCGTCGGTGGTCCACAGGCGGACCTTCCACGGCTCGGCGCCCGGGCGGATCAGCATCGCACAATCGGTGACCCGCGTTCGTCGATGCACCACGCGGCCCAGGCCATCCTCCAGCGCGCAGGAAAACGGCCCGCGAGCCCGAAAGCTGACCTCGTACACCGCGTCGGCCGCCGGCGGTGCGACCGGCAAAGACACGGTCTGCACGGCAGCGGCCAGCGTGCGGCTACCGTTGCGCACTGCCCCCCCGTCTTCGACCGCGGCTAGCGCTAGCTGAAGCCGAGTCTTGCCGGCGCGCTGGGTCCGCGACTCCAGCACGAGGCGATACTGGCCAGCGGCCAGCGGCTCAGCCAGCGCGCAGTTCCAGTCACCGGCGCTCTCGGCGCTTTCAAAAACCAGCCGCTCGCCATCGAACAGACGGCAGGCGAGGTCAGCTTCGCCCTCGGTGCGCAGCCGCAGAGTGCCGGCGCGCGGCATGGACACCGGCAGCACCACCGGCGTCGGTAGCTCGCGCGACATCCCCGGCAGCAGCACTTCACTGCCCAGGTGCACCTGGTACTCGATCCCGACGTCGCCGCGGCTGTGCTCAGCGACCAGCTTGTACTGACCGGGAGGCAGCGTGACCTTGGTCCCCGACGGAAGCGGCGGCACCACCGATGGCTGCACCGGGGCGGAAGACGGCGGCGGCGCGGGCGGGGTCTCTTCATTATTTTCGCTGCGCTCGCGCTCGCCTTCGTCTTCGTGAACCGCGGGACGCTCGCCCTCGCTGTCTCCCGACTCCCTGGACTCCTCTGAGCTCTCAAGCTGCTGCGGCGGCGGAGTCTGCGCCGGAATCACATCCATCGGGCGCGGGGGCTTGTCGGGGAACAGCTGATAGATGTGCCCCTGCATGCCCTTGGTCAGCACCACCTCGACGGTAGCCTCGCCTTCAAGCTTGAAGAGAAACTCGTCCTTGCCGTTGCTGCCAAGCTGCGCCGTATAGAAGGTGTGAAAGTCGATCGCGTGCGGCTTGTTGCCCTTTAGGACCAGACCCGGGATGACCTTTTCAAGCCGCGTGTGGCGCATGCTCTCGACGGTGAGCGGGAGCTGCGTCCACAGAAAGCTGCCGGCTGCAAAGGTGCGCGTCTGGTTGCAGGCCGTCGGCACCAGATCTAGCGGCCAGCCGTCCATGTCGTCGAGCCGGCAGCGCAGCCCGACCCCCTGCGCAGTCGTGGACAGGCGCAGCTCGCCGGCCTTGCCAACGTGCAGCCTTTGCTGCACCAGCTCACCCGCGTCGACTCGGAAGAAGGTCTCGCTGCCGCTGTTCACCGACGCATACTCCCGAGGCATGCGCCGCGTCAGCAACAGGCCAGCCCGCCCGCGCGATTTCTCGGTGGCGCTGGCCGTCACCAGGTAGCGCCCGGGACGCAGGTAGCCCGAGACCAAGCAGTTGCGTCCACGACCCGAGCCCGCATCGTGAGCAACGTCGGGGACCACGGGAGTGCGCAGCCGGCACTCGGTAGACAAGAGGCCAAGCGTGGTCACGTTGTAGAGCCCAGCGCGGTCGACCTCGAACAGCAGCGAGTGCGACTGCCCGCGCTCGAAGTCGAAGTACACCGGGCGGTCGAGCGTCGTCTTCGCTACCGGCGCCACCTTGGGATCGAACGCGACAAGCGGCGGCGCGGCCGGCGGACTGCTCGGACGCACCAGGCTCACCACCACCACCTCGTCGTTCGGGTTCTTTAGCTGCAGCGTCCCTGGACCGATCGGACACTGGCCGGGCACAAGCTGGGCGTTGCACTCGAAAGGCTTGCCCGCCGTCGAGCGCGCCGACACTCCTGACGCCGAGGCGACCGGCAATGAAAGCGTCCGGCCAGGGTCGATCGCCAGATGCACCGGCGCGTCGAGCGAAAGCGGAAGTGGCTGCAGCACCAAGCCGCGCGCTGCCAGGTTGCCCCCGCGACTGGCGACCAGGGTGTAGCGCCCTGCCGATAGCCCCTTTTTCATCATCAGGCAGCCGGCCTTGGCGGGAACGGTCTTCCCGACGCGCTGCCCCTCGGGCCGGACGCTGAGCTTCTCGATTCCCGACAGGCCGTCGTATAGCGAGATCTGATACGCGCCGGCGTTGAGCAAGAGCGACTCCCCGCAGCTCTGCGCGTCGGGCTTTGACTGCGTGATACGGGACAGCTCGCCGCTCGGCTCGAAGCGCCACACTTCGCAGCGCCCCTTGCGTCCGCCAGTCGTCTCGATGCGATAGCGGTCCGAGCGCCCCACCTCGAACCAAATCAGGGCGTTCTTGCCGTCGTAGTTAAACTCACGCTCAAGCTGCTGGCCCGGGCCAAGGCTCAGCACATCTCGCGCCACCACCTGCGGGCCTTTTGCGGTCTGCTGCTCCAAGTGACAGCCCAGCGGCGCCGCGTCGGTATCCGCCGGAAGATCGTGCAGACCGACCAGATAATCGCCCCCCGCATCGACGGTAAACGCCAGGTTTCTCTCGGCAGCGCCGTAGTAGCCGCCGGCCCAGGTGTTGCCCTTGGGTGCGCGGGCCCACTCGATTAGTCCCCGCGTGCCCGGCATGCCGCGCAGCAGGAGCACGTGCACCTCGTCATTGTCGACGAAGGCCGAGGCTTGCGGGACCAGTCGCTTGGGCTCGATGACAAAGTGCGAGACCTTGGCCAGCCCGCGCTCCTCGGGCAGCGGCTGATCCCCCGCGCGGCGCATGCCAAGGTGCGACGGCGACTGAAGATCCGCGGCGCTGCCCTCGAAGGGCACCGTCGGCGGACCGTCAAGTGAGACGAGAAATGCGCCACGGCCGCGCGGCGAGCGCAAGGACAGCGTGCCCGTAGCCGGTAGCGTGAAGGGAAGCGCCCCCTCGGGCGGCAACGACTCGAAGCCATACTCGACGGTCAGCGCATCCGACGCTTCGCCCGAGCTACCGGCCAAGGGGTTGGTCCCATAGGCGGTCAGCAGGTACTCGCCCGGTTCCAGCATCTCGTCGAAGCGCCACTCGTGCACGGCGCGGCTCTGGCCGGCTGAAAACGTCGCGTGCGAAAAGCTCACCGGCTCCAGCCACTCGCCGTTTTTCCACAAGCGCACGTCGCCAGCGTTCTTGCCAAGGACATGCAGAAACGGCACCTCGCGCTCCTGGATCGAAAGCCAAAACGACGCCTGCTCTCCCGAGCGCAGGGTCTGCTCGACGCGGCGGCCCTTGTCGATGCGCAGCGGCTTGGCATTGATCTCTGCGAAGGGCCGAGCAGAAATCGCCACCGTCCCCTTGCCTCGCCGTGGCGACTCGACCTTGAGCTTGTAGCTGCCGGTGTCGAGCAAGAGGTCCATCGCGCAGTTGCTCTTGCCTACCTGTCCGCTCGACTGAAACGGCCCGCGCACCTTGTCGACGACGGTGCACGAGGTGCCGGGGCCGCTCTGCGCCGCGATGCGCACCATCGCCGGTGCGCCCAGGGTGATGATTGAGGTCTGACTAGCCGTGGCGGGGACGGTGGGTGGTTCGACGGTAACCGCAAGAAGAGCGAACAAAGGGGCAAACACTGAGTGCATCATGGGCAGTACTAAACCCCGGAGTGGAGCCAGGAACCGATTCGTGCGAAATCCCGATGTTATCAGAAGATAGCGAGGCCCAGATAGGGCGCGGGCCGCTGGGAACTCTTGCGCACATCGACGCCAGGCCCAGGTCTTGCGCAGTGGCGCGCAGCCGCTTTTGGGTGATGTGGGCAGGGCTTGCCTGGCTCGCGCTCGTTGCGCCCGCGTGCCGCCGTACGCCGGCGCGCATCGAAGTCCCCGCACCGCAGCTCGTGTTGTGGGCCTGGGATCGCGGCGAGGACTTGCAGTTCTTGACCAAGCAACCGCCGTCCTCGACGGGCGTCGCCTATCTTGCAGCCACGGTGTACCTGTATCGGCAGAACGTGGTGGCGCGGCGACGCACCGCGCAGCTTGTGATCCCCGACGGAATCTGGCGCATGCCGGTGGTGCGCATCGAGACCGACCGCCAGTTCCTGCCAACGCTCGAAGACGGCCAGCGCCAGGAGCTCCTGCGACTCCTGCGCGTCGAGTTCGAGCACGCCGGCCTCTCTCGGCTGCAGATCGATTTCGAGGCCACGGCATCGCAGCGAGCGTTCTATCGCGGGCTGATTTTCGAGCTGCGCGCCGCGCTGGGAGCGCGCGTGTTTCTGTCGGTGACTGCGCTCGCCTCGTGGTGTCTGCAAGACCGCTTCATGACCGACTGGCCGGTCGATGAGATCGTTCCCATGTTCTATCGCTTGGGCAGCGAAGGGCCCAAGCTTCGCGATGAACTTCAGCGCGGGGTCGATCTAGCGCCGGAATGCCGTCGCGCGCATGGGCTCTACACCGATGAGCCCATGATCCTGCCGCCGGTGCCGCGGCGACTTTATCTGTTCTCGCGCGCCGCCTTCAGCGAAGCATCGCTCGATCGGGCGCGGGGCAGGCTCGCCGCATCGGAGCAAGACACGCGATAAGCAAGTAGGACCAAGAACACCGCAACCGGCGCGGCAAAGCAGCTAGCTTGCGTGGCCTGGGTTCTAGTCCCCGAGCAGGGACAAGTGCATGAAGTCTTTTTGGCGGCCGACTAGCTCGCCGCCCCACTTCCAGCCGGCTTGCCGGAAGGCGCGGTAGACGACGGAGTCTTTGGTCAAGGTGCCGGGCTGCTCGGGACGCCAGGGGCCACCGCGCAGAAGCTGGCACTTCGCACTGAACTCGAAGCAGTCGGTGTAAAGGCCGTTCTGTTCGGCGTTGATGTCGAGAGCCGTGCCGTAGGAGTGGTTGCTGAACTGCGTGCGCAGGCCGTTTTTGTCGGCGGGTCCCTTGCTGCGTCCGACGCGATACCCTTCCAGGCTCCGAATTGGGAAGCCGGCAGCGCGGATGGTGTTCAGCGCGCGACGGATGGCTTCCGCATAATCTCTGCAGATATAGATCGGAGGATGGCCTTCAACTTGAATTGCTTCTTGGTCTTCTTCGCAGACAGTACAATTCGTTTGCTGCGCCCTCTCTTCCGCGGTCACTTGATAATAGGGTTTTACAACTCTTACGTGGTTCACAGAGCGCTTTGTTTTGGTATCCCAAGCCCAGGTCGAGTAGCTGCAGGTCCCGGCGGCGCGCGCCGGCTGGGCGATGAAGCGGCCAAGGCCTGCAGGCACTAGGCTGCCGATCCCGAGTACAGCCGCAGCGACGACGAAGCATCCTCTCATAGCGAGCCTCTAGAAGATCTCGACGCGGGTTCCGACCTCGATGAGGTCGAAGATGGCTTCGACGTCCTCGTTCTTCATTCGGATACAGGCATGGCTAGAATATGTGCCAATCAGACCTGGCTCATTCGTGCCATGTATTCCTAAGTTTCTGCCATTAATAACTTTGTCTAATCTGATAAATCGAGTCCCGTAGACGTTGTTCTTATCTGTCTTATATGGCCCCGCGACAAACTTTCCTTGTGCATCAATATATAGAGGGTCTTTCCCCTTCTCGATCACCTTGAATTTCCCTTTTGGGGTGTGGCTCCTGCCGTCCTCGCCACGCTCGCCGGCCGCGATGGGATAGTACTTTCCATCGGCCGTAAAGAAGAGGCGCAGGCGGGTCAAGTCCACGAACACGACCTTCTGAAACTCGGCATGCGCAACCGGCAGCGAGGCCAGCCGGCTGGTTAGCAGGAGCCCGACACCAAGCACTGTGGTGATCACCGCACGACGGTGAAGCAAAGCCCTCATCATCAGGTCATCGTACTATGGCCCGTGCTGATCGCAGAAGACTGAGGCCGCGACAGGCAGAAACTTCGGCCGTCTGAACGACGTGCCGCCACGAAACGAGGGGAGAACCTTTGACGGTTGGTCGTTAGATGCGCTACGGGACGGCAGAAAAGGGAGTCCATGCCGCCGAAGAAACGACCGAAGGTTGTCGAGCAAACGGTACTGCCGCCCGCGAGTGTGGATAGCGCGCCCGTAGCCGAGGTGGTCCAGACTCTGGTTCCGGAGCTTGAACGCATTCGAGAGTATGTCGCAGCCAACGGCCGCGGAATGACTCGCGATGAGGTCATCCTCGAAGAGCTCACCAAGCTCCTCCATGCCAAGGTTCACGACGAGACCACCAGCCAGCACGCTCGACGAGAGTTCTGTGTGCGGGCGGGGGAATCGGACACCTTGCTGAGGAAGCGCATGGATTCCCTGCTGGCGGCGGCGGCCGCGAGCCGTCACGGTGGCTCAACCTGGAAGCCGCTCGATCTCGACGATGGATGTCTTCGCTTCGCTGTAGAGACGCTGCAGACTCGAAAGCTCAGTGGCGCCGACCGCGATGTGGTAGGCGAGGCCTATGAGAGCCTCATTTTTCCATCGCTCCGAGGCGGCCAAGGCCAATTTTTCACGCCGAAGAACGTTGCGCGTTGCATCGCAGAGCTGCTGGACGTCCCCGCGGGGGCCAAGGTCATCGATCCGGCCTGCGGCACGGGAGGATTCCTGCTGGAGGTCGCGCGCGTCGCTCGCGCCAGGCGCCGACAGGTATCTCTTTTCGGCGTGGACAAAGATAGCCTGCTCGCTCGCCTGGCCTCCGACAGCCTCAGTCTTCAGGCCGGTGACGCGACGGTGGTTTGCGCGAACTCGCTGAGCCAACCGGCATTGCTCGACGTTGAAACGCGCGCCGTTCTGGCTTCCGACACCTACGACGCCGTCATCACCAATCCTCCCTTCGGCGCCAAGATTCCCGTGACCGGACAAGACCTCCTCGGACAGTTTGACCTGGCTCGGCAGTGGACCTTCGACAAGCGCACCGCGAGGTGGGTCCGCGGCTCGGTGGTCAAGGACTCCGCACCGCCTCAGACTCTCTTTATCGAACTCTGCCTTCGTCTCCTCAAAGAAGGGGGACGCTGCGGCATCGTGCTGCCGGAAGGCGTACTCGGCAATCAAGGAACCGGCTTTATCAGGCAGTGGCTCTTGGAGCGCTCGGACGTACTCGCAGTGATCGATTGCCCACTTGAAACGTTCATGCCCAGCACATCGACAAAGACGGCGGTTATCGTATTTGAAAAGCGCACCCAGCCGCGGCGGCCCAGTGTATTTATGGCGGTTGCCGAGAAGTGCGGTCACGATCGCCGCGGCAATCCAGTACTGCTTGATAGCGGAACTCCGGATGACGATTTCCCGCGTGTAATTACCGCATGGAACGCGCACCGTAGCTCCACCGAGGTGGGTCTGTGAGGTTCGCTTCTGTAACCTGGGACCACATCGAGGGAACTCATTTTCTGCCCAAACGCTATATCGACTTAGTGCAAGTTAAAGACGCGATCCCACTGAGTGATATTTGCGACATTGCCTCCGGTATCTACGCCGACGAGTACGTATCCAAATACAGTCGGATCTCCGTGCCGTATTTGCGCGTTAACAACGTCCGCGAGTTCGTCCCCAACGTGACGCCCGGCGATGTGGAGTACGTCGTTCCGCGAAAAGACTGGGGAGAGCGCGTCTGTGTTGCGGCCGGCGACGTAATCATCGCTCGCACCGGCACCCTTGGACGTGCGTTCGTCGTCCCGCGCAGTCTGGCGGGCTCGGTGATGAGCCAGCACGTGACTCGTTTAAGACTGCGCGAACCCAGCTCGGGACACGCTCAGCTGCTGGCCGCCTACCTCAACTCGCCGCCAGGCAAGGCGCAGGTCATGGCGGTGGCCAGCGGCTCTACCCGACTTGAGCTCACTCACGAGGACATCAATCGACTGCGCATCCCGCAACAAACCCTGGCGCGTGCGGAGCTGGTCGAGGCCGGAGATGGAGTCGAGGAGGACTTCGAGGAAGCAGTGCGGGGGGCGGTCGCGGCGTTTGCAGCCTGCGATAGGCTCTTGCCGCTCGCGGACGCGCAAGAACCGTTCTTTTCTGTCGCCTGCGACCAGGCGGCCTTCACGCGCTCTCTCGCGCCCCGCTTCCACCGTCCTAGCCTGGCCCGCATGGAGGCAGCCCTGACGGAGGGATACGAGTGCGTGCCGCTTGGTCAGCTGGCACAAATCAAGCGGGGCGCCGGTAGCCTGGCCGCCGAATACCAGCCGGATGGGATCCCGTATATCCGCACAAGCTCCATTGTAAATTACGGAATTGAGCTATTTCCCGAACACTATGGGACTATAGAAACCTACAGAGCCCATCGACAAAATGTCGGCCCGGGAGATATCCTACTAACCATCGAAGGCAAGATTGGATCCATCGCACTGATAGGCAATCACGAGCGGTGTCTAATCAAGAATCACGTCGAGTTTATCCGTCTTAACGCCGCATCGCCGGTCCCGGCCGAGTTCGTGTATGCGATGTTATCGTCCCACATCGGCCAGACACAGATTGAACGCCGGACGGTCGTACAGGCCACGATTCCCGGTCTGGGCTCCGAGAGTCGAAGCATCATGATTCCCGTAGCCGGGCGGACCGCACGTACCGCGGCGCTATATCGTAAGACTCTCGCGGAGGTTACGGGGCAGATCCGCAGAGCCCAGGCGGCGCGAGCCCGTCTGCGGAAACGCCTGCAGGTGCTGATCAATGCTGTTGGAGGATCAAAGGAGCTTTAGGAACCCGATTTCTCAGACTCCTTTTTTGGAATCGATCTCTCGCCCTCTGCAGATGCTCGATTCTCTAGAGCGCTGTGAGCTTCCCCCGTTTTTCGTCGCGGCGCACCTTCTGGGGACTTAGGAATCCGCGTTGCTCGACGGGGGAAGAGTCCACCGCGACCTCAAGCCGAGCAACCTGTTTCTGGTTGGGGGTGAGGCGGATCGGGTGAAGATCTTGGACTTTGGGATTGCGCGGCGGATGGCGGCGTCGCAGGTGATGACGCGCACCGGGCTGGTGATTGGCACGCCGGAGTACATGGCGCCGGAGCAGGCGCGGGGCGAGCGAGATGTTCGCGCGTCGTCGGATATTTTTTCGCTGGGCTGCGTGGTCTATGAGTGCCTGGCGGGGCAGACGCCGTTTGGGGGCGAGCACGTCGCGGCAGTGCTGGTGCGGATCTTGTTTGAGACGCCGCCGTCTCTGCTGCAGCGGCGGCCGGGGACATCCGAGGGGCTGGCGACGCTGGTCGAGCGCATGCTGCACAAAGATCCCGGCCAGCGCATCAGCGATGGTCAGGCGCTGCTGCAGCTCCTGGCCAGCGTGCCCTACCCGACGCTCGCCGACGACGCGCAAGCGGTGACGGTGCAGCTCGATCGTCCTGATAACGGGGCGGCCTTTGCATCGGATGAACAGCAGCTGTTGTCGGTGGTCATTGCCAGCTTGCCAGGCCTGGGGGCCGAGGACTGCACGCCGATCGAGCCGCGCGGCACGCCGGCTGAGTTCAACCGACGCGATGAGCTGCGGGGTGCGCTCGTGCAGCTGGGCGCCAAGGCAGAGTGGCTGCTCGACGGAGCGCTGGTGGCGACGCTGTCTGGGCTGGGCAGCGCGACGGATCAGACGACGCAGGCGGCGCGTGTCGCCCTGCTGATCAAAGAGAAGTGGCCGGAGTGTGTGGTGGCGCTGGCGACCGGCCGAGCAGCGGTGCTGGGGAATCTGCCGGTCGGCGAGGCGGTCGATCTGGCGGCGCGCCTGCTGCGACGGCGAGCCGACTTCGGGCCCGAACCCGGGCGAGGCGGAGTGTGGCTGGATGAGCTGAGCGCTTCGCTGCTGGCGCGACGCTTTGCCCTGACCACCTGCGATGGGCTGAACCTGCTTTCGGGCGAGATGCTGGGCGCTGATGCGTCGTATCTTTTGCTCGGCAAGCCCACGCCCTGCGTCGGGCGCGAGCAAGAGCTGGGGCTTCTGGACGTGCTTATGACCGGCACCGTCGAAGACTCGACCTGCCAGGCGGTGCTGGTCACGGCCCCCAGCGGGGTCGGCAAGTCGCGTCTGTGTCGCGAGTTTTTGCGCCGCCTGGGTCAGCGCGAGGATGAGATCCGCGTGCTCTACGGCGACGGCGATCCGCTGACCGGAGGCTCGCCCTACGCCATCCTGCGCAGTGCGCTACGCCGTCACTTGCAGCTTGGCCAGCAGGCCACGGTCGCGACGAGCGAGCTGCGACAGCACGTCGCGTCAGCCTTGTCGCCATATCTGCCAGCCGAGCAAAAGCGCATGCCGATCGCCATCTTGGGCGAGCTCTGCGGCGTGCCGTTTCCCGACGAGGATCTGCCCGCCCTACGCGCTGCGCGCAACGATCCCAAGATCATGAGCGATCAGATCGCAGAGTGCGTGCTGGCGCTGTTTTCGGGCATGGCGGCGCAGGCACCGATGGTCTTGGTGCTGGAAGATCTGCAGTGGGCGGATGCGCTGTCGGTGAAGCTCTTGGCAACGGTGCTCAAGGATCTGGGCGAGCAGCCCATCCTGATCCTGGCCCTGGCCCGGCCCGAGGTGCAGGAGCGCTTTCCCAAGCTGTGGGCCGGTCACCGCCTGCGCGAGATCACGCTGTCCGGTCTGCCGAAAAAAGCCTGCGAGAAGCTCATCGCCGCGGTGCTTGGCAAGAGCCTGTCCCCCGAGGCCAGCGCCCGCCTGATCGAGCAGGCGGCCGGCAATACCCTGTATCTGGAAGAGCTGATTCGCGCCGCAGCCAGCGGACAGACCACCGGGCAGCCCGCCACCGTGCTGGCCATGCTGCAGGGGCGCATCGGCCAGCTGGAGCCGTCGGCGCGACGCATCGTGCGGGCGGCCAGTGTGTTCGGACTCCTGTTCTTTCGCGAGGGCGTGCGCGCCCTGCTGCAGCCGGAAAAATCGACCTACGACGTCGGGCTGGGCCTGCGACAGCTGGTCGAGGCGGAGCTGATTACGGCGCGCAGCGAAGAGGAATACGGCTTCCGCAGCGCCTTGATCGCCGAGGCGGCCTACAGCTTGCTCACCGACGAAGATCGCCGGGTTGGCCATCGCCGCGCGGCAGAGTTTTTGGAAGGGGCCGGTCAGCACGACGCGCTCGCCATCGCCGAGCACTTTGAAAAAGCGCAGCTGGCGGCCCGGGCTGCGCCGTACTTCTTGCGCGCCGGCCTGCGCTCGTTCGAGTGCAACGACCTGGAAGAGGCCCTGCGACGGGCCCAGCGTGGCCTAGGCTGCGTCGAGCCCGGCCAGACCGAGGGCGAGCTGCGTACGCTGCTCACCATGGCCCACTGCTGGCGGTCGGAGCTCCCGGCGGCGTTCGAGCAGAGCAAGCTGGCGGCGCCCCTTCTGGAAAGCGGTACGCGCTGGCAGTGCTCGGTGCTGTTTCACGGCATGTGGGCCGCGCTGGTGACCGGACAAGAGGTCGAGTTTTCGGTCATGGCCGAGACGCTGTGCCTGTTTCAAGCGACCCAACCGGGAGCCGCCCGTGACCTGGTGCTGTGGGGATCGCTGGGCGCATCGCTTTTGACCTCGTACGGTCGCCGCGGCCTGGCCAAAGAGCTGCTCAGCCGGGCCGAAGCGACGCTGATGGCGACGCCAAGTCTGCGCGGCGAAAACGATCTGCGCGGGGCGCTGCGCATGGGCCAGGCCGACTACGTCCGCGCCTTCGAGAGCGATCCCTGGCGCCCGCTCTTGCTCAGCCAGGAAGCGACGCAGGCCTTCCAAGAGATCGGCGATCGGCGCGATCAGATCACGGCGATGAATCGGCTGGGTCAGGCCCAGGGCGAGCTCGGCCGCAGCGACGAGGGACAAGCGACCCTGCGCGAAGCTCTGGCGCTGGCCAAGCGCGTGCGCATCCCCTTCGCTGTGCTGCAGACCGAGCTGCATCTGGCCGCGCTGCTCTGCGCCCTGCCGACGGAAGCGGCGCTCAGCGAAGCGCAGACCTTGGCCGAGTCGATCGGCAAGACGCCCGGCCTATCGGCGGGCTACACCGGCTGGTGTCACGGCATCCTGGCCAGCGTGGCGCTGCGGCGTGGCGCCTACGCCGTCGCCATCGAGCATGCGCGGCGAGCCCAGAGCCTGTGCCAGCGCGTGCCGCTGCGGCTCTTGTGGGTGCTGTCGCTGCTGACGCGGGCGCTGCTCAGAGCGGGGGCGGTGACGGACGCGGCGCTGCTCGCCCCCAAGCTCTTGACCTCGCTGGAAGATCTCGGCGGCGGCTACATCGAGGTCGCGGTGCGTCGCGCAGCGGCAGCCGCCTTCCTGGCCAGCGGCCAGAGCGAGCGCGGTCAGCTAGAGCTGCAGCGCGCCGAGGAGCGACTGCAGCTACGCAGCGAGCGCATCGCCGACGAGGCCACCCGGGCGCTCTATCGCCACAGCCAGAGCGAGTAGCGCGAGTAGACCGACGCCGGCTGAGGTAACCCGACGCGGGACCGGCTACTTGCCCATCAAAGCCGCGTAGTCGACCTGCGAGGCGCGAATGATGCCGTGGGCCTCCGCCGCATCGTAGACGTGGCTGATCTCGCAGCGCCGCTTGCGTTCGGCCCCGATCGGCTCGGGCAGATCTTTGTAGGTCAGGAAGTAGTGACGCAGCCGATCGACGAGCGGCGTCGGCACCTGCCAGATGTCCGAGATCGAGCCATACGCCGGATCATCGACCAGCACAGCGATGATCTTGTCGTCGGCTTCCGAGCGATCAAACAGCCGCAGCCCACCAATCGGCCGGGCGCGCAAAAGGATGCCGCCGCGGTTGATGGTGTGCTCGGTCAGCACGCAGATGTCGAGGGGATCGCCATCGCCGACGACGCCAGTCCGCCCGGTCTTTTCCATCGCGAAGGCCGCAACCTGTGTCCCGCAGTAGGTGCTGGGCAGAAAGCCATACGGCGCCGGACAAAAGTTAGAAAACTTCTGCGGCCGGTCGAGCTTGAGGTGGCCGCTCTCTTTGTCCACCTCGTACTTGATGGTGTCGGTGGGAACGATCTCGATGTAGCAGTTGACGATGGTCGGCGACTGATCGCCGGTCGCGATGCCGTGCCAGGGATGGGCCTGCAGACTGGGAGATGCGCGCATGGGATGTCCTTGCAGCATCTTCGCACAAGGCGGAAGGCGCCGTCGCTACTGCAGTGCGCCGACCAGGGTATGGATGCGCGACTCGCTGATTCGGACCGGCACGATCTGGCCAATCAGCGACGCCGGATCGGCGTGCTCGCCGCGGATGTTGACGGTGTGGTTGCCGCCGGTGCGACCGCATAGCTGGCCGGCCCCCATGCGCGCGAAGCCCTCGATCAGCACGGGCTCAATGCGGCCGATGAAGCGGGCCAGGCGCTCGGCGGTGATGCTCTTCTGCAGCGCCTGCACGGCGGTCAGTCGCCGCGACTTCTCTTCGGCGGGGACATCGTCCGGCAGATCAATGGCCGGCGTGCCCGGTCGTCGCGAGTAGGCGAACGAATAGATCGAGTCGTAGCGCACCGTCTGAAGCAGCGACAGCGTGTCGGCGAAGTCGGCCTCGGTCTCGCCGGGGTAGCCGACGATGATATCGGTCGACAAGGAAATATCCGGACACACGCCGCGCAGGTACGTAATCTTATCGAGATAGTCCTGTCGGCTGTACTCGCGCGCCATGCGGGCCAAGACCGCCGTGCTGCCAGCCTGGACCGGCAGGTGCAGCCAGGGGCAGAGCCGATCGCAGCTAGCGAAGGCATCAGCGACTTTGCGCGAAAAGTAGTGCGGGTGGCTGGTCGTGTAGCGCAGCCGCAAGAGCCCCGGCACGTCGTTTACCCGTCGCAGAAGCTCGGCAAAGTCATCGCCGCCGGGCATGCCGATGGCGTGATAGGCATTGACGTTCTGGCCAATCAGCGTCACCTCGCGCGCCCCCATCGCGACGAAGCGAGCGACCTCGGCGACGACCTCATCGGCCGGCCGCGACACCTCGCGCCCGCGCGTGTTCGGCACGACGCAGTAGGCACAGTAGTTGTCGCAGCCCTTCTGGATGGTCACCAGCGCCGTCACGCTGACGTCACCGGGGCGAGGGTCGGCGGTCAGGAACTCGTAGTCCTCGACATCGATGACTTCGGTCTTGGCCAGGCGCAGGCGATAGCGGTTGGGGATGGGGGCAGTCACCGGGGCGCGCTCGGCGAAGGGATCGCTGCGACCGGCGATGCGACCAAAGTGTTCAGCTAGGCGCGGGATCTGGTCGGGTCCAAACGTCAGATCAGCGACGGGAATCTTGCGCAGCAGGGCATCGCCTTCCTGCTGGGCGACGCAGCCGCCAATGGCCACGACGAGGTTCGGGTTCTTGTCCTTGAGGGGCTTATAGCGACCGGCCGCCGAGGCAGCCTTGTGCTCGGCCTTCTCGCGGATCGAGCAGGTGTTGATGACGATGAGGTCCGCTCCGTCGGCTTCTTCGATGCGTGAGAAGCCGTTTTTGCGCAGCACTTCGACCATCCGCTCGACGTCGTAGTCGTTCATCTGGCAGCCGAAGTTTTCGATGAACACGCGACGCCCTGACCCGGCCGCAGCATGGACCGCGGTCGCCTCGGCCCCCGCCGACGCGGGGGCGGGGGTAGCCGCAGCCGGCGAAGACGTGTTAAGCGCCCCGTTAGACAAACTTACAGACGACATGGCTCCGTGATGTACACCAAGTCCAGTCTAGTTGGTTACCATTTCCTGCGTCCGCTCCTCGGCGGGCTCCTGCTGGTTTTGACCTTCGGAGGATGTACTCGCGTGGCCTATCCCGACTCGCCGCAGTGGCGCCATGGGCGCTTTGAAAATCCGCCTGACTGGCCGAAGTTTCCGACGATTCCGCAGTTCCTGCGCTGGGTGGCGACGCGACCGCGCTCGTTCCCCGACTTCAGCCCGCGGGTGGTGAACAACGACGGCGAGCGCCTGCGCGAGGAGCGCAGCCGGCTGTCGGTCACCTGGATCGGTCATGCCACGCTGCTGGTCCAAGGCGGCGGCGTCGCGGTGCTGACCGACCCGATCTTTTCGCAGCGCATCAGCGGCATTTACGCGCGCTTTGCCCAGCCAGGGGTGGCGATGGCCGATCTGCCGCCGATCGATGCGGTCGTCATCTCGCACAACCACCGCGATCACCTCGACGAACCCAGCGTGCGGGCGCTGGGACCGGCGGTGCACTTCATCGTCCCGCTGGGCCTGGGCGCGTGGTTTAAGAGCCGCGGCCTGACCCGCGTGACCGAGCTTGACTGGTGGCAGACCACCGAGGTCGTCGGGGCCGGAGGAAAGAAGGCGCTGGTCACCCTGGTGCCGGCGCAGCACTGGTCGCGGCGCGGACTCACCGACGATCGCCAGAGCTTATGGGGCGGCTACGTGCTGGAGCTTGCCGGGTCGCGCGTGTACTTCGCCGGCGATACTGGTTATCCCGCCGCGTTCAAAGACATCGGCCGCCGCTTCCCCAATATCGACTATGCCCTCTTGCCGATTGGCGCCTACGAGCCGCGCTGGTTCATGTGCGCCCAGCACATCTCGCCCGAAGACGCGGCGCGAGCCTTTGCCGATCTTGGCGCGCGCCAGCTGGTGCCGATGCACTACGCCACCTTCCGCCTCGCCGACGAGCCGATGGACGAACCGCCGCGGCTGCTGCAGCAGGCGCTGGGCCGCGACATCGATCGCCTCGTCGAGCTGGCCATCGGCGAGACGCACTGGGCGCCGGGCGAAGTCCCCTACGCCAAGCTCACACCTTAAGCACCCGCGCGTAGGTTGGACTCGCCGATGCCGGGCGACTGTGCGATCCTGATCGCGATGATCTCCGATCTGCAGGCAATCGCGGATCTCGTGCTCACGGACGAAGAGCTTCGTGCGGTGGAGAAGAACGGCTCGATCGTCCGCTATACCGGCACCATCTCGGTCGAGGGTTCGCTGGTGCGGGTGCACAGCGAGATCGGCCTAAGCCCGATGGACTACGAGCGCATGCTGCGAATCTGCCAAGAGGTCTACGCCCGGCGCGGGCAGTTCTTTCTGATGGCGGTCGCCGGCCCCAACACGCCGAGCATGGGCCCCGAGCAGCGCAAGCTGATCGGCAAGTGGAGCAAGCAGTATCCGGCAGCCGGCGTCGCCATCGTCAGCCCGCAGAGCGGCCTCTTGCAGACGATGACTACGCTGCTCATCCGCGGCATCAGCATGCTGGAGGCCCGCACCATCCCGCTCGCCTTCTTTCGCCAAGAGACCGAAGCCCGCATGTGGATCAGCAACCTGCGCTTCAGCAGCGCCAGCAAGCCCCGTCCCTGAGCGCGCGCACCGCTCGCCCACGGTCACACCTGCGCGCCGGCAGGCCTTTTTTCCTCCACTCCGCCATTGGACGAGCGGCCCGGTCGGTGACTTGGCGACTTGGCGACTGGTGGTGAAGTTAGGGCGGGCCAGCGACGACGATCTGCGGGGTCAGAAGCTGGGCTTAGCGCGCTGCCAACCGGCCTGCGCGGCCGACCCTAGCGGGCGGACGAGAGCGACTACTTAAACGAGCGGATCAGGAATACCAGCCACAGGATCGTCACGGCCGCAGCGAGGCCACCGTGCAGGGCATAGATGGCTGGCTTGCCGCCCAGGTCATAAAGCTGACGCCAGGCGAGATGGATATGGCCGGTCTTGCCGCCCTCCTCCCATTTGGTGATCTGCGAGCGGGCAGCGAGAAAAAAGAACCACGCGAACAGCGCGATGATGCCGAAGGCGAAGGGAAAGAAACGCGGCGAATCGGGGCTCATTTGGTCTCCCACAGCTGCGGCAAGCCCTCATAGAGAGCTGCAATCGTACACAGGCCAGATTCCCAATTAGGGACTGCGGACTTGAACATCTCTCTTGCGGCTCCCTCGTGTTCGGTCAAGAGCTCGACTGCGGAGGCGCTGTCTGCGGGCGTGGCGGCTGGCTCAGGAGAGCCGGGGGCCGCGGGGCTGACCGGACCGGTGGCACGGACCACCACGACCGCACAGCTCGACATCATGTTGTAGAACGCCGAGAGGCGAGCCTCGGGGATGCTGCCGTCCGCCCACGTGAGCAGGGTCTTGACGACGAGCATGGGAAAGCCGGTTGCGGTCTGGTCCGGCTCCCGGTGGGCGATGACCGGCTGCGTGCCAGGCGGCAAGTTCTCGGCGAGAACACGCAAGATCCAAGGATCGACGTCTAGCTGCGCCGGGAGCATCGGGCCATACGAGACGCTGACCCGCGGCTGCGCAGCTGGGCCGGCCACCTGTGCGCCCCCTCGCGACTCGCGGCCTGCAGCGGACACCGACGCTCGACCCGCGGCGCCACTCAGGTTCTGGCCCGATGCCTCGCTTGCCGGATGGGGAACACGCTGAGCCCAGCCCGCAGGCAAGGTTATGGACATCCACATAAAATTCATCGTACGATTGCGCTATCGTGAAATCAAGTGTCGATACGGGCTGGGTCCGGGTATGGAAAGCCGACGGTATTGAGACCTACGCTCGTGACTTGGGGCTTCATGCCGGACGCGTGCGGGTGATTGCCCAGCTGCAGCCGCTTCAGTCCGTGGTTGCGATTGCGCAGAGCAGCGAGTCCGAGATGCGGGCGAGCGGGGCCCAGGCCGAGCTAGTTCGCCTGGAGCGCATGCAGACGCAGGAGGGCGAATTCGCTGCCCTGGCGACGCTGCGCGCCCAAGTGGGCGGTCAGCAGCTAGAGCGCAGCATTGGCATCGTCTATGCCGATGATAGCTACGCCAAGATCGACGGTCTGTACCTGTCCGCGCATGCCGAGCGCTTTCGCGAGCTGATTCGCAACCTGATCCTTTTTTATCCCCTGCGCCTTGGGAATCCGCGTCGGCGACGCTATCTGTTCGCACCACCGCCCGAGGGCTGGCAGCCCATCGCCCGCGGTCTGGCCGTGCGCTACGTGCCAAAGCAGTTCCCCCTTGCATACGGCATTATCACCGTTCTGCCGGCAACTCCCCTGGGTACGCCGCCGAAAACTGCAGCAGTGGATCGATTCCTCAATGAGGACATGTTCGGCGGCATCCAGCGCCTGGGCTCACCGACGGCAGAATAGATATTTTCACAGCATGGTCTGTCAGGCGATCTGGTGAGCGTGACCTGTCTTCGGCCCGGAGATCCACAGCGCATCCTAGTCGACACCGCCAACCTGGCGGACGCACGCTTCTACTATCAGTTGCGGCTCGAAACGAGCGAGGCCCAGGCAGAGGCCCATCGCGCCGCCTTCCTTCACATGGTTCGCTCTGTCGAGCCGCTGCCACGGGAACAGGTCGAGGAGACAAGCCCCGAGCACATCGGTGTGATTTGGAGTGACTGACGCTACCGCGCAGCGCGTCCTCCTGTGGTTTCTCTGAGATAGGAGGTGGATATGGGCTTTTTTGATACGGTGGATGGGGTCCTCGATTTCGGTGGCCAGACCGTGCTCGACGCAGTCAACTTGATCCCCGCTTACGGCGAAGCGGTGAGCGGTGCTCAGGCGGTCTATCACGGTGCGCACGCGGTCAGCGACTTGATGGATGGCAACTACCAGGGCGCCATGCAGCAGGGCGGCAGCGCGCTGTGGAATGGTCTCAATGCCATTCCCGGCGTGCACGAGGCCCTGGAACCGGTGCACGTTGCGGAGCTTATGTACGACGCGGGTGCGAACGGCATGAACATTGGCGGTGCGCTCGCCGGTGGCGGTGCTCACCCCTTCCAGTCGCGAGCAGGCGCGGTCGGTGGCGCAGTCAATGAGCACGGTCGCTTTGGCGGTCTCGCCGAGACGGTTGGCGGCTGGGTTGGCTCGGCACTCGGCATCGGCGGCCACGGCAGCGGCCACGGCGGCCACTAAGCCTTCGACCTTAGCCCCCACTCCTCGCCTTGGCTCGCTTTCTCTTTGTCGCCCCCGCCAGTGAATCCTGGGGCGAATTCCTCAGCGGTCGTCGCATCGCCATCGAGCTTGCGGCCCGTGGCCATCAAATCACCTTCCTGATTCCCAAGAGCCTGACGCCACAGCTTGCGGGCGTGCCCTGTCGCATCGGTCAGCTCGACGGTGCGATGGGCAAGCTCGACCACGCGATTCTCAGCGCGGTGCAGCAGACCCACAGTGATGCGCTGGTGCTGGTGGACGCGTGCCTGGTGTTCATGCACCTCTTCAAGCTGGCCGCCTGCGAGGGGTTCCTGCGACGGATCGATGTCCCGCTGTTCGCGCTGGATGTCTGGGACATGCGGCGCACCGACCTGCGCTGGGACTTTGGCGACATCGACTTTGTCCACGCCAAAGAGAACCTCATTCCCGAGCGACGCCTGCTGCCGGTCCCTTTTATCAACTTCAAGACCGGCGCTCCCGGGCTGTACTGCGCCCTGCCGAGCGAGCGGCCCGTCGGCAATCGGCGAGCCGGTCGCGAGCGATTCGGCGTCGGTGACCAGCCGGTACTCCTCTTCGCGAGCGCGTCCTGGCAGCGTCCGGCGTTTCAGTGGGTCGGCAACGCTCGACGCTTGGCTCGCGGTCTGCCGGCGTGGCTGGCCGAGCTCTTGCGGCGGCTCCGCTCCGATACCGTCGTCTGCCACGTCGGGCCCGATCGCTACCCAGAGTGGGAAGCAGCCCTCGGCGACCGCTACCGTCACCTGCCGCAGATCCATCCCGATGCCTTCGCCGACGCAATGGCCGCAGCCGATGTGTTCCTCAGCTGCAACTTCGCAGCCACCAGCATCAACACCGCCTTGCTCAGCGATGTGCCCGTGCTGCTCGCCACCAACTCCCTGGCTGTGACCAGCGAGGCCGAGCTACCCGTCGAGCTGCAGTCCGATGCCGCGCTTTCCAGCTGGATCAGCGCTGTGGCCCCCCTGCATCGCTTCCGCGTCTTTCCATACGGCATGCATCGCTTCCTGCAGCCTTCGTTCGACCACAATCCCTACAGCCAGGCCATCACCTGCGCCGAGCTGCTGCACGCACCCGCGGTCTTGCAGGCCGCAGAAGATCTGCTGCGCCCAGGTCCGGCGCGCGATGCGGCCCTCGGGCGCCAGCGCGACTATCTGCAGCAGGTGCAGCGCTTGCCGCGAGCCGCCACGCTGATCGAGGATCAGCTGTCATGAGCACGACGAGCAAAGCCGAGCTGATGCGGGGCTGCGTGGGCTGGCTCAGCGATCGCCTGATGCTGTTTTCGCCCGCCCGGGCGCAGACAGTGGCGCAGGTCCTGCCGGCCTTCAAGCGCCTGGGCGAGCTGGCCATGGCCGCCGAGCTGCGCGAGCGCCGGCAGACCGGCAGCGGGCGGGCGTGGCTTGATGCCGCTTGGGAGATGCTCGATCGCGGCGAGGCACTGCTGCACTGGCTGCCGCGGATTCCGGCGCTGATCGCGCTGTATCCTCCCTTCGCCCGCAGCGGCTTTCGCAGCCCGCCGATCGATGCCCTGGCGCGGCAAGCCGACTTTCAGCGCAGCGCCTTGGCCATGCCCAGCCGTCTGCAGTTTGCCCTGCGCCTGGCGCTCATCGACTGCGAGCTGCCGGCCCCGGGCGCGTATCGCGATGCCATGGCCGAGGAACCGCTTTGCCGCCACCCGCCGGCGAGCGCTGTGTCTTCCGCCGATCAGTACGCCATCGCGCACGCCGTGTTCTGGCTGACCGACTTCGGTCGCCTGCCCGCGCGCCTGGATGCCGAGCATGCGCAGTACTGTCGCGAGGCGCTGCCCGTGCTGATCACGCGGGCTCTTGCGGTGGGCAACATCGATCTGCTGGCCGAGCTGATGCTGACCGCTCACTGCCTGGGGGACTGCGCCCCTGCTTTGGCCTGGCGGGCGCTGTTTCAGTGTCAGGCAGAGAGCGGGCTGGTGGTGCGCGGACTCTGCGACGATCCGCGGGTGTGGCTGCGCGACCGCACCGAAGCTCAGATCTATTGGGAGAACGCGCACAGCACCCTCACGGCCCTGATGGCGACCTGCCTGTGTCCGCATGGCGAGCTCGATGCATCCCACGGGTAGTCTGCGCCGCCGACCTCTGGATCAGACCCTGGCTCTGGCACAAGAGCTGGGGCCAAAGCTGGGCATCGAGCGCGTCACCGAGATCACGCCGCTGGATCGCTTCGGCTTGCCGGTGTTTACGGCGGTGCGGCCCCGGGCGGTGCCCGGCTCGCTGTGCGTCAGCGCCGGCAAGGGCATGCTCGCTGCCGAAGCCAAGGTGGGGGCGTACATGGAAGGCATCGAGATGGCCATGGCCGAGTGGAATCGCGCGCAGCTATCCATCCAGCTCGTGCCGACGGCCGAGGTCGGTGAAGGACGCTTCTCCATCGCCGATCTGGCGCCGCTGCCGAGTCAGTCCCAGCGGGCGTCTCTGGCTCAGGGCGAAGCCGCGGGCAAGCTGGCCTGCGTCCGCGGTCGCGATCTGAACAGCGGCCGCGACTGCCTGGTTCCCGCCGAGCTGGTCTTCTTTCCGTTTCCCAAAGACGTCCCGGGCCGGCGCCTGTTTGGTTCAAGTGGCAACGGCCTGTCGTCTGGCAATGACGCTGACGAGGCCATCGTGCATGGGCTCTGCGAGCTGATCGAGCGCGACACCATGGCCTTCCAGCGCCACCGCGACAAGACGCGGCGCGTACAGCCCGAGACCTTGCCTGCCGATGTGCACGCGCTCATCGCTCGCGCCGATCGGCTGGGCTACGACCTGTGGCTGCGCACGGCGGAAAATCCTTTTGGGATGCCGTTTTTTGTCGCCGCCATCTCAGATCGCGAAAACCGCATCGCGTCGCACTTTGGTACCGGCTGTCATCCGCGGCGGCAGATCGCCCTGCGGCGGGCGGTCAGCGAGGCTCTGCAGAGTCGCCTGACCTCGATCCACGGCGCGCGGGATGACTTGCCGGACTTCAATCGCCGCCTCGCCCATCTGTCGCGGAGCGAGCTGCAGCAGGCCATGGAACAGACGATGGCCCAGTTTGCCGGGCTGACCGACGCGATCCCCCTGGATGCCGTCTTGGAGCAGCCACAGGTCGAGAGCGTCGCCAGCGCCCTGGCCTGCCTATTGGATGCGATTCATCGCGTGCTCGATCGCTCGCCGATCGTTGTCGGGCTGTCGCCCAGCCCCTGGCCGCTGCAAGTGGTTCGCGTCATCGTGCCGCGCATGGAGGCCAACTTCCCGTGGCTGCCGCGGCTGGGCCCCCGTCTGCAGGCGAGCCTGCGGTCATGAGCACGCCCTTTCTGTACGCCGGCCCGACGCTGTTTCGCGCCATGCGCATGGCCAAGCCGGATCTCGAAGGCATCTCGGTCCTGCCACCCGCCAAGCGCGACGACGTACTCTCGCTGTGCCGGCAGCAGCGGCCCGGAGTGATGATCCTCTGCGACGGCAACTTCCACCTCGACCATCTCGCGGTGGGTCACGCCGAGCTTCGTCACGCCCTGCGTCTGGGCTGGCAGGTCTGGGGGGTCTCGTCGATGGGTGCGATCCGCGCTGCCGAGCTGCGCAGCCTTGGCATGCAGGGCTTCGGCGAGGTGTTTACGGCCTATCGCGAGGATCCCGAGCTGCGCGACGACGAGGTCGCTTTGCTGCATGAGCCTGCGCCGCCGTATCGCGAGGGCAGCGAGCCGCTGTTCCACATTCGGCGCGGCCTGAACTGGCTGGTGCAGCAACAAAAGCTGTCGCCCGAGGCCGCCCTAGCCATCGTCGCTGAGCTGGGCAGTGCCTGGTTCGGTGACCGCACGCTGAGCGACCTGCGCGATCGGCTGCAGCAAGCCGGCCTGGCCCCCGAGCCGCTGACCGCGTTCTTTGCCGACTTCGATCGTCACCGTCAGAAGGCGTGGGATCTGCTGGCGCTGCTCAGCCAGCGCCCTTGGGCGCGC
Source organism: uncultured Myxococcales bacterium (assembly GCA_937952145.1). GTDB lineage: Bacteria > Myxococcota_A > Polyangia > Palsa-1104 > JAEUJZ01 > JAEUJZ01. The sequence goes on from CALFYE010000390.1 coordinate 45,096, forward strand.
AGCAGCCCCCCCCAGTCGGCCTGACGCGTCGAGTCGACCAGAGGGGCTGGCCAGTTAGGCGCAGCCGCCGCCCTGCGCGGATTCGATGATTCCGCGCCCCGCCAGAATCGCGAGCGCATCCAGCAGCGCCTGCGGGGTGCCGATGTCGAGGAACAGCCCGTCTTCCGGCGGAAAGGGCAGTGCCCCAACGCGCAAGCCAGACTTCCGAGCGGCCTCGAAGGCGTGACCGATGACGCGCTCCTTGGGCTGGCTGCGATGGGTCTTTTCGAAGTCGCAGCAGAAGTCGGTGAACTCGGCCCCCCAGCTGGCGATGCCCCAGGTATTTAGAAACTGACGATGGCCGGGCTTGTCGTGGACGGCGATCAGCTCGCCACTTGCCGCGAGCTCGACCGGCCCCAGCCTCTCGGGCTCCTGCGTGGGAAACACGCCCAGCTGAAGCTGCGCTCCGCTGCGCTTGCGCTCCTCGTGCACGCGGCGCAGGGCATCGGCGGGCAGAACGACGGTGTCGGGCATCGCGAACAGCACGTCTGAATCCCCAAGCCAGTTCCGCGCGCAGTGCAGCGCGTGCGGGATGCCCAGCGGCTCGGGCTGGATGACGTAGGCGATGGACAGGCCCAAGCTGGCCCCGCTGCCCAGCACCCGCGGGACATCGACTTTTTCGGGCGAGATGACGACGACACAGCGCTCGGCGCCGGCTTGCGCAATGGCTCGCAGGGCCAGCTCACAGATGGGTCGCGGGCCGCTGCTTGGGCTGTCGCTCGCTGGGCTCGGGCGCAGAAACAGCGGAAACAGCTCCTTGGCGTATCCCGAGGACCCAAAGCGCATGCCGCGACCAGCGGCGGGCAAGAAACCGACGGGCGGCTTGTCTCGACCGCTCATGCGCGCCCTCGTCCCGCGATGGAGCACCGGTCGGGCGCAGCGGAGTGGCCGGGGGTTCTTGGGGCCGGGGGCAGAGGCATCCTCATGGCGGTTCTGAGCCGGGCTCTGCCTCAGTGCAGACAGTCCGGCGGACAGGTCATCATAGCCGGAATGTGGCGGCTCGGGGCAGCGGGTTCGGCGACGGTGACTGCGACCGTCCAGCGCGACCGCTTGGTCGGTACCTCGCCGCTCGGCTACGCGCCGTGAAGCCCCACGCTCCTGCCGTCCAGATGCAGGCAGACCCGGTCTGGCGGCGGCCGGCCCCCGCGGCGGCCTTGCATGTTGGGATGCTCGGAGCTGCCTTCGAATCGGCCTATGCCCCTTCCATTGACCCTCTGCCAACTCAAAATATTGTCGTGGTATCCATCGATCTCCATACAGGGCAATACCTCGACTGAGGCAAGTATATTTTCTTATTATGTGCTGCCCGCAATATCGGGGATATTCTTGAGCTGCTCGTCTGTATTTGCCCCTCGCTGCTGTGCATGTCCGCAGTCCCCCAGGCTGCGTTTGGCTATGCGTGATCACATACGCGGAAATAACTGACCTGCTGTCGAGGACGCGTCCGGGGTCTAGCCGGTCCGACTCGGCAGGTAGCCTGATTCGACCGTTCCCGTCGCTGGAGCGCCAAGGTCCGACGCTTTACCCTGGGTGCCTTGGCGACCTGCCCACCAATCGGCAGCGGTACTATGCAGATATTCCATAGGCCAACTTTTGTGGCCAACTTCGCTCATAAATCAATCGCCCAGTACATGTACAATATAATTCAGCGTACCAAACTCAGACTATTAATCATGTTTTTCCGCAAGAAATAATTAATCACAATTCGTATTCTTGTCTATTTGTCATCATCTTCCCACCTGCGAAATTCACAAAAAATATGACCCACGCGACCCATATGGCGATCAGTAATCTACTATAGATCCATGATAATTATCAGTTTACAGGAATCACATTAACCGTGTTTAATACTTAAATTTCACGGCCTTCCCTGTTCCGCGCGTGGTACGCTCGGCGACGGGTTTCATGGCTTTGCGCCATGCAGGGGGGCAACGAATGCGCAGCTCGCAGATAGGCTTTTTCGGCACCTTTTTTGTTGTATTGGGAGTCCTCAATGGCTGCTCGCAACCCGATCCAGCGGCGACTGCGCGACAGCGCACGAGTGCCCTGGTCTGGACACAGTCGCAGAAGCTGCAAGGGGCGGACATCGTCGCCAACTACCTCTTTGCGACCTCGGTCGCGGTCTCAGCCGATGGCAATACGCTGCTAGCGGGCTGTCCGACTAGCTCCGCCGCGACCAAGCAGGGCGGCGTGGCCTATGTCTTTGTCTGGGACTCCATGAATCTGGTCTACAAGCAGAAGCAGCTGATGTTCCCCACCGACTCCGTCATGGGGGGTCAGTTCGGCTATGCCGTCGCGCTGGCCGCTGACGGCAAGTCGGCGCTGATCGGAGCCTTGGCGAATGCCGGCAAGACCAGCCTCAGCGGCGCCGCCTATGCTTTTGCCTACAACGCAGCGACGGACCTCTGGGAACAGCGCGCCAAGCTGCAGGCCAGCGATGGGCAGGACAATGACTACTTCGGCTTCGCTACCGCCCTGACCCCGGATGGCAAGACCGCACTCATCGGTGCGATCGAGGATGACGACAAAGGCAGCAGCTCGGGCTCGGCCTACGTCTTTGCCTATGACGCCATGGCGGCGGTCTGGAAAGAACAGGGCAAGCTCACGGCCAGCGACGGAGCGGCAGGGGATTGGTTTGGCTTCTCGGCGGCACTGACCTCGGATGGCAAGACGGCGCTCATCGGCGCCGAGACCAAGAACTCGACGTCCTTTGCCGAAGGGGCGGCCTATGTCTTTGCCTACAACACCATGACGGCCAAGTGGACGCAGTCAGCCAAGCTGGTGCCGGGCGGACCGGGGGCCAGCTCGTACTTCGGCAGCGCGGTGGCCCTCTCGGACGATGGCAAGCTGCTGATCGGCGCCAAGCTCGACGACGCCAAGGCCAGCCAGGCCGGCGCGGTCTACCCCTTCCTCTTCAACGCCGCGACGGGCACCTATACCCCCCAGGCGAGGTTGCTCGCCAGCGACGGTACGGCCAGTTCCAACCTGGGCTCCGCAGTGGCGATCGCAGCGGACGGCAAGACGGCCATCGTGGGTGCGTCCGGGCAGACGACCGCTGACCCGACAGGCACGGCGTACATCTATCGCTTCGACGGCGGCACCGGCACCTGGGTCGAAGGCCAGCGACTTAAGCCCAGCGACTTGGTGAACACCAATCGCTTTGGCAACGCGGCGGCTCTCTCGGCGGGAGGCACTACCGCCTTCATCGGCGCCTTCCTGGACGATGAATTCGGCAAGTCGGCCGGAGCGGCCTACGTCTTTAAGCTCAAGGGCGCAAGCGGCGAGGCCTGCAGCGCTGGGATCGACTGCGCCAGCGGCTTCTGCAGCGATGGGGTGTGCTGCAACAACGCCTGTGGTGGCAGCAACGGGAACGACTGCCAGGCCTGCAGCGTGGCCGCCGGAGCGACGACAAATGGGGTCTGCGCCCTCTTGCCCGCCAATGTCGTCTGTCGGGACGCGGCGGGTCTGTGCGATGTGGTCGACAAGTGCTCTGGCACGAGCGCGGCCTGCCCCGATACGTTCAAGTTGATGGGAACGCTCTGTCGAGATCCGGTCGGAGGCTGCGATCTTTTTGAGGCGTGCACCGGGAGCGGCCCGCAGTGTCCAGCCGACAAGCTGCAGGCGGCCGGCGTGGTTTGTCGCACAAGCGTCGGCATCTGTGACCCGGATGAGAAGTGCAGCGGGACCGACCCCAACTGTCCGCCCGACGCCCTCTTCGACGCCACCCGGGTCTGTCGTCCGTCGATCGCGCCGTGTGACCCCGCCGAGGTCTGTGATGGGGTCAAGGTCACCTGCCCAGCCGACAAGCGGGCCGCGGCGGGGACGCTCTGCCGGGGCGCAGCTACCCCTTGTGACGCGCCCGAATACTGCGATGGGGTCATGGCGGCCTGCCCCACAGATCGCATGGCCCCCCTAGGCACCCTCTGCCGCCCGGCCATCGGTCCCTGCGATGTCACCGAGCTGTGCGACGGTCGGCTCTATACCTGTCCCGCCGACAAATACGCCGCGGTCGGGCAGGTCTGCCGGCCCAAGGCGGATCTCTGCGACGCCGAAGAGGTATGCACGGGGACCAGCACTGCCTGTCCGGCCGACGTGCTCGCACCCGCCGACACGGTCTGCCGTCCGGTGGCAGGACTCTGCGACGTGCTGGAGCGCTGCAACGGGAACGAGGCCGCGTGTCCGCCCGATGCGTTCCTGCCCGCGACTGAGACTTGCCGCGCCAAAGGTGGAGTCTGCGACGTCGCCGAGTCCTGCACGGGCACCGGCCCGGCCTGTCCCAGCGATGCCTTCGCCCCGCCGGGACTGCTCTGTCGGGCGGCGACCGGTCCCACCGATGTCACCGAGGTGTGCGACGGCACGCAGGCCACTTGCCCGCCCGACGTCCAGGGCCAAGTAGAGCGGAGCGGAACCCAGCCGACCGGCTGTCAGGTCGCGCCGCGATCCCCACGCAACCCCACGCTGCCAGCCTGGCTGGGCCTGCTCGCAGTCCTCGCTTTCCGTCGAGCCCGGCGGGACAGAACCGGCCCCCGGCGAGAGCCCGGGCCGGGGTAGGCCGCGACGGGCGGGACGCTCATCCGGACGGGGTCAGGCTCGCGCCAGCCTCTGATATTGGATAATTGGTCCGATATGCGGGGTCATTTTCAGGGTTCACATTGGCAGGAAGGATGGCTATGGAGTAGTGCGGTAGAAAAATTGGAGACCCGTCCATGTGGACCCTAATGACAGCTCTGCAGCTACTTTGGGTGACGTATTTAGCGACACCCTCCGTCGGCTCGCAGACCGGCTTGGCGGCGGTGTACGGCCAGCCGGGAGATCGCTTGGCGGGGGGGCCCCTGGCCTGCACAGGCCAGCCGCTGCGGCAGGATGAGCTCGTTTGTGCTCATCGCACGCTGCCCTGCGGCACACAGATCCTGATTCGAAGTCGGAAGAGCGGCCGCCTAGCCACCTGTCGTGTGCTAGACCGTGGCCCCTATGGCGCCAAGCTGCCCAGCGGTCGCTTCGTCATCAAGACGCGGCCCGAGGCGCGCGGCACCTGGCGAGGTGTTGTCGATATGGCTCCTGCCGTCGCTGCGACCCTGGGAGTCAACACCAGCGAGCCGGTCCAGATGTTGTTTCTGCGACCCGGTGTGCCGCTTTCGCCGCGCGGCGTAGCTCACCCCCCCGAGCCGCGGAGCCGTCGCGCTCCACCGGCCGAGCGACCGCCACCCCGCCCACGGCCGCGTGGACCAGTCGCTTGACGGCGCGAAAACTGCCCTACACTGATGCCCATGAATTCGAACCCGCAAGACTCCGCCGCCCCGGCCGCCGCCTACGACACCTTTGACGAATTCCTACAAGCCGCGATCAAGGAGTACTACGAGCGCGGCTGGCAGCGGCCGAACTTCGTGGCCCTGCTCATCGCCTCGGGCCAGGTCGGCAACCTGGCGAAAAATTCGCTAGGTAGCAGCGACGGACTAAAGGCCCTGGCCTTGGGCACCTTCGGCGTGGTCGCGGTGCGCGTGATCCTGGTGCGGGTGCTGACCGGCCCGCTCGGTCTGCTGCTTACCGGCGTGTCGCTGGCGTCGCTGGTGGCGCTGTTCATCAAGAACCAGCGCGAGATCATGTCGAAGACCGGTCGCTTCCGCGAGCTCATCGCCCGCACCCGCGACAGCTTTGAAGAGGCTCAGACCGGCTATCGCCAGAACCGTCACGACGCGCGTGAGCGCAACATGATGGTCGATGGCCTGCTGCGTCGCTTCCTGCGCGACTGCGATGAGATCTAGTCTTCCGGCTCCCGCGACCGGCTTTGCCGGCCCGCCCACTGTCATCGCCTCTGCCCCTGGGCGGGTGAACCTGCTCGGCGAGCACACCGACTACAACCTGGGCTTCGTCCTGCCAACCGCCATCCCGCAGCAGACCACGGTCGAGCTGTGGCTGCACTCGCGCGCCCAGGCAGACGCCGATCCGTCGCTGGTTCGTGTCATCAGTGCCGAGATCGACGGCGGTCAGGTGCACAGCTATCGCCTGGGCGAAGAGGCCCCGCGGCACGACTTCCTGGACTATGTGCAGGGGGTGACCGCGCTGCTCCGCTCGCAAGGCCAGCGTCCGCCCGGCTTTGATCTGCGCATCCATTCGGCGGTCCCCCTGGGCAGCGGCCTGTCGTCGAGCGCGGCGCTGCTGGTCGCGCTGTTTCGGGCCTTTGCCCGGGCGCTTCCGCTTGCGCTGTCGGATCGCGAGATCGCCCGGCTCAGCCAGCGCGTCGAAAACGAGTTCGTCGGCGCGCCGGTCGGCATCCTCGATCCGATGGCCTGCGGGCTGTGTCAGCCGGGGACAGCGCTGTTTCTGGACACCGCCGACCTGCACTACGAATCGCTGCAGCTGCCGATGGAGATCGAGCTCTTGGTGATTCACTCTGGCATCCGCCACAGCCACGGACGCGCTGATGGCGAGGCTGGAGGGGTCCCGGTCGCTGACTACCGCGTCCGCCGTGGCGAGTGCGAGCAAGCGGCCCGGCTTCTTGGCGTCGCCGCGCTGCGCGAATTGCCTGACACGCCGGCGTCGCTGGCCCGCGTGGCGTCGCTGCCGGCTCCTCTCCCCTGCCGAGTGCGGCATGTGCTCAGCGAAAATGCTCGCGTGCTGGCGGCCGTGGCGCTGCTGCGCAAAAAGGCGCCAAGCCCCGGTGATCTCGACGAGCTAGCGGGGCTGTTTGCCGCCTCGCATCGCTCGCAGCGCGATGACTATGCGGTGTCGCTGCCGGCCATCGACACCCTGGTCGATATCGCGGGTTCCGATGCCGATGTCCTGCCCGGTGGGGCGCGGCTGACCGGGGGTGGCTTTGGCGGATCGATCGTCGCGCTGGCTCGCGCCGGTCGCGGCGAGACGGCGGGAGCGCGCATCCTTTCCGCCTATCAGCAGGCCACCGGGCACAGGGCCACGCTGCTGGTGCCGCAGCCCAAAGTAGTCACAGGAGATCGCTCATGAGCTTGCTCGTCACTGGGGGCGTAGGATTTGTCGGATCGCACTTTGTCCGCGCCGCGGTCGAGGCTGGGCGGCAGGTGGTGATCCTCGATGATCTGTCGGGCTCGGCAGCGGCGGGCGCGGCACGGGTCGGGGCTGCCGGGGCCGACTGCGCGCTCGATCAGCAAGCGCTGGAACGCATCACTTCGCTGCCCGGGGTCACGCTGCAGATCGGCGACATCGGCGACAGTGCTCTTATCAGCTCGCTGTGTCGGACGCATGGCGTGACGGCGCTCTTGCACTTTGCCGGCAAGATCCAAGTCGGCGAGTCGGTGCGTCGGCCCGAGCTTCACTTCGACATCAACTTCGCCCGCGCCCTCAGCCTGCTCGAAGCAGTGCGCCACGCCGGCGTCGGCCAGGTGGTCTTCTCATCGACCGCGGCGGTGTACGGCACGCCCACCATCGTCCCCATTCCCGAGTCGGCCCGCTGTGAGCCCGACAGTCCCTACGGCCGCAGCAAGCGCGCCTTCGAGTGGGCGCTGCTCTCGGCCGAGGTCGCGCACGGCCTGCGCTGGGCGGCGCTGCGCTACTTCAATGCCGCCGGCGCCCATCCCGATGGCAGTCTGCGCGAGGCGCATCACCCCGAGACCCACCTGATCCCGCTGGCCCTCGACGCGGGGCTTGGCAAGGGGGCGCCGCTTTCGGTCTTTGGCAGCGACTACCCGACGCCGGATGGCACCTGCATCCGCGACTACATCCACGTCTGGGATCTGGCGCAGGCGCATCTTTTGGCGCTGGCTGAGCTAGAGCGCGGCCACAGTCTGGGACCGCTGAACCTGGGCACCGGCCACGGCTATTCCGTGCAGCAGGTGCTGCAGGCGGCGGGCGAGGTGCTGGGTCGTCCCGTGCCGCAGATCCAAGCCGCGCGCCGCCCCGGCGATCCGCCGCAGCTTGTCGCCGACTCAAGCGCCGCCCGCGAACGCCTGGTCTTCGTACCGCGACGCTCGGACCTGCACGTCCTTCTTGAAGACGCGCTGCGCTCGCGCCGCTGAGTGCGGTCTACGACGCGGCGGCGAATAGCTGCCCGCACAGCGCCAAGCTGCAGAGGAGCTGATGCTGCAGCCTGCCCTCGGCCGACGGTGCCTCCGCAGGGGCGATACATCCCAGCCCGACTTGTCGATCGTAGACGGCCCACTTCCCGGCCGCTGGCTGCGGAAGCGGGTCAGGCAACGCGGCGAGAGCCTGCGCTAGCCAGCGTACTGCCGCATCATCCATCGCCAGGATCGCATCGAAGGGCCCAAGCTCCGTCGGAGCGGACAGCAGATCGGTCGCTGCGGCGCCCCCCAGATACCAGCCGGCCGGTGTGCGTCGCAGTGTGGCCTGCGAGCGCAGCGCGGTGGCTGCAAGTCCGCGCTCCAGATGGCCAAGGAGCGTGCCGACCGGACCCTTTTCGACATAGCGCAGCGCGCTGGGATCTTCCGCAGCTGTCTGGATCGAGATGACACCTTCTTGCATCCAGGAATCGATGTATCGACGGAGGCGCTGATCCGAGATGCAAAACGGTTGCATCTTATGCAGGAGCCCAGCCGAAGCATCGCCGCCCCCCGGCACGTCAAAAAGCTGCACTGGGAAGCGCTGATCCTGCAGGGTGCGCGCCGCCAGCCGAGCGGGCACACCGCCCCCCAGCACCGCCACTCGCAGCGGCTTGGCGTACGCCGAAGTCTCGACATGCCGACGGTAGGCAGGCAGATCGAGCTTGCCCTCCTGCACCTTGAGCGATCGCGGACGCACGATGCCCAGGTACGGTCGGCGCGGCGGAAAGGGCCGATCGAACTGGCCAAAGCACCACAGGATGCCGCCGTACGACGACGGATCGCGCCCATCGAGCGCGTAGCGATGGTTGAGATCGATAAGCAGCGCCAGCGCGGTCTCGGCGTTCGGTGTCCAGGCCAGCACCGCCTTGCCCCAAGTCATGCGCAGGTTGTTGTGTAGCTCGCCGTGCACAAGCAGCGAGGTCTGCGCGGCGTCCCACAGCGGCACGCCGGTCTGGCCGCGCGCCAAGCGCTCCCACGACGGCAGGATGGGGCGGCGATCACTCTCGTGCTCGCGCAGGGTCTTCTTCGCCCACTCGGGGACGGCAGCCAGCGTCTCGTGCCCGGGCTCGTAGGTGCAGTAGACGTGGGCAAGCTCGCGCCAGGTCAAAAACTCGTCGAGAAACTTCTCGCGGCTGTCGTTCGCGGGCGTCGACAAAAGCTCGCGAGCTAGGCGCAGCGGCGACACCTGACCGTAGTGCAGATAGGCCGACATGCGGCTTGCACCGGCTGGATGAAGCGGGTTGTCGCGACGCTCGCCATAGTCAGCGAGTCCGTCGTGCAGGAAGCGCGCAAAGCGGGCATAGCCAGCGCGACTGCCCCCCGGCGTATGCGGCACGGCCGGGATGCTGTGATCAATCTCGCACTCGGCGATCAGAGCCGGCAGATCGGCGCGCGACAGATCCACCGGCGTAAAAGGCAGGCGCGGGACGAAGGCGGGCAGCGACGGGGTCTGCTCCGGCCATGGCATTCCGGCTCGCCGCCTTCGTTCATCAGCAGTCGCGGCGCGGAAGGCAAAAGCACGCAGCCACGCCCGACCGATGCGGCGGGCCGGCAAGATGCAGGCGGTATCGACCGTGAAAAGCGGGCGACCGAGCGCCGCCTGAAGGCCCGTCGTCCAGGCGAGCAGCGGCGCCCACGGCATGTCTTCGGTGATGACGACGCAGGCCTGCTCGGCAAGAGTGCGCAGGTGCGGTCCGCGCTGGCCGGGGCGCTCCAGATGGAAGGCGTAGCCGATGTTGCGCGCAGCAAGCTCGGCGGCGACATCGACGGCCCCCTGCAGGATGAACGCGTGGTGTCGGTCCGAGGCGTAGGGATAGTGCTCCGAGAGCGCGTGATAGACAAACAGCGGCCGCCCAAGCAGCGCCGATAGCGCGAGCGCCGTGTCGAGAGCCGGGTTTTCGTGGCCCCGCACCGCCGTGCGCATCCAGTAAAGGACAAAGCCCCCAGCCGGGATCGCTGCGTCGGAAAGCGGCCCTCCAGCAGCGGCGTGGGATGCACCGGCAGCGGGCGAAAGGACATGGATGCGCTCGCTTAAATGCGCAGGCAGCGCGGCGAGCAAAGACGAGAGCTTCATCGCAGGTTCGATGCAGCCTAGCGCAACGCAGCGTCAGGCAAGGCGACGGAGAAAATGAAGAGGAAGGCGTTAGGGGCTGGGCTGAAACGACAGACCCTGTCCCGAAAGGACATCGCTTTGCGGATCGCTGTGCAGCGTCCCGCTCGTCGGCGGGGACGTGCCGTTCTGCACCCAATCGACAAGATAAGCGAAGGCGCGCTCGGCATACGGCTGCAGATAGGTGAAGCGGTCGGCCATGCCTTCTTCGCCGACCTGGCCGTCGAAGTTAAAGTCGAGTCCGCCATCGCTATGGGCATCGATGTGTCCACCGTTTTCGACGACGTACAGTCGATGTCGGCTGGGATCGCCGAAGCGAGCGACGGCATCCGCGTAGGCGCGTCCGTGAGCAGGCAAGCCGAGCAGGCCGTCGCGGTCGCCGTGGATCGAGATCAGCGGTGCCGAAAACTCGCCGGTGTTGGCGTTCTTGAGTGCCCAGCCCACGCTCTCTTCGGTCCAGCCAGCGTCGGGGGCAGTCGAAAGATAGCTGTAGTAGGGCGGGATGCCGGTGCGGGCAAACGGGGTATAGACGGCGGCGGCCGCAGCCCCGTGCCCCAGAAGCTCGGCGCGAAAATAGAAGGCGGTGAAGTTGTAGTAGCCGATGCCACGCCAATCCGGCAGGGCGGCTTTGACGGCGTCAAACGCGGTGTTGTAGGCGCCCCAGATGTACGCCGATGCGGGATCAAACCCAGCGGCCTGCATCGCGGCTTGCGCCGTCGGGTAGGGCGGATTTTTCGCAAACTCGGCAGGTGTCGTAGCGGTGCTCGGCGCGTAGGCATAGCCCATGGCCAGCATGGCTCGCTCGTTGCTGCTGACTAGGTGCGTAGCGGCGGCATACTCCGCTGGGCTGACGCGGCCGTCCTGATCTTTGTCGAGCACGCGAGCATCCGGAAAATACGCGCCCTCCCAGTCGAGCCCGCCCGCGAACAGACGAGGAGCCCCGCCGCGCACGCGCTGGTGATCGATTTCGAGGGCGCGCCGTACCTGATAGCCACCGTTCGAGATGCCCACGGCATAGATCTGCGCGGGTGGACGCCCCGTCGCGGCGGACAGGCGGGCCTGCGCCCACTCGGCCAGATCGAGCATCATCATTCCCCAGTGCTGCGTCGGATGACGCTCGGTAAGCAGGGTGGCGTTGCCGTCCACGCCTTCGTTGGTCATGCCCTTGTTGCCGGCCACGTAAGCGTAGCCACCCCGGACGAGCCAAGCTGCGAACACGGCATCGCTGGCCAATTCATTGCGTGTGCCCGGCGTCCCGGCGACCACGAGGTGACCGTTCCAGTTGGCGGGGATCTTCAGCACCACCTCCTGCTTGCGGAACGTCACGCCGTCGCTTACCAGCAGTGTGCCGGTGACCTCGGCTCCCGGGGTGGCCCCGGCCATGTGCACGCGGCGACTGTGCAGCACGCTGCTCTGCAGCTTGCGCAGCTTGCTCTGCTCGGCGGCGGGCAGAGCTTGATAGGCGGGGCTGCCAACCTTGATGTCCCAGTAGCTGACATGCGCGATGCCGCCATCGCCGGCCGCAAAGTAGGTGGTCAGCGTCGGGTTGGTCAGTCCCTCGACCGCGAGCGCGACATCGGCGGGTGGCTGGGACGACGAGGCGGCTGGGGCGACGCCACGCGAAATGGGCGGCAGCTCCATGCACGCCGGGAGCAATGCCGCACCGATCAGCGCCTGGGCAAGCGGGAGCCAGGCAGGACGAAAGCAACGAGCAAGGAAGAGAGAGCGCATACACGCTGCTTACACCTGTCGCCGCCGCATTGTCATCCCTGGCCGACTGAGCGACTCCGACGTCTTCCGCCCCCCGCGGGGGTCAGGTCCCGCGGTACGATGGGCTGCATCCCGAAGGTGCCCCTTCCCCTTTGCGTACGAGGTCGAGCGACATGGCATGCATCCTGAGGCGACTTTTGCCGCTTGTGTTGAGCGTGCTCCTCCTTTCGGCCTGCAAGCGCGGTGAGCTGAGTCGCGCCTGGCTTGAGGTCTGCAGTGGCTTTGCCATCGCCGGATCGTCGCAGGGGCTGCTGGTGGCCCGCGCCCACGTCGGGGATCCGCCCGCCGCGCCGCAGCCCGGCGAGAGTTCGCTCAAGCGCATCGACCAGACGCTGGAGTCGCTGGATTCCAACCCGCTTTCCGACGCACCGCTCAACATCGTCATCGGCAACCGCACCTGGAGCGGAGTCCGCAGCAACGCCCGCGGCTACATCGACCTGGAAGATCTCACCGGCTTTCCGCCGCCGCTGGTCCGCGTGCAGATCCAGCTTGAGGATCCGCGCTACCAGGCCGCGCCGATTGTCGCTGAGCTGCCGGTCTACGACGCCAAGCCCGGCCTGGCGATCATCTCGGACATCGATGACACGCTGCTCGATAGCGGCGTCGTACACAAAGCCAAGATGGTCGAAAACGCGCTCGTGCGCAGCACCTGGGAGCTGCAGGCCTTTCCAGCCGCCGCCGAGACCTTGCGCCGCATCGGCGCCGGCCTACCGCTGTTCTACATCTCGGGCAGTCCGTGGGGATTTCGCAAGCGCATCGAGGACTACTTCGGGCGCACCGGCTTTCCCCAGGGAACCTTCCTGCTCAAGCGCTTCTCGTCGGAGCCGCTGACCGATCAGATGGCCTACAAGTGGCAGCACATCAGCCGCGTGCTTTCTGCCCTGCCGCAGAAGCGCTGGATCCTGTTTGGCGACTCGGGCGAGTCGGACCCTGAGATCTATCGCCGCTTCCTGACCGAATACCCCGATCGCGTCGAAGCCATCTACATGCACATGGTGACGCCCGAGCCGGCCAGCAGTCCGCGCTTTGCCGGCATGCGAACCTTTGCTAACTGGTCTGAGCTCGCCTCCTTGGGGAAGGCACCGCCTGCGACCGCACCGCCCGCGGCGGGCACTGCCCCCCACTAAGAGCGCCTAACAAAACCGTAGCGAGGAACCCCGGCAGCAAGGAGGGAGGAGTGAGCGGCCTCCCGGCCGTGACCGACGACTGACGCAGCGGCCGGGGTCCGCAGTAGGTTTTGATAGGCGCTCTAAGCGGCTGTTCGCTCGTCTTGGTCCCGGTCAATGGGGGCGGGCCAGCCAAGCCCCATAGGTGCTCAGTTCTTCAGAGCAGGTCCCAGCACTGTCGAAACAACCGCCTCGATCTCCTGCCCGGTCTGAGTGTTAACAATCGCCTCTCGGACCCGTCGCCGCAGCGTCTCAAATTTTTTGCCTGATGGGAGCGAAACTCCAGCCGCGAGCTGCTCAGCCTCTATGGCCAACTGCACCAACCGCATATGGTTGGCGTCGTCTGCGTTGAAAATGGGAATGGGAACCCGCCAGACATACTTGTCATAGTGTCGAGGATTGTGTTCGCCTCGCGCCTGGAGTGGCCGAATGCGTTGGGTAACCGTGTCGCTGTTGAGAATCGCTTCAAGATAACGAGCCTCATCGTGGCTGTTGGCGGTACCCCAATACAAAGAGTGGTCAATCACTGCTGGCCCGGCAACCACAGCAGCGGCAAGATACATACCGCTCTTACTGTAGACAACCCGATACGGCTGGGTTGGGAATTGCCCAGAGAGACCTTTATGGAAATCTAGCCGTTTGAGCAAACTTGCAGTCTGTCGATTGTTTGAGCAGTGCTTCTCCCAGATCCCCTCAGCGCGCGTCCACCATTCTGATAATCCAGGATACAGCCCGAGCCGTTCGTCACCCCCATGAAGGAGCCGCTTGCCATCCCAGGGCACAATCGAACGCAGGGGCTCAAGCAGCCGATAAGGTAACACTGTCTCACCCAGGTGCATGGAGCGGACAAACTGACGCTCAATATTGCCTTGAAGCGATGAGAGTTTTTTCCAAGGCAGTTTTTCGTTGGGACTGCGCCGACTTTGGACAGCGACTCGTCCAGCACCCGCACCAAGTGGCCCCGATTCCTTTTTCTCAACGAGGAGTAGGAAGCGAGGCACAACGGTTGCTCCTTGGGTAAAGCGCGACTGGTATTCCGAACCCTCACTTGCGTGTTTGCCACCCGCAATTTCAACCGAGCCCTCTTCACGCTCGATGTGTCGTTTCGCTAACTCCCAACCTGTGTTCGTCTGCGGAAGCTTGCCGGTCCACCGCTGCACCTTCGCGGGTAGAGCAGTCGCCTGGTCTGTACGCTGGCCAAACACCACGCAAGCCGGAACAGGAAAGAACGAAGGCTTGACCGCATGGAGATCCCACGCCGTTCCAAAAGTGACCGATAGGCCTTGCTTACGGGAATGAAGGGCATAGTGACCTGCTCTGAAGCCTGCGAATTGTCTCCCGCGCAGAACAGACCATGGCATTACGAATCCAAACTGACCACCATCCTTCAAATACCTTTCGATGGAACGGAGAATAAATAGCGCTGACAGATCCTGGTTAGTGGCTACAGATGCCCCGGCCCACAAACCTCGCTCCTCGCTGAGAGTCCGAAATTCTTTTTGCATCGCGGCGTTCATGAACCGATAGGAGAGCCACGGTGGGTTTCCAATGAGGACATCGACGTGCTTTTCGGGACGAGTCATCCAGAACGGACGAGCCAGGTTGCGAACGTAATAGCCCCAGATGTGATCGCGTCCCGCGTCGTGCAGCTGACATAGAGTCTTGAACGAATCCGCGATGATCGGCTGATCGCTCGATTCGACCGCATAGCGTCGGAACACGGCAGTAAGCGATGGGATCGGACTCCCTGGCGTCCGGCCTACCGAGGCACGATCAGCAAGCGCGCTCATGAGTTGATCGAACCGCCCGGCGTCAACTAGCGCACGCTCGGGGAATCGCAGCTCAGTCCCGATTCCTACTGTGGGAATAACTAAGGCATTCTTGTTAAAGAGAGTGCGTTCCTGTCCCCATTGGATGCTATCGCCCAGGTAGACAGGGATCGCGATGGCAGGTCGATCTTCTGCCTGCAGTCGCTCTGGCCCGATCGCAAGGAGATATGTAACCCGAGCGAACGTGACAGCGACCGGGTGAATATCCATGCCAATCACCTGCTCTGTCAGTAATTTTAGCGTCGAGGCGTTGTCCATCTGTTGCTTGACGGACGCAGAAAGAAACTGACGGATCGCGTGAAAAAGGAATGTTCCCGATCCACAGGACGGATCGAGGACTCGTTGATGGAGAGAATCGGTGACAGTCGTTTCAACGATCTGATGAGCCAGCCAGTCAGGTGTATAGTATTCACCCAGTTTTTTGCGTTGTGCCGTCGAGATAACGCTCTCATAGAGTACTTTCAAGACATCGTGCTCGACATTGCTCCAGGCAAAACGAGAGATTCGGCGAGCGAGTTCCTTCACGAAACGCTCGCCGCCTGGCAACTCCACAATCCAGTCGAAGAAGTCCGACTCGACTACACCGGTCACCTCGGCAGTAGCGAATAGCTGGCCCGAGAGAATGGAGGCCGCCGGCAGACCGGGATCTGCGGGGTTCCATCCCATCAGGGCGTGGGCAATCACCTCAGCCGTAACAACCAGCAAAGTGTGCTCAATGAATAATTCGTCTGTGTCCTGAAATGGGGTACCGAAAGCGGTCGTGAGCAGCCGAGCCCACAGCTCCCGCTTCAGTTGGATGCTAGGCAGACTCTGATGCTGCTTGTAAAGAGCAGTCAGTTCCGTCCGGTCCAACTTGTGCCCTGGACTGGACGAACCGAGACGCTGATCGATCTCCTTGGGAGTAGGAAGTATCTTTTGAGTCGTTGCCAGGACCCCCTCTAGCCAGATAGTGAGTCCCTCGACATCAGGCTTAGAGGAGTCCACCAGAAAGCTGGAGACAAGGCTAAGAGCTTGTCCCGAGTGAGCGTAGAGATGCCATTCTGCGCCATCCGTCAGAACACCAACGTACCGCTGGTTCATGGCCTGACTGCGCAACGCAACGTAACCCGCCAATTGCGCGACCGCGTCATCTCGGACATTGCCCTTGCGAAGATCTCGCTTCACCTCAAAGACACAAAGTCCTGCCTCAACATCGATGCGTCTCCGCGCACCTGCTTGCTGTTCAAGCACAACCTCTAGTTCTTCGATATTGGCTTCCTCTAACTGCAATGGGGCAGTTAGCAGCAGTGTGTGCAGATCGCTCTGAATATTGGCTTCCGTCCGCCGCTCATCGCGATTTGCCATCCGACGAAGAACGTCGGCTAGATCAACCTGTGCCATCGGCGCAACCTAGCAGTCTCGAAGACGGATTGCCAGAGTGCGGCCACTCGTGTTCCGCGCGGAAGTCGCAAGTCGAAAAGCTCTCTTCTCAACGGCAGCCCGCGAGATCGCGGCAGTTCCAGGGACTCGTCGGTTGCCCCAGGCTCTGCCGCTCGGTGGCCGCTGTCTTCCGGCTGTGACCCGACCTCAGACACGGAATGGCCCAGCCTGAGAGCTCACAGCGACCCGCCGCGATCAGCCCAAGTAGTACGAGTCCCAGTGGCCGGTCTCCAGTCCTGAAAGGACGCTGGGGTCGGTGACCTCGATGGTGAACTCGGTCGATTCGGCGTTGGGACTCGTGAAGGTGACGCTCTTGATGCACGGCCGCAGGTCCGACTCGCTGCGGTTCAAATCGCACAAGCTGGAGAAGGCGTCGTACAGCAGGCCCGCGCCCCAGCCCGGATAGGCGCTGTATACGTTCTTCTCATAGCAGCTCCTAAACCAGCCCTTCACGAGCGTGCCCTCGATGCTGCGAATCTCGACCTGACCCAGCTGCGTCGCCATGTGGACTCCTTTTTGCCCAGCGTAGCACGAGTACAGCGCCAGCTTTTCGAGGGGACCCAATGGCGCGGATCAGTCGTTCAACAAAATCACGATAAAACTTTTATTTAGATAAATAAAATCGATTAATAATTCTTTATTATGTAACCATTACATTCAACGAGCTCGCTCACCAAGCGTGGCCCGATCTCACTCGTGATCAAGTCCGCAGAGCAGTGACTGCAGTGGCCACTTGGGAAAGATCAGCGTCTGGGGCAGGACCGGGCTTTGGGCGGGGATTGGCGATGGCGGAATCATGATCCGCATGCTCACCGCCAGGTCGGGCTTCCGCGCTGGGACCTGGACGTATCCCCCCGGGATCTCCGGCTGCACAACTCGCCCATCACTGAGCAGGGCGCGCAGCTCGTTCTGGCTCAAGGTGGTGGGATTGCTGGTCATGCTTCGGATGACTAGCTCGTAGTTGCAGGCTCGCTCGCCCGTCGCTGTCGGCGCGTCACAGTGGCCCGGTTTGGCCGTCACCCACAGGAACGGCAGCTGCATGGTTTCGCAGTGCGCTCGGCGATGCGAATCGGCCAGCAGGGCACGGGCGCGCTCGGCGTTGGCGGCGTGCTCGCTGCGATCGAGGCGCTCAGTCAGGCTGCGCACCCGCGGCTCGCCAGCTCCCAGAAGCTCGGCCAGGGCCGCCACTTTGCCCCGTGCCTCGCTGAGGCTGCGTCGATTCAATCCCAGCTCGTTGTCTTGCGCCGTGATGTCGAGCTGAAAGATCTGCAGCCGTTCCTCGGCCAGCTCGACCGCGTCCCAAGCAGCCGCCCAGGCCGCGGGCAGGCGTCCCGCTGCGCTGGCTGCAAGCCGGGCGGGCGGCGTGATGGCCGGGGGGGGCAGCGCCGGCGTACTGAGCGGGATCAAATCGATCAAGCACGGCCCCTGTCCAGCTGCAACATGCTCGGGATGGGTTCGCTCGCAGAACGTATCGGGCTCCTTGCGCTCAAGCCATCGCCGCAGGGCCGCATCATGCGCCACGTCCTCGCGCCCCAGGGTGACAGGCGGCCCAGCATAAGACTCCGTCGCTTCTGAGCTCGACGAGGGAAAGCGCGCCACAAACGCTCGCTGGGTGGGCGAGAAGCCAAACGCCAGCCGGCTCGACAGCGTCGTCCCCGCCGGCAGCTCGAAGAGGCCCGCCGTCTGCAGCTCCCAGGTGAAGCGTGCATACGTGCTCGGCACAGGGCCAAACTGCTCGCTGCTGCGGAACAGGATGCGGGTGCGCAAGAGCAGCGGCTCAGCCTCATCGCGCGGCCGACGAATCAGAAGGTGCCGCACGCAGACCCCGGCTTCCTTGCAGTGATCTTCCAGCACATCCGCCAGGTGAGCCGCCCGTGGTGCCTGCAGCCGAATCTCTTCGATGCTCGGCGCGACCACCGTCTCCGACACTTTTTTCGACGTGAAGGGCACCAGCGGAAAGAACAGCACGCACAGAAAGAAGTTGCTGCACAGCGGGCTGTCATAGCGGGCTTGGAGGTGTCCCCGGGGCATCGTCTCGCCCGTCAGCGCAACCAGTGCCCGCGGATTCATGGCGAAGCTCGGCAGATCGGCTGCCTGGCCATCCTTTCCGTGCTGCTCATCGCGACCGAGCTTGAGGTTGAACTCCATCCACTTAAATTCCCGCGCCCGCGACCGGACGGTGGCCCGCAGCAGCACCCACGCCGGCGTCAGCTGCCGCGCGGTATACGGGCCAACCAGCCGGGCCAGCTCTTCCCCCTCCACCGGATGCAGCTCAACGACGGGATCTTCCGCTGCGACGATGGCGTTCGCCGTGGCCCGCCCCGTCACCCCGTCCGCCCCCCGGGCTCGCTCCAGCGCTTCGTGTAGACGTCCGCGCTGCACCAGCTCAAGCGGCGATGGCGCGCAGCCTGCTCCGCCCAAATGCAGGACCAGCGCCAAGCCCAGAAGAACGCGACGAAAGACAGCCACTTTAGCCATGCACGAGCAGGCTATCACGACGGTGAAGCGCCCCGCAGGGTGGCCGCCGCTCCTCGGACGCCAAGGGACATGAGCGACTGGTCGCATGCAGCGTGGTTCTTGCCACCCGGTCTCGATAAAATGTCGTCGGAAGGAATGCTCGCCATGCTTACCGTTCGCACGTTGATGACCAGCGTCGTGTTGACCCTGTCGATCGGTGACACGCTCGCCCAGGCCGAGGCCCACCTCAAGCGCAACAACTTCCGCCACCTGCCCGTCGTCGATGGGCTGGAGCGGCTGGTCGGCCTGGTGACCCACCGCATGGTGCTGGCCGCCTGGGTCGGTCGCCTGGAGCCGCGCTTCGAGCGACCCGGCGACGTGGCATCGCAGGTCCCGATCGAGATGATCATGGAGCGCGAGGTCGTCTCCGTCTCGCCCGACACCCCCGCCGCTGACGCCGCCGGCATCATGATCGATCGCAAGTTCGGCTGCCTGCCCGTCGTCGAAAACGGCAAGCTGGTCGGCATCCTGACCGAGACCGACTTCCTGCGCTACACCCGCCTGGTTCTAGAATCGCAAGCCAGCTGATCGCGAGCAGCGTCGCCCTGCGCTGCGTCCCGCGTGGGCCTGCAGGCTCCTGCGGTCCGGCGGCCTGTCGAAAAAACGCACATCGGCTGGCCCAGAACTGCACCGCGCAGAATCTGTCGGCGCGTTTCTGGGCAGTGATATCGTCGGTCTTTCGCCCCGCGCTCGGATCGACAAGCCCCCCCCGATGCGCCCCCCCGCGGCTCCCTTGGATCGAGCCGCACATCCACGAAAGGTTCCCCATGTCGAGCCCGCGAGCGGCTGTCGTTCTTGGTGCATCGGGATCAGTCGGCAACGCGCTGATCAAAGAGCTGATTCAGAGTCGAGCCATAAGCCCCATCGTCACCCTGGTGCGTCGCTCGCAGCCCGAGCAAGTCGCGCTGGCCAAAGACGCCGGTGTTGAGCTACGCGAAAAACAAGTCGCCACCATGGATCCCGCCAGCCTGGAGAGCGCGACCCTCGACGCCATCGGCTCGCTGACCGGCGACGTTGTCGGCCTCAGCGTCTTGGGAGTCGGCGCCGGCACGGCCCAGCTCACCATCGACGAGCACCGCGCCATCGATGTCGCCCTAAACGCTGCCTTCGCGCGCGCCCTCAAGGCATCGGGACGCGTCGGCCACCTCGCCTTCATGTCCGCCGTCGGTGCCGATCCCAGCGCGGCCACCACGGGCTCCGGCGCGGCTGGGATGCCCCGCTACGCCCGCGTCAAAGGCGAAGCTGAAGAAGCCGTCAAGCAGGTCGGCCCCGCCGTCGTCAGCATCTTCCGCCCGGCCATGATCATCGGCTCGCAGCACACCCCCTGGCTGCTTGAGAAAACACTGCCCCTCTTTTCGTTCATCACCCCCGGCAAATACAAGTCGATCACCGTCGAACAGATCGCCAAAGCGATGATCGCGACCTCCCTGCATCCCCCCCAAAAAACCACCCTCTACCACTACCCCGAAATGCTCGCCCTGCAGCGCTAGGCGGGGGCGGGGGCGCCTCTGAGCGATCCCCATGAAGGGAGGCTGAAGCTGCAAAGCGTCCCTGCCGGCCGGGCGTCGATGGAGTATGATGACGGAGCCTCCTTTTCGCCGCTGTGCTGCCTTGGCTCGCGGTGCTTTCCAGAAAGACTGCGCTCCCAGGGGAACTGGCACCGTGCAAGGACAGGCCGATAAAGACGCGGATTGGTTACGCTCAGCGCCGGTGCGCGGATCGGCGACCTGGCGCGCTCGTCGTCGAAGGCGCGGTCTGTGGCTGGCCTGCGTCTTGGGCGTCTGCTGTGCCGTGTCTGCCGCCTGGGCCAAGCGCCCTCGGCCAGACGACAAGGAAGACCCGGCGGACAAGGCGGCGCAGCTACTCACCATCGCGAAGTCGGCGCTTTTGGCCGGCGATCTGGGCACGGCCGGGCAGCAGGCGGTGCAGATCCTGCGTACCAGTGCCGCGGCGGAGTCGCTGCTGATCTTGGGTCGCATCGCGCAGACCCAGGGACGAACGCTGGATGCCCACGACTTTCTGCGCCGATATCTGGCGGCTCCCGATCTGGATCTGGCTCCCGATGATCCAGAGTCGGTGCAGATCCGGCAGGTCCTGGCCAGCCCACGCCCACCTTCGGCGCAGCTTTACGTGACCGGCGATCGCGGCACGGTGGTGGTGCTCGATCGGCGGCCGGTGGCTGTGCTGCCGCTGTCGCGGCCTCTTTTGATCGCCCCCGGTGAGCACGCGCTGGTGTTGGAGCGCGGCGCAGCCCGGCTGGAAGATCAGGTGCGGGTCCCCGTTTCGCGTCTGGGCGAAGTGCGCGCCAACTTCGCCAGCAAGGCGCTGGTTCTGACCATCCTGCCCGGGGTGCTCCTGATCGAAGATGGACGCGGCTTCAGCGAGGCCGGACAGCTACGCCTGACTTCCCTCATCGAAGGCGTGCTGGTGGCGCGACGCCTGTCCCCGATTCCGCTTGCCGATGCCCAGTCCTGTGGCGACGAGCCGGCTCCGGGGGACTGCGCTGACGAGGTTCGCTGCAATGCGGCGCTGGCCAAGCGCTGCGAGTCCGACTTCGTGCTACAGACCTCGCGGGTTCCAGACGGCAAAGATCCCAGGCACCTGCAAATCAAGTGGCAGGTGATCGATGTACAGACGGCCGATATTGCCGACAGCGATCAGATCGAGTGCCGGGGCTGTACCGAAGACCAGCTGATGCCGCAGGTCGGGCCGCGGCTGGCTGCGCTGCTGGATCGAGCGCTGGCACGGGGGCGGGGACAGCTGATCCTGCAATCGACACCGCCGGGCGCGCAGCTACGCATAGACGGTCGGGCGGTGGGGCCGACGCCGTTTTCGGCTCTGGTGCTGGCGGGTCCGCACCACGTCGAGCTAATCCTTTCCGGCTACCAGCGCCAGCAAAGCGACGTGGACGTGCCGGATGGGCGGGAGGCACGGCTCGACCTGACGCTGGACCCGGTGGTTCGCCCAATCGTCGTGCCGGTGGTCAAGCATCGTCGCCCGCTGTGGCGTGTAGTGACCGGAGCCACCCTGCTAGGGGCCGGTCTGGTGGTCGCTGGCTTTGGGGTGGCGGCCCTGAGCGTCGATGGCACGCAGACCCTGTCGCAGTGCGGCGATGCCAGCGCCGGTGACCGCCTGTGCACGTTTCGAACCCGCGGCTTGGGGCTGGGCCTGCTGGTCCCTGGCTTGGCGCTCAGCGTCGGTGGAGCCCTGCTCTGGGCCATTCCGCCGACCGGTCTGCAATCGGGAGGAGGTAACCGATGAAGTCACTTCGGCGTTCGCTCTATGGGTGCATTGTGGCCTTGTCGCTGCTGTCGGGAATCGGCCTGGGCTGCGACGCCCTGTTCCGCCCATTTCTTGAGCCCAGCCCGCAGCCCTGTGCCGCCGGATGTCCAGTCGGCCAGACGTGCAATACCGATACGCAGCTCTGTGAATCGCCCGCCGATCTGGGGTCGGACCTCGGCGGACCCAGCGATGGCGGGCCCACTGTCCCGACGGGACTTTCTCTGGTGGCAGGCGGTCTGGGAGGCTATGGCAATGCCGATGACACCGGCGCCGATGCCCGTTTTTCCCAGCCCGCTGGCCTGGCCAGCGACGGCACCGGGTCGCTGTATGTGTCAGACACCCAGAACCACTGCATTCGCAAGATCAGCACGGCCAACAACGCGGTCTCAACGCTGGCTGGATCCTGCGGCGAATTCGGGAGCACCAATGGCACAGGCACCAACGCCCGCTTCAACGCTCCAAAGGGGCTGGTGTTCGACGGGGCGGGCAACCTGTTCATCGCCGACAGCGGCAACCACGTGATCCGCAAGCTGGTGCTTGCCACGCTGGCGGTCAGCACCTTTAGTGGCACTGGTAGCCAGGGCTCTGCCGACGGTACGGCGACCACTGCACAGTTCAAGCAGCCGTCGGGAATTACGCTGGGGCCGGGCGGCTTCTTGCTGGTCGCCGACACCGGCAACCACATCATTCGCAAGGTGAACCCCACCGATGGCGGTGTGTCAATCCTGGCCGGGATCGCCGGGACCACGGGAGCCGGCGACGGTCCAATGCTGACGGCGACGTTCAACCAGCCGGTTGGCATCACGACGACGATGGGGGGCCCGATCTACGTGACGGACATGGGCAGCCACCTCTTGCGCAAGCTGGATTCGATGAATGTCACGACCGTGCTGGGCATCAACTCCGGGGGCGGTTACGCCGAGGGCGGCCCCGGAGTGGCCCAGTTCAAATCGCCGGCCGGTTTGTTCGCGCTGGATGCCAACACGCTGCTCTTGACCGACAGCGGCAACCACCTGATCCGGCGCATCAACCTGGGGACGATGGCCAGCACCGTGGCCCTGGCCGGCGCAGCGGGCGTCACTGGGGCCGAGGATGGTGGCTTCGCCGTCGCGCGCTTCAACACTCCGAGTGCCGTTGTCGGTGGCGGAGGCAGCACCGTCTTCGTCGCGGATCGACAGAACCACGTGATCCGTGCGCTGGATCTAAACGCCAACAGCGTCAGCACCAGCGCGGGCTTGGCCCCTCATCCCGGCACGGCCGATGGCGTGGGCTTCTTGGCCCGCTTCAACGCACCACTTGGAGTCGGCAGCGACGAACAAGGCAATCTGTACATCGCCGACAGCGGCAATCACACGATCCGCAAGATCAATCAGACAACCGGTAGCGTCACAACCCTCGCGGGCACCGCTACCCAGTCTGGCAGGGTCGGTGGCATCGGCGCAGCAGCCCGCTTTTTCAGTCCCTGGGCGGTCATCGGCGATGGCGCGGGCAGCCTGTACATCAGCGACACCGGCAACCACGCGATCCGCAAGCTGGACCTGGCAACCGGGGCAGTCACCACGCTGGCCGGAAACCTGACCGACACGGTGGCCACGCCAGGCAGCAGCGATGGCGACGGCACAGCCGCATCGTTTAACCTCCCCGTGGGACTGGCCTATGACGGTCAGGGCAGCCTGTTTGTCGCCGACAGCAACAACAACACGCTGCGCCAGATCGCGGTTGCTAGCGGTCGTGTCACCACCGTGGCCGGCCTGGCCGGAGCAGCAGGCAACGTGGTCAATGGAAGCGGCAGCACCGCTCGCTTCAGCTCTCCATATGGAGTCGCCTGTGATCGAAAGGGCAATGTCTACGTCTCGGACCTCACCGGGCACGTGATCCGCAAGGTGGTCGTGGCAACCCGGGCCGTCACCACGCTCGCCGGGACGGCGGGGCAGACGGGACTTGTCAATGGCTCCGGAACCGCCACTCGCTTCAATAACCCGCAGGGCATCTCCATCGACCTCGCCGGCTTTCTTTACGTCGCTGACAGCATGAATCACGTGATCCGCCGTATCGATCTGGCCACTGCTACGGTGACTACCTATGTGAACCAGCAGCCAGTTCGCATCGGCGTCAAACTGGGCCCGCTGCCGGCGCGCTTGAACTACCCCCGCTCGGTCCTGTGGCTGGATGCTTCTGGACTGATCCTGACCGACGAGTTTGAACACGCCGTGCTGCGCGCGCTTTAGCCCCGATGGAGCCGCGGCCTGCCCAGCGCGCCGCCCGAAGGACGCCGTGCGCCGCGCCCATCTGAAGGGCCGTATTCAACCCAGCCAGATGAACACCTTCCAAGCAGCCCACCGACGACGATAACTCCCACGCCGCCGCTCGGGCATTCGGGATACAGTCGTCACCTCATCGAGGGCCTGCCATGTCGCGTCCGAAAATGCCTGCGGGGGTGGTTGCGCTCGGGCTGATCAGCCTGCTCATGGATGTCTCGTCCGAGCTTATTCACAGCGTGCTGCCGCTGTTTCTGACCTCGCTCTTGGGCGTGAGCGCGCTGTGGGTCGGCATCGTCGAGGGCATCGCTGAGGCCACCGCCGCCATCGTGAAGATCTTTTCGGGCGCGCTGAGCGACTTTCTGGGTCGGCGCAAGCCGCTCTTGCTCTTGGGCTATGGCCTGGCCGCGGCCACCCGGCCGCTGTTCCCGGGGGCGCAGAGTCTGGGCACGGTGATTCTCGCTCGCTTCCTCGATCGCGTGGGCAAGGGCATCCGGGTTGCCCCGCGCGACGCCCTGCTCGCCGACATCACGCCGCCCGAGATCCGCGGTGCCGCCTATGGCCTGCGACAGTCGCTCGACAACGTCGGCGCCATCTTGGGACCGCTGCTCGCCATCGGCCTGCTCCTGCACTCGCACGATGACTTCCGCTTGGTCTTCTGGGCGGCGATGTGGCCGGCCATGCTGGTGGTGCTGCTAATCTGGCTCGCCATCCGCGAGCCCCCCCGCACCGACCGCGATGCCCCGCGCCCGTTTCCGCTGCGTCGGGCTCAGCTCTCTCGCCTGCCGGGCTCGTTCTATGGCGTCACGCTGCTGGCGTCGCTTTTGACGCTGGCTCGCTTTTCGGATGCCTTCCTCATCCTGCGCGGTGACAGCCTGCACCTGCCGGCCCGCTACGCGCCGCTCATCCTCATTGTCATGAACACCGTCGCCGCCGCGGCGGCCTGGCCGGCGGGAATCCTGTCGGATCGGCTGGGCAAGCGCCGCTTGCTGACGCTGGGCACCGTGGTGCTGATCGCAGCGGATGCCCTGTTGGCGGTGGCAGGCAGCTCGACCCTGGTCTTTTTCGGCGTGGCCTTGTGGGGTCTGCACCTCGGCCTGACGCAGGGCATCCTGACTGCGCTCGTTGCCGACGAGGCCCCGGCCGAGCTACGCGGCACGGCGTTTGGCATGTTCAACCTGGTGACCGGCACCACGCTGCTCGCCGCCAGCGTCCTGGCTGGTTATCTGTGGAAGACGCAGGGCCCAACGTACACCTTTGCCGCCGGGGCGATCTTTGCCACGCTGTCGTTGATCGGCTTTGTTCTCCGCGGCCATCACCGCGCACCCCAGGCGACCCGCTAATTCACTTGTCCACAAGGAGCTCGCGCGCCATGACCGAGAAATCGCTCTACGAACGAATCGGTGGCTACGACGGAATCGTCGCCGTCGTAAATGATCTCCTCCCCCGTCTGCAGGGGGACGATCAGCTAGGCCGCTTCTGGCAGCACCGCGGCGAGGACGGCATTCGTCGCGAAAAACAGCTGCTCATCGACTTCCTGGCCCACTGCACCGGCGGCCCCATGTACTACACCGGCCGCGACATGCGGCTATCGCACCGCGGCATGCGCATCAGCGAGTCCGACTGGTCGCGCTTCCTGGGTCACGCCGCCGCCACGCTTGAAGCCTTTGCCGTGCCCGCCCGCGAGCGCGAGCAGATCGTGAGCTTCGTCCTTGGCCTCAAGGCCGATATCGTCGAGTGCTAGGCGCTAGGCCGGCCCGCCACCACGACCGCCGCTGCGACCCGCCGACGAGGATCTAGCGCGCCCCGCTGCGGATCCAATTGGCAACCAGGCACAAGCTAGCATCGTCGATGAGTCCGCTGTTGGGAGGCATCGCATCGCCGCCACCGTGCGGCACCTTCCAGACCTCGCCGGTGAGCTTGTACAAAAGGTAGCTGCGGTTCACGTTGAAGCCCGAATCGACGAGGGGCAGGTCCGATGCCGAGGACTGACCGACCATCAGCGGCAGATCAGTGGCCCGCTTCAGCGTCGGCAGCAGCGGCCCACCATGGCAGTTGGTGTTGTCGCAGCGCCCTTTGAAGACCGGGTCGAAGATCTGCGCGGCTGTCGGCGAAGCCGTCGCGCAGTTCGTCGGCAAGCTGACCATCGGGGGCGGTAGGTCGGTTGGCGATCTCGCCAGATCGCGGGGTCCCGCGTCGGCACCACCGTCGAGCGGCCCAGCCCCCGTGCCGCTGCTATCACAAGCCAAGTGCCCCATGCCGAAAAGCGGCAGCAGCCCCGAAAGCAACATCACCCGACCCAGACGGCCCCACAGACGGCGCGAAAAAACCTGCATGCTGCATCATAGGATGCTCGCTGGTCGGCTGCGCTGGCGACGTGGGTTCCGTCGGGGAACGGTTACGAATCGGACAGATCGGCGTCGTCCATCGGCCCGCTTGACAGGATGCGATAGCCAATGCTTGGGCTGAAGCCAGCGCGCACGAGCATGCGCAGGACCCGCGCCTTGCCGCGCTCATCGCCTCTCTCGGGGAGCGTGACCCGCTTCTTGGCCAGGAACGCCCGCGCCTGGCTCAGCTCATCGGTCTCGGCAAAGGCGTTGCTGACCTCCTGCGCAATGATGTCGGCGGCCACGCCTTTCTGGCGCAGATCCTGGGCGATTCGTCGCGGCCCCAGCTTGCGCCCATCGCGACGCAGCGACGCAAACGAGGCGGCGTAGCGCACATCCGACAGGTACTGATGGCTGCGCAGGCGAGCGATGACTGCAGCGAAAAGCGGCTCGGCGGCAGCGGCATCCTCGACTCGCTGTCGCATCAGACGACGCAGCTCAGCCTCGGTGCGCATGCTGCGGCCCAGGACACCGACCGCGTAGTCGTATAGCGCCTGCTCGCTATCCAAGAGCTTCCGACCACGGCGCCCCGTCGAGCGCGCCGGGAAATCAGACGGTCGCTCGCCCTCCGGAGCGCGATCCCCCGATGAACTGGAGGACGAACGGGAGGACGGGTCGGTCGACGATCGGGCGGGACGACGAAAGAACGAAGACATGGCGGCAGCCTAGCGCGAGACGGCAGAGGTGCAAGCACCCCGAACGCCTCGCTTCCGGCCGGGCGGTGTCCACGTCGTGAGCCGGAGATTTTCCAGTTTTGCGCGACGATTTTCTATAGTGCGCACGCGCCGCTAGCCGGCCAAAGGAGTCCGTGATGCGTACCCGGTTTTCGTCCCGCATGGTTGCACCGCTGCTCTCTGCCCCCCTCGCCCTGGCCCTGGGCTGTGGCCATCCCGCCGTCGAGGAGGCGGCTCCGCCAGCGGGGCTCCCATCGCCGACGGCACCGGGCGCACTGGGTGAGGAGGCGGCGGCCTCGGCACCGCTGGGACCGCTCATCCGCGCCGCGGCGGCCGAGTTCGGCGTGCCAGCAGAGCTCCTGGTCGCCATCGCGAAGACCGAGACGGGGCTGTATTCGGTGCCGGGATGGGCGGGGGATGCCTTCGAAGGCCAGCCGGCCTACGGCGTAATGGCGCTGCGCGGCGAACGGTTGCAGAGGGCCGCTGCGCTGCTTGGCATCCCCGTCGAGCAGGTGCAGACCCAGCCCCGCGACAACGTGCGCGCGGCGGCGGCGCTGCTCCGGGCGGCGGGGGCTGAGGCCGGGTTGACGTCCCTTTCGGCCTCGGGCGAGCTGGCGGCGTGGGCTCCGGCGGTCGCGCGCTTCTCGGGCCTGTTGTCGCCGGCCGCGCAATACGATTACGTCGAGTCGGGCGTGTATCAGGTCCTGCGCCGTGGTCTACCCGATGAGATCGCCCGCCGTCATGGGCTAAGCCTGGCGCCGCAAAGTGGCCTGCCCGATGGTGTGCTGCCAGCCCCGGCCGGCGAGGCCCTGCCCCAGGTGTACTACTCGGGCGCGACGTGGAAGCCGGCCCCCGACTCGAACTTCACCAACGGCCGCAGCGCCACCGTCGAGCTTCTGGTGATCCACACCTGCGCCGGGGCCTGGTCGGGCTGCTGGGGCTGGCTGACGACGCCGTATCCCAGTAACCCCTACAAGACCTCGGCCCACTACGTCGTCAAAGAGGACGGCACCCAGATCTATGCCCTGGTCGATGAGTCGGATACCGCGCACCACGTCGGCAAGCCCTGGAAGGGACTGCCCACCAACTCGCGCTCGGTCGGCATCGAGCACGCCGGATTCTCGTATCAAGGCGGCAACGTGTGGTCAGCGGCCCAGGTCACCACGTCGGCCAAGCTGTCGTGCGACATCGTCAAGCGCAACCGAATCATCCGCGATCGCGATCACATCATCGGCCACTACCAGCCCGACCCGGTGAATCGCGCCAGCGATCCCGGCACCGACTTCCCCTGGGCCGCGTACATGGCCAGCATCAACAGCTGCGTCGGCGGCGGGGGCGGCACAACCGGCATCATCGTCGATAGCAATCAGGCCAATAATGGCGCCAACGCCCGCATCGTCACGCCCAGCAGCAGCTGGAAGTCTTCGACCAGCGTGTCCGGCTACTGGGGCAGCGGCTACTACGTCGCACCGACGGCCGCGGTCTCGGACGCCGCCACCTTCGAGTTTCAGCTAGCGGCAGACGAACAAAAGGAAGTCTTCGCTTGGTGGACCGCTGCGTCCGATCGCACGACGACGGCTCCGTTTGTCCTGTTCGATGCCAGCGGCACCAAGCTGGGGACGGTCTACAAGAACCAGCAGATCGACGGCGGCAAGTGGGTGTCGCTCGGTCGCTTCAAGTTCACCGCCGGCTGGAATCAGGTCGCGGTATCGCGCTGGACAACGGCCGGTGCCCAGGTCGTAGCCGACGCCATCCGCGTCGAGTAAGCAGGGCGTGCGACGAACACAAACGTGCCGGGGCGGAGCTCGCGTCGCTGGGCTCGGCCTGGGCCTCGTCGGGCTGGCAGCGGTGGCCAGCGTAGCGTCAGGGGGGCGGGGTTCGCCGCAGCTTTCATTCATCGCTGAGCGGGCCGGCAGTCGCGATGTCTACGTCATCGCCAGCGATGGCAGTGCCGAGCGGCTAGTGGTCGGGGGGCCGCGCGATGAGAGCAACGGCCCCAGCACGCCCGACGGCACGCAGCTGATCATCGCCGTCGCCGAGCTCCCTGCCGGATCGGTCGGGTCCAAGGCCTTATCGCCGTCCGCCGAGCCGCAGCGCGCCTTTCACTACCGGCTCGTGCCCGTCCCTCCGCCGGGCGGGATGGCGGCGGTGGATCGTCCCCGCGCCCCGCTAGCGATCGCACCCCCGCTCTTTGCGGGGCGTGCCGTGCTGCGCTCTCCCAGCTTTCTCCCAGACGGGCGGCAGCTGATCTTTGAGTCGGAGCCACAGGCTCAACAAGGTCTGCGCGAGCTCTTCGCGCTGCGCCTTCAGGCAAATGCCCGCCCCGCGCTCCGCCAGCTGACGAGCAACCCCGAGGGCAACTTCTGGCCGACGGTCTGCGGTGCGAGCGGCTACATCGCCTTTACCTCCAGCCGCGACCGCAGCTCTCAGCTCTATCGCATGCGCACCGATGGCAGCGAGCTCCGCCGCTTGACCTACGTCGGGGGCAGCAAGTGGGCCCCGCGCTGCGCCACCACCCCCGAGCAGATCTTTTTCACCAGCGATCACGAAGGCGCCGATCGCATCTACAGCATTCATCGCAACGGCTCGACGCCCAAGCGACTCACCGGACGCAGCCCCGATCCCTCGCTGGTCGAAGATGAGCTCTCGCTGGCTGACGACGGTGTTCACCTGGCCTACACGCTGCGCCGCCCCGGCGGACGATCGTCGGTGTTCATCGTCGATCTGCAGCGCCGAAGCGAGTGCGAGGTCCCCCTCCCCCCCCTCGCCACCGCAAAGGAGCCCGACTGGTCGCCCCGCCTGCCCGGCGGCCCGCTGCTGGCGCTCACCGTCGAGCTCGCCGACGACGGCCCGCGGCCCAGCGAAAAGCCGACGCACCGCACGGCGCAGATCTGGCTCAGCAACGCTCGCTGTGGGGAGACACGCCGGCTGACCAGCCAGCCCGGGCCGAACTGGCATCCCCTGTGGCTGCGTAAATAGTGCGGTCGATTAGGGCGTAGCGGGTGGGGGAGGCGGCTTCAGTGGGGCGGTCTCGTCGGCCTTGGCGGGGGTCGTCAGCGCCTCGCCACTTCCGCACTGGATCAGGCCGTTTGAGGTCCGCCGGGCGACGCACTTCCCAGGGTAGTAGGCGTAGGTCAGCGCTGCCTCGCCGCAGCACACGCGCCACACCGTCTCCTGCTCGTTTTCGGCGTTAGCGGTCAGGTTGTAGAGCTCGCAGATGCGGCCGAAGCGCTTGAACTCGGCGATGGCTTCTTTTTTGACCGTGTCATCGACGCGGCCGGTCTCGCGACAGGGCCCAGCGGCGACCGGGTCATCCACCACCTGTTTGTCGGCACAGGCGGCAAGCCCAAAGAGCCCCCCGACCAGACCCAGCCCAGCCAGCACAGCGACGGGCGCATCCATAAATCTAGACAGTGAACGCAAGGTAAATCCTCCCGGGCCCATTATGGCAGGGGGGCTGCCGAAACACCGCGCCAATTTGTGAATTGGGCTCCTGAAAAGTGCCGGGAAACTCGCTATCTTGTGTCCATGTTTCCCGCTGCTGGAAGGCGCTCCCTGCCGACTGGGGCAGAGATCCCCTGGGCTCTGCGCCGCCACGACGGCAGCCTGCTGCGTCCGGGGACGGGACCTGCGCTGATGGCGGTGCTCAACCTTACGCCCGACTCGTTCTCAGACGGCGGGCTGTATGCCGATGCCGGACGGGCGGAGGGGCGCATCGACGAGCTCGTCGCGGCCGGCGCTGATCTCATCGACCTCGGCGCCGAATCGACGCGCCCCGGGGCCGAGCCGCTGTCGGTGGTCGAAGAGTGGGGGCGCCTGGCCCCGCTTTTTCGTCGCATCGAGCGACGGCAGCTTGCGGTCGCGCTGTCAATCGACACGCGGCATGCCGAGGTCGCCCGCCGGGCCGCGGAGCATGGCGTGGCCCTGCTGAACCTGCCGTTTCCGCAGGAGCTCTTGCCATCGCCGGGGACCGACGCGGAGCGGGCGCGTTCAGACGGCAAGCTGGCCCAGCTCCTCAAGACTTTTGACGCTGTGGTGGTCATGCATGCGCGAGGCACGCCGGCGACGATGCGGCAGCTCACGGATTACGGTGACAACTTGTGTCAGACTGTGGTCGATGAGCTGCGGCAGACCGCCGCGCGCCTGACGGAAGAAGACCCCGTGCTGCTCCGCCGACTGATGTTCGATGCAGGACTCGGCTTCGCCAAGACCGCCGAGCAGAGCCTTGAGCTCTTGGCTCGCACGGCATGGCTGCGAGCCGCCCTGCGAGCGCCGCTTGTCGTCGGAGCATCACGCAAGTCGATGCTCGGCGCGGTCACCGGCCAAGCTGTTTCGGACCGCCTGATCCCGTCGGTGGTCGCGGCGGCTTGGGCGGCGGCGGCAGGTGCCGACGTCGTGCGTGTGCATGATGTCGCCGAGACGCGCGCTGCGCTCAAGCTCGTCAGCGCTCTGCACGGCGCTGCCACCCGATGGACTCCGGCCGTCGCCGCCGCTCCCGAGGTCGGCGCATGAAGCTCGCGGCGGCCAGCCTGATCTCCGATCTTTACGGGCAGCTGCAGTCAGCGCTGCACGGGCTGAACTCGCGCGATCTTCTGACGACAACCGCTGACGTCCTCATCGTCTACTACGTCGTCTTTCGCGTCCTCAAGCTGGTGCGTGGCACGCGGGCGGCGCAGACGCTGACCGGCATGTTCGTGCTCGGTGGGCTGTTCTTCATCGCCAAGCGACTCGACCTGTTTGCGGTGTCCTGGCTGTTCGAGAAGCTGATCGACTACTTCATCATCTTCTTCGTCGTCATCTTCCAGCAGGACCTGCGGCGCGCGCTGATGCAGGTCGGGCAGGGCCTGTTTACTCGCCACAAGTACGAAGAGACCTACGTCATCGAAGAGGTCGTGCAAGCCGCTGGCGAGCTGGCCAAAAAGAACATCGGCGGCCTCATCGTCATCGAACGCGATGCCGATCTCAGCGAGCACTTGGGCGAAGTCGGCGTCGAACTGGATGCGCGCGTGACCAAGGAGCTCTTGGTGACGCTGTTCGTACCCGACCCGCAGAACCACCTGCACGACGGCGCGGTCATCATTCGCAACCTGCGCGTGCAGCAGGCCGGCGCGGTGCTGCCGCTGTCGGGCAACGTCAAGCTCGACAAGCAGTTTGGTACCCGTCATCGCGCCGCCATCGGCATCACCGAAGAGACTGATGCCGTGGTGGTGGTGATCAGCGAAGAGCGCGGCGAGGTCTCGCTGTGCTTCAACGGCAACATCGCGCACAGCCTAGAGGCGGCGATGCTGCGCAAGGCGCTGCTGGGACTGTTCCAGAAGAAAAAAGCCAAGCCCAAGGGACAGGCCAGCGATGCGCGCACCGGCGCCGCACCCGGCTCGGCCAAGAACGCCAACTCGGGGCCCGGCACGCTGAAGCAGTCCGATGAGTCGGGGAACAAGAAAGTCCCGACCGAGCTCCTGGCGCTGTTCAGCACGCAGCCGATCTCCGGCCCGGTTCGGCTGGATCAGAAGCCCGGCGCCTCAGCAGCGGCTCCGGCCGCCAACGGCGCCACCACTGAGTCGACGACGGTCCAGACCTCGGCCAAGTCGATGCTGGCGCGTGCCGAGCAAGCCGCCTCGCAGCAGAGTGCTAGCCAGACCACTCCTCGGCTGGGCACCCCGTCGAGCCCATCCGAGCCACGCTCAGACGGCAGTGCTGCCGGCAGCGTCACCGGCCCGATGGCAGAACAGACCACCGCCAAGTTCCGCATCCCGCTGCTGGAGCCGGCCGTGGCCCAGACCGCCGATGTCTCCCCAGTGAGCGCGCCTGCCTCGGCCCTGCCCCCGGCAGGCGAAGCTGCGCCATCGCCACCGCAGGAGAGGACCCCGCCCTCGCCCTAACCGCATGCGCGAATTTCTCTACAAACTGCTCTTCGAAGATCTGCTGCTCAAGATCATCGCGCTGGTCATCGCGGTGGCCCTGGTCTTCGTCGTGCGCACCGAGCTTGAGGCCAGCACTGCGCTTTTGGTGCGCGTGCGCTACGGCGAGCCGCGCGGCCGACTGCTGATCAGCGAGCCGCCACCGCCCGAGCAGATCAAGGTGCTGGTGCGCGGCCCCTGGGGTCGCGTGACGCGAGCCAGTCGCGCGGCGTTGGAGCCGATGCGCCTTGACCTGGGCGATCTCTCAGATGGCGAGCTGCGCTTCTCACCCGAGATGGCCCACCTACCTGAGGGTCTGCGCGTCGAAGGCTACGAGCCCCCGAGCATCTACCTGCGCTTCGCCAACGAGGCCAAGGTGGCGCTGCCGGTGCAGCTGACGACCGAGGGCGAGCTGCAGGAAGGCTATCGATTGAAGAAGAGCACGCTGTCGCCGACGACGGTGGTCGTCCGCGGCGCCCGCAACGTGCTGGAAAACATGCGCAACGTGCAGACGCGACCGCTGAACATCGCCGGCTTCACCGGGGCGGCCAGCGTCAACGTCGAGCTCGGCCCGCTGCCCAAGTTTGCGTTCTATCTCGATCAGCCGTCGCCGCGCATCAGCGTCGACGTCTTGGTCGAGCTGGTCGAGCGGCGGTTCGCCAATGTGCGCATCAACACCAGTGGCGCGCCGCAGAACGCGCGGCTGAATCCCGAAGCCGCCACCATCGTGCTGCGCGGCCAAAGTCTAGAGAAGCTGCAGGATGTGCCGGTGCTGATGGTCGATACCGCCGCCGACGAGCGCAAGCCAACGGGAACAACTTATATCAAGCGCATCCAGGTCACCGGCTTGCCTTCGGGCATCGCCTACGAAGTCACTCCGCGCGAGGTCGAGGTGACGGTCGTGCGGCCGACCCCGACGGAAAAAGAGCCCCTCCGCAAGCCGTAGGTGGCCACGTCTACGCGCACCGCTTCACGGCAGCGGAGCCGCGGCATCCGGTTGCAAGTCCTGCACATCCAACCCGTGGGCCGAGGCCAGCGTAAGGACGCGCCGACAGTGCGGATTGTTGTCGAGATACATGCGGCGCAGCCCGGCATCCTCGATGTCTCGCAGCCGAGTCTTTAGCCCCTGCACGGCAATCTGCAGCGCCTGCATGGCGGGCTCGCTCTGCCCAGCGGCCTGACAGACTTCACTCTGCGCCAAGCGAAAGGCGATCTCGAACGGGCCAAGCTCCGTCGCCTGTCCCAGAGCCCGCAGCGCTGCCTCGGCCGCGGCGACGCCTTCATCGAACCGCCCCAGCGCATGTAGGCAGCCGATCTGCGTCACCGCCAAATCGAGCAGATAAAACGGCAGCATGGCAAAGCCAGCCATGGCCTGCTTGATCAGGGGCAGAGCCGCGACCGCCTGCCCGCGCTGCAGAGCCACGCGCGCTGCGATGGCCTGCGCGAAGAATGCCAGGTTGTGCACCTTGAGGAACGGCGCGGTCAGCTCCATCGCGCTCTCCCAGTCCGCCTCTTGCGACGAGGTACAGAGGGCCCGCGCCAAGACCTGACGATAGAGCGTGGCGAGACCGGCCTCCTGCGTCGCGAAGACTTGGGCATGTCGGCTGCGCATCCGCCGAATCACGCCCACGTGATCGCCTAGCTCCAGCCAGCTGAGCTCGATGATGTGACAGCTCATGTGGAACTCGGCCATGGTGTCGGCGCACTCGCGGGCCAGGCGCTCGCTCGCCCCGCCGTGCCGAATCGCTGTGCAGGGACGACCCCAGCGATAAAGCGCCACCTGCGCCGTCGAGCCATCGAAGTAATAGCGCAGGGTCGGCAGGTCCGCCGAAGCGGCTGTGACCATGTTCTGCAGCCGCCGCAGCAGGGCTTCGACCAGCGCCCGCGGCGCCCCCAAGGCGGCCCAGCTTGTCAGGTAGCTCAGCGAGTCGATGTAGGCGACCCGCCCGTCGAGCGCCGGGTCGGTGCGCAGCAGCTGAGCAAAGAGCGTGGCCGCTTGCTGCGGCTTCTGCAGGATCATCAGCGTCGTGATGGCACCAGCAGCGGCGCGGCTCCAGGCAGTGCTGCCGGGCGCAAGGACGGCCAGGGCATCGATGGCGCGCGCGGCGTGTCCCTCGCTGAACCGACCGGTGCGATAGGCGATGGCACACTCCACGCTTGCAAGGCGCGCCAAGAGCTCACGATCCGTCGAACAGCGCAGACCATTTTCGACCTGGCGTAGCGCGCCGCGATAGTCGCACTGCTGAAAGCAGCGCTCCGCGGAGAGCCAGTAGTGCTGAGCGGCCCGGGCTAGCTCGCCGCCGCGCTCAAAGTGGGACGCCACCACCGTCGCTTCTGCCACCTGGCTGCGCACTAGAAACTCCGCCGCCAGGCGATGCCCGGTGGCGCGGTCTGTGGCGGACAACAGCTCATACGCGGCATCTTTGACAAGCGCGTGCCGAAACGAAAAGTTGCCGTCGCTGGGCAGGGCGCCAA
This sequence comes from uncultured Myxococcales bacterium, assembly GCA_937952145.1. Classification (GTDB taxonomy): domain Bacteria; phylum Myxococcota_A; class Polyangia; order Palsa-1104; family JAEUJZ01; genus JAEUJZ01. The sequence continues at coordinate 80,949 of CALFYE010000390.1, forward strand.
GGGCACTGTGCTGAATCAGCTCGGCGGCCTGCAAGGCCTCAAGTCCGGCCGTGATCCACTGCAGGTCTTCCGGCATCTCCAGCACCGCAGAGACCCCGGCTCGACTGAAGCTCTCGCCAAAGATCGAAGCGGCGAGTACCAAGCGCCGAGCGGCCGACTCCAAACGAGTCAGGCGCGACTGCAGCATGGCCACCACGGTCTCGGGTCGCTCCTCGGCGGCACCCTCGGCACGGGCGCGAATCAGCTCCTCCAAAAACAGGGCATTGCCGCGCGACAGCGTAATCGTTTCGCTGATCATCTGCGGCGGCGTCGCATCGCCCAGCACCTGCCGCAGCAGACGCTCACAGGCTCGACGACTCAGCTCTTTTAGCGTGAGCTCGTGCAGCTGACAGCCCGCCCAGAGCTTGGGAAAGGTCGTGGTGACCTCGGGGCGAGCGAAAGCCAGCACGCACAGCGCGGCATCCTTTTGTTCCTGCAGGGCTTCGTGCACGAGCAGGACCGTCAGCTCGTCACTCCACTGCAGGTCATCGATGACGATAAGCACCGGGGCATGGCGACACTCGGCGGCCAGCCAGTCCAAAAAGGCGCGCCGCACCCGGTCGCGCATGATCTGCGGATGTTGCCGCGCCGCCTGCAGCATTGGCAGACCGTCCTCCGAAAGCGGCAGCCGGCAGAGCTCGCAAAGAAAGGTCGCGATGCGCTCCTGCTCGGGCGGCTCGACGTGCTGGATCAGCCGGGCCCGCAGCTGCTCACGCGCCTGTGCGCTCAACGCCCCCGCCGAGACGCCGCAGAGCTGCCGCAGTGCGTGCCCCAGGACCTCGTAGGGAAGAAGCGCTCCCCCGAGCTCAGCACGGGCCAGGAGCTTCACCCAGGACTCGTCGTGCTTGTCGATTCGCCGTAAGAGCTCGTGCCGCAGCCGCGACTTGCCCGTGCCGGGCGGCGCCGTCACCAGCACCACGTGGGCCTGCGCTTCTTCGACGCACACCGAGAGCCGGGTCTCCAGATACGCCAGCTCGACCTCGCGGCCGACACAGGGCGTCGGCTGGCCTAGGAGCGGGCGGCTGATGTCGACGTCCCGTTCCGCGCTGCGCAGCAGGCTGTAGGAGGGGAACGCGGTCAGCATGAAGTGCCCAGCCAACAGCTTGGCACTCAGCGGATCGACAAAGACGCTAGCGGCCGCCGTCGCGCGATCGACCTCCTCGCGCTGCCGCAGCGGGCGCATCGCCAGCTCAACGACCTCGCCCACCGTCGCCCCTTTTTGGATCGTGCCCGGCCCGGTCGCCATCGAGACCGCCGCTTTCGGCCACTGCTCTTTGATCAGCAGCGCCGCGCGCGCGGCCCGTCGAACCTGATCCTGAGCACTGCCCGAGACGGGCACCGTCACGATCAGCGCCCCATCGGCCAGCGAATCGGGTTGCACGCCCAGCTCACCCAGCGCGGTGAACAGCGACCGTCGGCTCTCTTGCGTGCTCGTCCGCCCGTCGTCCAGCGTGTCGGGTGGCGCATCTGGCGCCGCCATTGCCATGGCGATGACAATGCTGAACAAGCCCTGCTCGTCGGTGGCGAAGCCCGCGGTGTGCAACGCAGGCATGACCACCGTCGCCGCGTACGCCTCCTCGGCCCCGCCCCGAATCGCCGCCAGCTCGGCTCGCACCGTCTCGACCTGGGCTGGCCGCTCGCTGGGCTCTTTTTTGAGCAAGCGCTCGATCAGCGCCACCAGGTTGATGGGCAGGCCAGGTCGCCGTAGCGAGAGCGGATCAGGATCTGAAAACAGGATGCGCGCCAGCACCGCCGTGTAGTCGCTGCCTGCAAAGGGCGGCTGCCCGGTCAGGCACTCGTACAGCACGCAGCCCAGCGAAAATAGGTCCGCCGCCGGCGAAAGATCCCGGCTGCCGCGGATCTGCTCGGGGGCCATGTACTCCGGCGTCCCCACTACAAAGCCGGTCTTGGTCATCGTTGGTGAACGCACCGCATCCCCGGCGATCGAGTACCCCGGTCCGAAGGTCGAAAACCGGCGCGCCACACCGAAGTCGAGCAGCTTGAGCTGCGCGACATCCCCGTGCGGAAGGAACAGATTCGCCGGCTTGAGATCGCGATGGATGACGCCGCGATGATGGGCAAACGCCAGGGCCTCGGCGATGCGCTCGCCGCAGAGCAGGCACTCGGCCAAGGACAGCGGACCGCGCAGCAGGCGCTGGCCCAGGTCTTCTCCGTCCAGCCACTCCATCGCCAGGTAGCGCTCGCCGGTCGGCGCGACACCGTGCGTGACGTAGCCGACGATGGCCGGGTGGCGAAGCTCCGACAGCACCTGCGCCTCGCTGGCAAAGCGCGACGGCTGGCCGGGGTAAAGCGGCAGCGACTGCATGATCTTCAGCGCGACGTGCTTTTCCGTCTGCAGATCGTAGGCGCGGTACACCGTGCCCATGCCGCCGCTGCCCGCCAATCCCGTGACTTGGAAGCGCTCCACAAACAGGCTGCCCGACGGTAAGGCCAGATCTTGCATCTTCGAAAGTATACCTGGGTGGCCGACGACTGGACGACGTCAACTAAGCAGCGGCCCCAGCATCGGGCCCAGCGTCGGGTCCACCATCGGGCCCAGACATGAGCTCAGGTATCGCGACCGGCCCGTCTACCCCACGCCCGAGCGGCTCGTCCCCCAGGGCAATACCTTCGAGACAGCCTACGAGGGGTAGCGCATCGACAGCGTCCGCAGTGGGTCGGCCAAGCCATAGCTCGCCGCAACCAGCGTCGCAAACGTGGCCAGGCTGGCGTAGATCTGCGTCGCCTCGAAGCTCTGGATCAAGAGCGCTCCGGGAGCCCACAGAAAGATCAGCCAAGCCAGCGTCTCGCCCAGCGCCGACAGATCGCTGCCGAGCTGCACGAGCAGCGCCAGCAGCGCCACCGGCACCGGCAGCAGCAGATAGATGGCAACGAAGCGCGCCGCGGGATCGTTCGCCGCCGTCAGCATCCGCACGATCTGCCGCAGCGGGGGCTCACCGTGCCAGGGCAGCAGGTACAGCGCGGCCAGAAGCGCGATGCTGCCCAGCCCCAAGAAGCGCGGCAGCTGCGCCCACGGCACCTGCGTCCGCGCCAGCAGCGTTGCGCACTTCAGCGCCGCCACGCAGCCCACCGCGATGCGCAGCGGCAGCGGCAGCGGCAGGTTTCCCACCACCGCCCAGGCCGGCAAGGCCGCGAAGTTGATCAGCGACCGGAACACCGCTGGCACCGGCAGGACGGCGGTCACCAGCACCACCGCGCCCGACAGCATCAGCGTCCACAGCGCGACGAATTCCGCCGCGGGCGCTGTGGCTAGACGACTCACCCCGCTCTCGCCATGCCGGGGGAGCAGAAACGACAACAGCAGCATCACACCGGCCAGGCCAGCGATGAGGCGGATGCGCTGCGGAAACTGCGGGAGGGTCAGCACAATAAAACGTAAGGAGGGTAACATTTAACTCACGGTCAAGTCGACCGTTTGCAGCAGCCCGGACGGCCTGCGCTCCCCGCTTTCTCGGCCGCGCCTCCCTGCCCTCTGCGGCCCCAATCGGCCGCACGCACCGTGGCCGTACCCGCCCGCCCGCCTGTCGCTGGTTCACCCAAAGGTCGTGCGACCGAACCCCCACCATTTGCCGTCCACAACCACGGCAAAATATGTTGCTCGCGCCAACAGCGTGCTGGCATAAGCTCCTTTTATGATTTTTCAGATCCTCAACGACCTACAGTACGGCCAGCTACACCTAGCGCTGGATCGTGAGACTGGCCTGCGAGCCATCGTCGCCCTGCATTCGACCCGCCTGGGCCCGGCGATCGGCGGAACTCGGGTTTATTCGTATGTGGACGAGACCGCCGCGGTCACCGATGCCTGCCGCCTGGCTCGCGCCATGGGCTATAAGGCCGCGCTGGCCCGTCTGCCCCACGGCGGTGGTAAGGCCGTCATCTGGGGAACCGAGGCCATGCGCCAGCCCGGCTTTGACCGCGCCGCGCTGTTTACCGCCTTCGCCCGCTTCGTCGAATCGCTAAACGGCGCCTACCTCACCTGCGAGGACTCTGGGACCTCGACCAGCGATATGGACGTAGTGCGCAAGCACACCCGCCACGTCCTTGGCACCTCGACCGCGCAGGGCGGCTCGGGCGATCCTTCGCCGTTCACCGCGCTCGGCTGCCGCCGCGGCATCGAGGCCGTGACCGAAGTCATCCTCGGCCGCAAGGACGGCAGCGATCTGTCGGGCCTGCACATCGCCATCCAGGGCGTTGGCGCCGTCGGTCGCTATCTGGCTCTTGAGCTGCACAAGCTGGGCGCCCGCCTGACCATCGCCGATATCGACCCCGGGCGCGTCGAGCGCGTTGCCGCCGAGACCGGTGCCCAGGTCGTCAGCATCGATCAGATCTTCGATGTCGAGTGCGACATCTTCGCCCCCTGCGCCCTCGGCGGTGCCATCTCGGCCACTACCCTGCCCCGCCTGCGCTGCCGGGCCGTCGCCGGAGCCGCCAACAACCAGCTTGCCTCGCCGGCCATCGGTCGCGATCTGCAGGCGCGTGGCATCTTCTACGCCCCCGACTACGCCATCAACGCCGGCGGCCTGATCAACGTCGCGCAGGAATTCGCCGGCTACGACGCCGAAAAGGCCCGCCAGCGCGCAAGCGGCATCTACGCCACCATCCGCGAAATCGCCGAGCGCACCCAGGCCACCGGCCGCCCCCCCGGTGAGCTCGCCGACGAGCTTGCCGACGAGATCATCGCCGCTGGCCCGGCCGCACTCGCCAAGTAACCACCGCCTCGCGTCTCCTTCCCCCCCTACCCTCCCGAGGTAGCCATGTCGCAGTCCCCCACCCAGACCTATGTCGATCTGGAAGCGCGCTATGGCGCTCACAATTACAAGCCGCTCGATATCGTCGTCGCGCACGCCGAGGGCGTGTGGGTCACCGATGTCGAAGGCCGCCGCTATCTCGACGGCCTCAGCGCCTATTCTTCGCTGAATCAGGGCCATCGCCACCCGCGCATCATCGCCGCCCTCATCGAGCAGGCCGGGCGCGTCACCCTAACCTCGCGCGCCTTCCGCAACACCGAGCTTCCCCACTTCGAGCGCGAGCTCTGCGAGCTCTCCGGCATGCCGCGCGTGCTGCCGATGAACACCGGCGCCGAGGCCGTCGAGACCGCCATCAAAGCCGCGCGCCGCTGGGGCTACCGCCACAAGGCCATCCCTGCGGACCAGGCCGAGATCATCGTCTGCGCCGACAACTTCCACGGCCGCACCGTCACCATCATCAGCGCTTCGACCGAGCCCGGCTATCGCGCCGACTACGGTCCGTTTACCCCCGGCTTTGTCGTCGTTCCCTTCGGCGACATCGACGCGCTGGCCCGCGCCATCACCCCCCGCACCTGCGCCTTCCTCGTCGAGCCCATCCAGGCTGAGGCCGGTGTCCTCATGCCGCCTGCCGGCTATCTCCGCGCCGCCGCCGAGCTCTGCAAGCAGCACCGCGTCCTCCTCCTTCTCGACGAGATCCAGACCGGCCTCGGCCGCACCGGCCGCATGTTTGCCAGCCAGCACGAGGGCGTCACCCCCGACGCCTATCTCCTTGGCAAGGCCCTCGCCGGCGGGGCGTATCCCGTCTCCGCCGTCGCCGGCACCGACGAGCTAATCGGCGTCTTCGAGCCCGGCAGCCACGGCAGCACCTTCGGCGGCAACCCCCTCGGCTGCGCCGTCGCCCGCGCCGCCTTGCAAGTCATCAAAGACGAGCGCCTCGCCGAGCGCGCCGCCGAGCTAGGCCCCCCCTTCCTCCAACGCCTCGCCGCACTCGGCAGCCCCGTCGTGCGCGAGGTCCGCGGCGCCGGCCTCCTCATCGGCATCGAGCTCATCTCCGCCGCCCGCCCCTTCTGCGAAGCCCTCGCCCAGCAAGGCGTCCTCTGCAAAGAGACCCACGACAAAGTGCTGCGCTTCGCCCCCCCCCTCGTCATCACCCAGACCGAGCTCGACTTCGCCTACGAGCGCCTCGCCCGCGTCCTCACCCAAACCTCCCTCGCCCACGCCGCCTAACCCCCCGCCCACCCAAATCACCGACGATTTTTCTTGCCCCCCACCCCCAACCCCTGATAGAAAACCCCTCCGTTGCACCGGTCGCCCACCGACCCTAAAAACCTAATAGTCCCGGGGCTGTAGCTCAGTTGGTAGAGCGCTAGAATCGCACTCTAGAGGCCAGGGGTTCGACTCCCCTCAGCTCCACAAGAAACCCCGTCGGTGAACCCCGGCGGGGTTTGGTGTTTCTGGGCCTTGGGACACGCTTGGGACTGGATTGGGACGTACTTGGGACAAGCGTTCTGGGACAAGCGGGCTCAGCTTTCGCTGAGCACCTGCTGCACCTGCTCCCGCTCGGCTTGCTCCAGGGTGCCGGGGGCGATGTAGCTCTGCCGGGTCATGCTGGTGGATTCGTGGCCGAGCAGCTTGGCCACCGCTTCCGCAGCGATGCCGGCCTCGACCGCGCTGGTGGCGGCCACGCCTCGCAGCGCGTGCGCGCAGACCACCGGCACCCCGGCCTCCCGGCAGTGGTGCCGCGCCTGCTCCGCCACCCAGTCGCGCCAGTGCGCTCCGCCCGTCTTCTCGGAGATGAACAGGAGCGCGCTGGGGAGCTTGGCCCGCGTCCGCGCCTTGATGTGCGCCTGCAAGCTTGACGGAACCGGGACCGGGCGGCGGCTCGCTTTGGTCTTCGGTTTGAAGTCGAGCGCGTCGTTCGCCTCGACCCGCAGGAGGCGGCCGGCATCGTCTAGGTCGCGCACGGTCCGGCTTGTGATCTCGCTGGCCCGCATGCCCATCGAAAGCGCCATCAGGACCGCCAGCGCCCCGTCGTCCCGGTCGGCGAGCTTCAGGCAGTGCTGGTACAGCTTCCGCGCCTCGTCGATCGTCAACTGGGTCTTGCCGTGGCTCCGCTGCCCCACCGGCTTCACCTTCGCGAGCGGGTTCAGGCGGATCCAGTTCTGCTCCATGCACCACGCCACGAAGCTGCGGGCCTGGAGCAGGTAGTTCCGGTGGGAATCTGCGGCAAGCGGCTTGCCCGTCCGCTCTCCCTTCCTCGTCCGAAGGCGCTCGTACAGGTCGGCTCCCTTCTGGGGCGTCAGCTTGCACAGCTCCGCGTCCAGCATCGGGGCGAAGAAGCGCCGCAGGACGTGGCCGGTCGTGGTGACGCTGCCCGGCCGGTTCCCCTTCACGTCCCGCTGGTATTCGGTGTACGCCGCGATGGCGTCCTGCACCGAGTGCTGGCCCTGCTGCGCCGCCACCGCGACCACTGCCTCGGCCAGCTTCCACGCGTGCTCCCGGGTTCGGCGCGTCCCGCTCCACTTAGGGCCACCGCGCAGGACGATGCGGCATCGCCACCCCGACCCGTGCGCGAACGGCCCCTCGATTCGGATCGGCCCGGTCGACCTCCGGCGCTCCGGTTCCTCCATGGCCGGCGCCGGGATGTCCTGGGGCGCTTCGCTCGCCGCCTTCTCCTGGGCCAAGCGCAGCGCCTCCTCCGGCGTATCGGCGGCCCGGCACCACTTCCGACCCGCCGGGGTGACGAGCCGGCACCGGTGCTGGTTCCCGTGTCTGTAGGGACCTTCGATCTTCATGGGTTCCCCTACCCGCGGGGATCCATCGTTCAGGGCCTGAACTGGCTCACCTCCCCTCATGGCATCCGCTCCACAACGCCTGCGGGGCTGGTCAGCCGCCCGCGGAAGTCGATCTCCACCGACCCATCGGGCCGACGACCCCAGCCCCAGCAGTACACCTCCACGCTGAACCCTGCCTGCTTCGCCTCCGCGGCGAGCCGCTGAGCCGCGATGCCCGGCCGCCTGAGATCGGGGATGACGATCAAAACCTCCACCCCGCTCACCCCGCGCATCACGCGACCTCCCTGGCACGTCCCTCCGGGACCGGGACTCGCAGGACCGGGACTTGCGGGACTCGTTCCAGCAGGTCCAGCACGTCCCCGCTGGATGCGCACGGGGTCCACTCGACCGACCTGCCGTCGCTGCCGATGGTCGCGACCGCGTACCGATCTTCGGAACCCCGCAGCCACTCTATCCCCACCACGAGGTCCCGCGCTGGCGCCGCAGTCCCGAGGATCCTCCATGTTGGCCACCTGCCGGATGTCATGCGGCGCAGCAGCGCATAGGCGCCTGCCGCGTCCGATCTGGGCTGGCCAGACTGCGTCGCGCTTGTGTGGGTTCGGTTCATGCCACACCGCGTCAGCGTGAACAGAGGCGCCGCACCACCGCCTAGATGGAGGCTGCTGCCCCCCGGCAGCGCCGTGATCTCGGCTACCTCTGCCTCGCTGAAATCGTTGGCGGCCAGGAGGTCGGCCAGGGTGACGGGCTCGCCGTCCAGAAGGTAGCGGTCGGCTGGCCTGGGCTGTTCTGGTCGTGGCGGCGGGATGAGCGTGGATACACTTGTGGCAGGGGTGCGGCGCAGCATAGAGTGCTCCTGTTCGCGTCGGACGTGTGCTCGTGAGGCTGTGTCCGGCGCGGGCTGTGGGCCGCTCAGTTACCGCTGGGCGGCCTTTTTTGTTGTTGGGCTCGTTTGTGCCCGACGCCTTCTTACTACAAGCACGACCTGTTGCGCGTAAATTTGTCACACAGCTCGGGGACGCCATGCCCAAGCTGGCATCCACAGGTATGCCGATGATATCGACGGGCGTGGCCCGAGGGATCCCCAACCCCCTGCACCAGATGTTCCCCCAACGCTTGCGCAAGGCGCGCAAGGCGAGGGGAATGCACCCCACGGGCTTGACGCTCGCGGCCGGACTCGGAGGCAGCATGGTGGCGCTGCTGGAGGGAGGGCGGAGCCTGCCGCGACTCCCCACGGCCGAGTGCCTCGCCAGGGCGCTCGGGGTGTCGCCGGGCTGGCTAGCCTATGGCCTGGGAGATGCCGCCGATCCGGCGGAACCGGGTGCGCTGAGCGAGGGACTGGCCGCGCGGGCGAAGGCGGTGCGGGCAGCGCTTGCTCTGTCCATGCGCGAGGTGGCGCGGCGCGCGAAGCTGACTGAGGGGGCGGTGAGATCGGCCGAGCGGGGCACCATGCCCAGCATCAAAACGGCTGAGGCGCTGGCAGGGGCCCTCGGCGTCTCCCCCGCCTGGCTCGCCTTCGGGGAGGGGCCGCAGGAGCTGCCGGGGCGCAGACATGCAAGGCAGTTGCTGCACGCACTATCCGCGATCTAATTGGAGTGTCACCCCAAGGAGGGGGATGACATGTCCACCGTGAAAACAACGACCCGCTCCACTGAGAAACCGCAATACCTGCACAACCCGCTGGCCAGCGTGCTGGACCTCGTCTCGCAACGGAGCAGGAAGCATCTGCTTGAGCTCACCTGTTCGCGCGCACCTCAGCAGGCAGCAAGTTCAAACCTCCGGTTCAAGCAGGTCGGCCTGTTCGTGCTTGCCATAGCGGCCGGGGCCAGTACCGACTACCTCCGCGCGCTGGCCAAGTAGCGGCGCCTGATCGGTCTGCCGCTGGGAGCAGGGATTAGCTGCGGTGCGTCGCGTTTCCCATGCCCGTCCACTCCGGCAGTTCCGGGGCAAACGCATCGAACCGCATGCTGGTCGTATCCCGGTTCTTGCCCTGGTAGCTGCCGTGCTCGTTGCCCACAAATCCAAGCTTCTCGTAGAACGAAACGGCCGAGGGGATGGCATCCACGCTCAAGAATCGGCAGCCCGTGCTTTCAGAGAGGTCCATCAGCTTGTCAAAGGCATGCCGCATGAGCGCACTTCCGACCCCGCGCCCCTCATGTCGCGCGAGCCGCGCCAAGCGGCCTATCTTGAGTGCCGGGATCGTGTGGGGCGGAGGAAACCCCAACCTGCTCTTCAGGTTGTCTTTCTCTGCTACAGACAGGCGGATGGAGTCCGTGAGATGCGTGATGTAGCCGAGAACCAACCCATCCTCGATGGCGAGGTACGTGTGGCCGAGAGACTGCCCAGCGTAGCGTAGTGCTTCGGTTTTTAGGAAGTCGTCGAGATCGAAGTGATGCTGCTCACCGCCGCAGGTGAAGTCTGAGACATCAATGTCGGGGGTGAAGGGGACGATCCGCACGAAAGGCAAAAGGCTGGATTAAGATGCACTACGTCGACGGGCGGGGGGCTGACACAGTCGTCTGGGAAAGCCGCTCCCGGGAGATCGCACGACGACGCGCGATCTCTTCCGGCGGTGCGACATTAGGCAACGACTCCAGAAGTCGCACCGCATCGTCTCCGTACAGCGTGGGTGTCGCCTCGATTGGCTTTGCCATGGTCATCTCTCCCGGCTGCTCTATTGCAGCCAGCTCCTCAACGTGGAGGCATTACTAACACAGCTCTTCACTGTGATTGTTATTTTGCGCATAAATCATAATCGACGCTTGTGTTTTCACGATCTTTTATCGAAAGCGCTAACCTTTCGGAATTCATTGGGAAAGATCGTAGTCGAAGGGCTACGAGTTTGATCAGGACTACTCAGTAGCAGGAGGTGGGAAGTTCCCCTCACGTCTCCTGTGTCCCCCGCTAAATTATCGCGCTCGTCTCACAAAAGATGCCCGCTGACCCAGGTGCTGCCCTTCGGATCCCCAGCAGGGCAGCCCACTGAGGGAGCCACGGCGAGGGTCGACAACAGGGCTGCGCCGAGCCATGTCGAGCCGGCGGAGAGTCAGGATCTTGTCTGCCCGAATGTTCAGGATAGAGCCGGAAGACTCCTTATGTCTACGCTGCGCGTCCTGATAGGTGCTGCCGTGATGCTCAGAGCGTGGTCCCTCTTGTGGGCTTTTGTCCTACATTGCACTACAAAACTTGCGCGGGTAGGCGGAAGTGTTCTATCTCTTCGGTCAGAGGCGCCTGGTACTGAACACTTAGCCAGGCTTTTTGAGCGGGAGCAGGCATGCGCTCGTTGATCCCACAGCGCATCCCGCAGATCCCAGAGAGCAGGTTGATCCTTTATTCGCTCATCGAGGAAGAAAACAAGAGCCAGGCGAGACTCGCGAAAACCGACGACGGCAGGTCGTGGCTACTGAAGTCGAGCATGAGAAGCCCAGAGATCCTTGCAGAGTCCCTGGGCTGGCTGCTCTCGCGTCGCCTCAATGTCCCCACTCCAGATGGGGCAGTCACGACCCACTCAGGAAAACCAGCTTGGTTGTCGGCGTACATTGGCCAGATCGACTATTGGGATGCGAAGAAGATGTCCGCGATCCACAACATCACCGAGATAGGCTCGATGCTCGCGCTGGACGCGCTCCTCTACAACGAGGACCGGCATCATAAGAACATCCTGCTTGAGCCAGATCCCGACGAGTACAGGGTGAAGGCGTGGTCGATCGACTTAGCTGATGCTGAGATCGGCCGGCCAGAGGGTATCAAGCGCGTTGCTCTGGACCTTCCCCGGGCCGTCTACATCGCCCGCGGCATACCGCTGGATGTAACAAGGGACCAGGCTCTCGTGACAGCCGACCTTGCGGCGCAACTAAACCCGAAAGACTTGCGAGAAGACGTTGTAGAAGCGTGTGGTCTGGCCTCCGAGGCGAAGGTCGACGTCCTCTATGACGCTCTCTTGAGACGGTTCCAAAACGCGCGTACTCTGGTTGAGAAGTACCTCTCTGCCTACAGCGAGGTAGTCGAATGAAGCGCTACAAACTCATCTACTTCGTCCCGGACCCCTTCACGATGGGACGTATCCCCGTCGGTGCTCTGGTTGAGGACGGTGGCCGAGTCGAGCCTGTCATCGCGGCTCACCTGCCTGGAGCCGATTGCTTGGGCGGCCAGAAGAGCGCAGCTCTGCTGAGGATGATCGTCCGCGACCTCTCTCAGGTGACCTCGTTTGAGTTACCGCGTTCCATCAGCCCGCACGCGAAACTCGACTCGGAGCAAACGCTTCCTTCGCAGATCGAAAACGCATGCGCGTGGGTCAAGAAGCACGTCCTACCGTGCAAGCCAGGCCACCTGGAGGGTCAGAAAGAGGAGAAGCTCCATGACCCCTTGGTCCGTCGAGCGACCATTGGTTACACGTTCTTTCAGAATTGGCGGGTCCACCAGCACGTCCGGCGAACATTCAAGCCAGGCCGAGACTGGGATAACTGGTTAGAGGGCGGCCAAGACGTCCTAGAACCCGTCTCGCACTGGGTCGCAGGGAAGCAAGAGATCCTGCTGATGGAGCCTATCGTTCCTGAGGATCTCCATCACCGTGTTGACGATGCAGTGAAGGACATCTCTCGTAGGTTCTTGAGCTACCGAGGCTATGTGGAGAAGCATCGTCCAGAGGGGGATCGGCGTGGGCAGCTCGTCGCCTATATCCTGCCGGGCTTGAGCCGAGATCTCCGTGTCAAGGCATTCGCAAAGCTTGACCGTGCCTCCGACGAAGTCGTGGACTTCTCTGCAGAGAAAGATCGCACGCGCTTCTTTGACCGCATCCGCTCGTTGGGAGAGCAGCTTCCCGACCAGCAGCTCCTCTCCTAACCCCGCGCGTCCGCCGCACGCTTGCGCAGTTCCCCGTTGCCCCCGACACGCCGCTCGTGATGGCGGCGGAACAAGCACTGCGCTTAACAACCTCCGCCGCTGCCGCGAGGTATATATACCTCGACTCCCCGTCGCTACCCGGGCTGACGGCCGCGAGGTATATATACCCCGCGGTTGGGCACCCAACGAACCTGACCTCACTTGAAGAACGCTCGCAGGTCGTAGATCTTCTTGCAGCAGGGGATGAAGAGGCGCAGCAGGACGAAGCACTCCTCGCGGGGGATGATCTTTCCTGACGGGTGACCGGATTCGTTGCGGGCGTTGCGAATCATGTTCAAGACACCAAGGAAGTCGGTGCTGAAGTTTTCCTTCAGGTCGCTGGGCAGTAGTTTCATCAGGTGCTGCTCAGCGAGCGCTTGGAACTTGTTGAGCTTCGGGAGAACTGTCCGCTCATTGAAGACATTCTTGAAGGTCGGACTCCAGGTCGAGTTCTGCTCGATTGCGTCCAGCATCTTCAAGAACGCCCCCTCGGTCGCGACCCCGATCATCACTGTCGCCGACAGCAGGCAGCCACTCAGGTACGCCTGCTTGGCCTCCTTGGCGTATAGCATGATCGTCTCGTCGATGGCCGGGACCGCCTTATGGATCGCATCCTCGTAGCTCGATACGTCGTGGAAGAAGTACGGCTCGTTTTGCTCGAGCACCTTCTTCCCGAAGGAAGACACTCGGAACCACGGAAAGCCCTGATTAGATCTATCGAGCCCCAGGGTGATGATCCCCTGCCGAAAGAGGTCCCAGAAGACCTCATCCGCTAGCCGGTCATCTTCGAATGAGAGCTCATCACCATCACCCGAATACCTCGCACTCCGCTGTCCTCGCCTCCTTTCGGCGAGGACGGTGCCGATGTTGGCCTTGAAATTCTCAAATTGTTCGTTGCCATACCGACCCCGGGCCCGCCCGCATAGCAGGTCAATCGCGACCGCGCGGATCTCTTCATACGAGTGGCTCATGTCTTCCTCTGCATGCTGAATTGCTCACTCGTCTAGCAGGTTGCGTTGGGCGACTCAACATGCAGGGCGTGCGGCCTAGCCCCTTGGGCTCAGCCACCGTTAGGACGCTCGGAGTCACGGTCTGGTCATTTCGGGCGGCTGTCTCGCGACTTCGGCCTGGGCCGCTAATCGATAGTGGTCTCACTGACCCGCCCATTTGGCGCTATGTTGCCGCCATGACACTCGTTGTGGGCGTCCTGTCCCCCGAATATGCGTTGGCGCTAGCGGACACTTACTCCGTAATCACCCTCGATAATCCGGCCACTGTCGCGCTACCAGGCGGAGGTACGTTGACCCTTCCATCGGGGCAGCCCCTAGAGGTCCAGGATCCACACAAGATTCGCTTCAGCGCGAATCTTGAAGAGGCATTCGCATTCGCCGGCACCAGCAACATCGGCGAGGATCCACTGGGACTACCGTCAGGAATGGTTGGCGTCTCAGCAGACGAGCATATTGCTCGCAAGCTGGGCCAAGAAGCGGACGCGGCTGGGTTCGCGAAAATGCCGGCAGGCAACTATGCCGGCACAGCAGCTCTCCATATCTACCGCTGCGCCGGTCGCTTCATCGCGAGCGCCTTCTTCGGTTCAGCCGTGAGGGGTGTAGTTCGCCTCTGGACTCGCTGCTGCCCGC
>CALFYE010000391.1 GCA_937952145.1 uncultured Myxococcales bacterium
GAGCGGCCTTCTGGCCGTGACCGACGACCGACGCGACCGATGGGGTCCGCAGTAGGTTTTGAGAGGTGGTCAGCCGCCGATTGAGACCATGTGTTTGCTGGGGCCGCCGCAGCCGGTGGGGGAGAAGACGTGGCCGGCGCGCTTTTTGGCGAGGCCGGCTTCGGTGGCGGTGAGGAGGGCTTGCAGGCGCACCGGCAGGGGCTTTGCGGCTAGCTCGGGGCTGCGGACGAGCGCCCGCAGGTCGGTGGCGTCGTCGTAGGCCAGGCAGGCGTGGAGCTGGCCGGTGGCGGATAGGCGGATGCGGTTGCAGGTGTCGCAGAAGGGCTCGCTGACGGCGGAGATCAGGCCGACGCGCTGCACGCGGTCGCGATAGCGGACAAAGACGCTGCGGGCCGGGCCGACGCCGGGGATGGGGGCGGCGGCAGCGATGTCGCCGCGGTCGGTGAGCAGCGGGCCGAACTCGCGCTCCAAGGTGGCGCGTAGCTCGGCGGCGGGCAGGAAGGTGCCGGGATAGAACAGCGCGCCCTCGGACATCGGCATCAGCTCAATGAAGCGGGGGATGAAGTCGCGGTCGAAGGCGTAGCGGCACAGGTCGCCGACCTCGTCGTCATTGAAGCCCCGCATGGCGACGGCGTTGAGCTTGGTATGGCGGAAGCCAGCGGCACGCACCGCATCGAGTCCGGCGAGCACGCGATCGAGATGGCCGCGCCGCGTCACCTGGGCGAAGCGCTCGGGCCGCAGGGTATCGATGCTGACGTTTAGGCGATGCAGGCCGGCACGACGCAGCGGCTCGGCGAGCTCTTCTAGGCGCTCGCCATTGGTCGACAGCGATAGGTCCTCAAGCCCCAGCCGACCGAGACGCTCGATGAGGGCCACAAGATCCTTGCGCACCGTTGGCTCGCCGCCGGTCAGGCGCACGCGCCGCACGCCGACCTGCATCAGGGCAAGGACGACAAGCTCGATCTCTTCAAAGCTTAGGATGTCGCTCTTGGCCACGAGATCGACGCCCTCGGCCGGCATGCAGTAGGTGCAGCGATAGTTGCAGCGGTCGGTGAGCGAGATGCGCACGTAGCTGATCGGGCGCGCCTCGCCATCGTGCAAGCGCAGCGGCAGGCCCGGCGAGGACTCGCCCGCACCGAGGCCATTGCCGAGGACCGGCAGGCGCAGCCCGGCGGCGGGCTTTTTGGCCTGCCCCTCGGCCCGGTGCCCGGTTCCGGCCTCGCTCATCGCCGCGCCTCGAAGCGCAGGTGGCCAAGCTCGGGGATGATGAGCTTGCTCAAGCCCAGGCCGACGGCGGCGGGCGAGCCAGGCAGCGAAAAGACGACGAGGTGACTGTCGCGGACGAGACCGGCCACCGCCCGCGACAGCATCGCCGCCGAGCCGATGTCGGCATACGACAGCATGCGAAACAGCTCGCCGAAGCCATCAAGCCGCTTGGCCAGCAGCGCCGAGATCGCCTCGTACGTGCTATCGCGCCGCGAGATGCCGGTGCCGCCCGTGGTGACGAGGACATCGACCGCGCCGGGCTGGTCTTGGCCGGCCCCGCGCGCCGTTAGCTCGGCAATACAGGCCTGCACCGCTGCCGCATCGTCTTTGACAATCGCCGATCCCGCGACCTCGTGCCCGGCTTCCTGCACAAGCTTGCGCGCGAGCTTACCGCCCTCGTCATTCTCTTCGGTGCGCGTGTCCGAGATGGTGAGCACAAAGACACGCACGACCTTGGGTGCGTGGGTTTTGTGATGCAGGTGCGACATGAGGCAACTATGACCTTGTGAGAATCGGTTGCCTAGGTGATTCCGTGCCGCGATAAGCGCCTCCCCGGCAAAGCCGGCTGCGCCGCGTCCTTGGTCATCGCCACACGCCAGTTCGCACTGGCCGTTCACTGCGTTCGCGCTGTATGACGCGGCGTATCGAGCTTGGTTGGTTGAGTACAGATTCGCGCCCAGTGCGCGGGGAGGGACCATGCGATATGCGAAGCTGATCGGGGCAGGACTCTGCGGGATGCTGGGCTGTGGCGAGGTTTTCGACGGAGATCTCGCTGCGTTAAGCGAGGCGCTGACCCCGGCGCCCCCCTTTGCCGGCGATCCCGCAAACGGCGCGCTGTTTGCCGCCGATGTCTCGTTTTGGGAGACGCCGCTCTCGCAGTCGCAGCTCGACTGCTTTTTTGCTTCGGGGGTGCGGCACGTTGTGGTCGGCACGCAGGTGGCGGCGATCGCGCAGCAGCAGCTAGCGATGGCGGTGGCGCGCGGCATGACCGTTGATGCCTATGTCTACCTGTACTGGGACCGCGACATCGCGGCGCAGGTGGCGGCGGCCATGGACATGGTGGCGGGCTTCCCGATTGGCACGCTGTGGCTGGATGTCGAGGAGGCAAGCGGTGCGACGGCGCTGGGGGCGACCAAGCTGACGGCGATGATTCGCGCCGGGGTCAACGCCTGCAAGACCTACGGCGTCGGCTGCGGCCTGTACACCAGCCCGGGATATTGGAAGAGCTACCTCAACGACACCAACGCGCTCGTCGATGTGCCGCTGTGGTACGCGCAGTACAATAAGAAACGCACGCTGTCGGACTGGACGACCGAGCGCTTCGGCGGCTGGACGCGCCCTGTGGCCAAGCAGTTCCAGACCGCGCCGCTGTGCGATGTTGGCGGGGCGGACTGGAATGTCATGCAGGTGGCGGCCAAGCCAAAGGTCATCGTCGATCGCAGCCTGCCCCCCGATACCGGCCTGCCGCCGCCCGCCCCGGGAGGGCTCTATCCCAGCCCGGGCGCGGTGGTGCTGCAGGACTACGCCAAGCTGATGTCGGCGACGATCCCGCGCGCCACGTCGTATCAGCTGGCGCTGGAGTCGTGGAACGGTCGCGCCTTCGTCGCCTATCACACCTGGACCAGCCCCGACGCGTACGTCAAGACCTTCCCGGTCACCCGGCCGAACGTCTACCGCTTCCGCGTTCGCGCGCAGAATGCCCACGGCTTTGGCCCCTGGTCGAGCTATGCCCAGTTTGACTACGGCAACTACAGCGGCCCGCGCCCCTAGCTGGTCATGTTCCTCGTCGCCGGGGGAGCGACTGGCTTAGACTGGGGGAGATGTCCGAGCCGGCCTCGCCCTACGGCCATAGCCCCGTCACACAAGTCGGTCCCTACCGCCTGCTGCGCCGCATCGGCCAGGGCGGCATGGCGGAAGTGCATGAGGCAGTGGTCTACGGCGGCAGCGGCTTTGAAAAGCGCGTGGCGATCAAGATGCTGCGGTCAGAGCTTCGTGGGCGCGGCGACTTAGAGCGCATCCTCATCGAAGAGGCACGGTTGGGAGCCCGCCTGCTGCATCGCAACCTGGTGCAGGTGCACGACCTGGGGCTGGATGGCGACGTCTATTACGTGCGCATGGACTTCGTCGATGGCGCGGATCTGGCGAGCCTGATCCGTCCCGGTCTGGCCCGCGGGCAAAAGCCGCCGGTGGAGCTGTCGCTGCTGATTGCCGAAGAGATCGCGGTGGCGCTCGACTATGTGCATCGCTTCTGCGATGACGCCGGACGGCCGCTGGGCCTGGTGCATCGCGACATCAGCCCATCGAACATCCTCTTGTCGCGGTCGGGCGAGGTGAAGCTGGCCGACTTCGGCATCGCCAAGGCGACGCACCTGACCGAGATCACGCGCGGCAACGTGCGCAAAGGCAAGTACGCCTATATGTCGCCCGAGCAGGTCGAAAATCAGCGCCTGACCGGCGCCAGCGATCAGTTCGCGCTGGGGGTGACACTGATGGAGCTGTGCCTGGGGCGACGGCCCTACGACGCCGAATCGGTGCTGGAGACGATGGAGCGCATCCGTCAGGCGGCACCGCCCGAGCTTTCCGGCTTAGGCGGCGAGCTACCGACGATCATCCGCCGCTGCCTGGCCCGCGACCCCAACGATCGCTATGCCAGCACGGAAGAGCTGCGGCGCGAAATCGCACGCCTGCGCCGCTACTTGCCGCTCGTCACCTGCGGCGATCTGGGGCGCTGGGTCAGCCAGCTTCTGCAGCAAGACCAAAGGGAGCGCGCCCTGCGCGAAGCCCGCGGTGAGACGGAGCCGCTGCACGAGGCGATTACGCAGCAGCTCTCGGAGCCGCGCGGCGAGACGCAGATCGAAGACAGCGCGGTGCCGCGCGAACGCGCCGACGAGAGCGAGACCGCACCCCATCGCGAAACTCCGGCCCCCGGGCTGGTCAGCGATGGCGACAAGGTCATCGTCACACTTTCTTAGTGGCCTTGGCGCCGTTCCCTCCTGCTAGACTGGGGGGCGGAACGTCCGAGGAGAATTCTGTGACCTCACAACGCCCTTTTCGTCGACCAGGCATCGCCATGCCTTGGGGTGTCGCGCTCATGGCTGGCCTGCTGGGCCTGTCGGGACTTGGCACGCTTAGCCAGTTCCTGTCGGAGCACGCGGCACAAGATCCAGCGCTCGCCAGCCCGCCGCCGGACGTCGAGCCACACACCCTGCCCGAGCTCATCGTCGATCTCGATGACCGACTGAACGAAGCGCAGGTGGCCGAGCTATTTGGCCGCTATGGCGCGCAGCATCAGGCGGCTTCAAGCTATGCCCCCTACGACCGCGTGTATCGCGTGCACGTCGATGGCGAAGGCGGGCGCGGGCGACTGGGACAGCTTTTGACCGCGCTGCGTCGCGACACGCAGGTCGAGGCGGCCGACTATGCGCTGCTCTATCGCATTCCCGAGACCGCGCCCGGCGCGCTGACCACCGCCGCTGATGAGGGCTTGGCACTGCGTCCCAGCACACCGGCCGTCGCGCGCGAGACGCCGCGCTTCCTACCCAACGATCCCAAGTATCGCTATCAGTGGCACCTCGACCAGATCCACATGCCGGAAGCCTGGAGCAAAAACCAAGGCGATGGCGTGATTGTGGCGGTGCTCGATACCGGCGTCACGCCCGTCGAGGATCTGAGCGGTACTGAGCTAGTCGCGGGCTGGAACTTCGCCGACAACAACGCCGATACGCACGATGATCACGGCCACGGCACGCACGTCGCCGGCACCATCGCCCAGACCACGCACAACGAGCTAGGTGTCGCGGGTGTGGCCTATCGCGCCAAGATCATGCCGATCAAAGTGCTATCGGGCTCGGGCTCGGGCAGCGTCGGCGGCATCGCCGAAGGCATCCGCTGGGCGACTGATCACGGGGCCCGCGTCATCAACATGAGCCTGGGCGGACCGTTCTATTCGCAGGTCCTGGCCCGCGCCGTGCGCTACGCCGCCGATCACGGCGTGGTGGTGGTCTGCGCCGCCGGCAACGATGGTCGCGGCAAGGTCAGCTATCCCGCCGCCAACAGCGGGGCCATCGCCGTCGCCGCGACCCAGTTCGACGAGACCACGACCTTCTATTCCAACTGGGGCAAAGAGATCTTCATCGCCGCGCCGGGTGGCAATACCCGCCTCGATCAGAACAACGATGGCGTCCCCGATGGCGTGCTGCAGAACACCGTCACCCCGGGCAACACCGACAAGCACGACTACCTGCTGTTCATGGGCACCTCGATGGCTTCGCCGCACGTCGCGGGTGTCGCGGCGCTCTTGCTGTCGGCGGGCGCTCGCGATCCGGCCGAGGTCAAGCGGTTGATCGAACAGACCGCCTATCGCCCGACGGCCTATCGCGGCAAGCAAGACCCGCACTACGGGGCCGGCATCATCCAGGCCAGCGCCGCGCTCGATGCCTTGGCGACGGCTCGCGCCAGTCAGGACGAGGTGCCGGTGCGCTCGGGAGCGGGACTCTTCGCCGGCCTGCTCGGCCTCGGCCTCGCGGTCGCGGTCGCGCTGTACCTCATCCGCCGGCTGGCCCTCGTCGCCACGCCCCACGCCTAGCACCGCACGCCTCGCTTCACTCGCAGCACTCCGCACGCCTCGTTCCGCACGGCCCTGCTTCGCACGCCCCCGCACAAGCCCCCAGGACCTCTGTCCAGCCCGCCCAACGTGGGCTGTGGATGGCGCCTGGCAGTTGTGTGAACTAGCGATTACGAAGCTGCATTGATTTTCGATTTCTCGACGGAACGCCCCTTGGAACAAGCCTTGCTTAGCACCTTGTCTGACAAGGAGAGTTCCATGCGTTTCGCTCGTCTATCCGGCGCTCTATTCGCGCTATCCCTCGGCTTCCCGACGCTGGCTCTGGCGCAGCCGGCCCCCCTGCCACCTCCCCCGGTCTACGCTGACCCCGGCTATCCGCAGCCGGCGCCGATGGTGGCGCCTGGCTCGCCGGTCTATGCGCCGGCCCCGGTCTACGTTCCCCCCCCGGCCTATGCGCAGCCGATGGCCTATGGTCAGCCCACGGTGTATGTGCGCCCGCCAGCGCCACCCCCGCGCCCGCCGGTGTTTCGTCCGCAGCTTGGGCTGGGCTTTCGCGTCACTGGCGCCTGGAACGCCAACGCCTATACCGACGTCGGCCAAGGCGGCCTAGCCGGCGACCTGCTGTTTCGCGTCCATCCCCGCCTGACGCTGGAGCTGAGCGCCGGCTGGCTCAGCACGACGAGCAGCAGCGAATATGAGAATGCCTACAGCCGCACCGAGGTGCCGTTCACCCTCGGGGCCCGCATCCACGTGGGCAATCCGGCCTGGCTGGCCTCGCCCTATCTTGTGTTCGCGGCCGGCGGTGGCTGGGCTCGCGCCTACACCCCGGTGGTCGATGACTTCGGCAACTTCTATGAAGCCAGCGATGCCGGCTGGTTCTTCGATGGACAGGCCGGCGGTGGGCTCGAGCTACGCCTCGGTCGGCACGTCGCGATCACCATGGACCTGCGGCTGGCGACCCGGCTGCGCATCGATCGACAGCCCCGCTTCGAGGTTCAGGACTTCTTCGGTGGCAGCGTCCCGATCCTGGGGCACCAGTTCGGCGGCCAAGCTAACTTCGGACTCGCCTTCTTCTTCTAGGCGCGCGCTCTATTAGGATCGCGAACCTCACGCACCGGGCTGGCATTCGGCCAAAAGACGGCTGCGCGGCTGGGTCGGATCGGCGGCGATTCGCGCGATCAAAGTCGTCACCATTTCTGCGATGCGCTCGGCAGTGGCGCGCTCGAAGAGCTCGGTCGAGTAGCGAAGGTGCCCGCGCAGCCCGTTCGGCGTCTTGCTCAGCACGAGCCCGAGATCAAAGCGGCTGACGCGATCGGGCCCGCCGAGTTCCTCGACTGCCAGTTCCTCGGTCCAGCGCTTGCTGACTTCATTGTTGCCGGGAGCGTTCTGCAGCATGAACAAGACCGAGACCAGCGGGCGCCGGTTGGGCTCGCGCACGATCCCCAGCGCATCGACAATCAGCTCGAACGGCATGTCTTGCTCAGCCAACGCCGCCTGCGTGCTGGCCTTCGTCCGTGCGAGCAGCTCGATGAACGTTGGATCGCCAGATAGTTCGGCGCGCAGCGGCAGCAAGTTGACGAAACAGCCGACCAGATTTTCAAGCTGCCAGCGCTCGCGGTTGGCGACGATGGTGCCGACCACGAAGTCGTCTTGCTGGCTCAGGTGAGCCAGCACCAGCTGCCAAGCGGCGAGCAGCACGTTAAACAGGGTGGTGGCATTGGCCCGCGCCAGGGTCTCCAGCGCGCCGTCTGCATCGAGGCGCGGCAGCGTGAGCAGATCACCGCGAGCGCTCAAACGCGCGGGGCGGGGATGGTCGGTGGGCAGGTTGAGCACGCGGACGCCCTGCAAGCGCGTGCGCCAGAGCGCGAGTCGGCGCTCGCGCTCGGCGCCGGTGAAATGGCGGCGCTCCCAGGTCGCGTACTCGGCCAAGCTCAGCGGCAAGCTGGGCAACGGCGGCGCGCCCGTGGTAGCCAGGCCGACATAGATCCTGCGCAGCTCGCTCAACAGCACGCCAATCGACCAGCCATCGGAGAGCGAGTGATGAGCCTGGACGAGTAGCGCGTGGTCATCCGGGCCCAGCGTGAGCACGCAGATGCGGGTGAGCGGCTGGCCGATCTCACCAAGCTGTTCTTGCAACCGCACGTCGAGCAGCGCGTCGCGAGCCGCAGGTGCGAGGGCCGACAGATCCTCCACGGAGAGGGTCAGCCAGCTCGCCGGCATGATGCGCTGCCGGAGCTCACCTTCGTGCTGGATGAAGATCGTGCGCAAGGCGGCGTGGCGTTCGACCAGCAGCGCCAGCGTGGCGAGCAAGACCTGACGGTCAAGGCGACCCCGCAGTCGCAGACCGAGGTTGGTCATGTTGCTACCGAACTGCTCGCGCTGACCCAGCGCCCAGACCCGTGCCTGCGCAAAGGAAAGCGGAGCGAGGTCACCGACAAGCGGCACGACCACCAGGTCCGCCGATGCCGGCGTCACAGTGGCTGCCTGTGCATCGAGCAGCGCCGCGAGCTCGGCGATCGTCGGGTGCGCGAAGATCTGACGCGAGCTGAGCTGCAAGCCAGCGCGCGCCGCCCGAGCGACGACGCGAATGCTGGTGATCGAGTCGCCGCCGAGCTCGAAGAAGTTGGCGTGGATGTCCACCGACTCGCGCCCGAGCACCTCCGCCCAGATCGTCGCCAGGTGGGCTTCGCGCTCGGTACGTGGCGGCTGCGCGGCCGCGGCTCGCTGGGCTCGCGTGTCGGCTACATCGAAGCTCGCCAGCGCCTGACGATCGAGCTTGCCGTTGACCGTCCGCGGCAGCGCGTGGTGCACAAAGATCGCGGCGGGAATCATCGCGGCTGGGAGGCGCTCACGCAGGAACTCGCGCAGCAGCGCGGGCAAGCGACGTCGAAGCTGCTCCTGCGCCGGCTGATTGGCGTAGCGAGCCAGCTCACCGCGAGGGTGCTCGGCGCGCGTCGGGATCGGCGCACGCGGACAGTCCCGGCGCACGAACACGGCTTCAAGCGCGGTCGGGTCCACGCCGTCACTGCGCAGCGCGACACGGTACCCAAGCGCCTCGCCCAGCTCGTGCAAGTGCTCGGGATCGACACCCCCGACATCGCTGGGTGCGGAGCGAAGCGATCCGACCTGCTCGTCGTGATCACCAGCTAACCAGGCAAGCATCCGCCGAGCTCGCGTCAGGCGGGCGTTGGGGATCTCAGCGATGGCCAGAATCGGTGGGCGCTGGCTCGCTAGCTCCTGCCGAAGGCGGCTCAAGTGCAGGCCGCTCGCCCAGCGCTGCCACTTTACGTCCGGCGCCGGAGGCAGGCGCACCGCCCCGCGCAGGTGAATGAGCGCTTGGTAGCGATAGCCGCAAAGCTCGTTGTGAGCGTGCGCGCGCTTGGTGCGCAGCTCGATCCACTCGATCTGCGGCCAGCGATCCGAAAGCGCGTGAAACAACGCCGGCGCAAGCAGCAGCTCGGTCTCGTTGCGCGCCTGATGCTGGATCTTCTCGGCCAGTGCGGAGCGGCGCTGCTCATCGCGCGCCCGGGTCAGCTCGATCTCGGCGTGCAAGGCCGTCAGCAGATCGAGCTGCCGCACATCCCCGATATACAGCGTCCCCCCGGGTGCCAATGCCGTGATCGCTCCATCGATCACCCGCAGCAGATAGTCCAGGTCCGGGAAGTACTGCACGACCGAGTTGATCACCACCAGGTCGAAGCTCGCCGGCGTGATGGAGCTGAAGTCGTCGGCTCCTGCCTGCTGTAGCTGCACGTGAGCGAGCGCCCCCTGCTCGGCTTGGACCCGACGGATCCGCGCCAGCGCTTCATCCGCCAGATCGTGGCCACGGTAGACCTCGCAGGCGGGTGCGAGCCGGCGCAGCACCAGACCCGAGCCACAGCCCAGCTCCAGCACGCGGCGGTGATCGAGTTCGCGCAGCTCGGCGATCGTCGCATCGATCCATTCGAGCATCTCGGCGCGCGGGATCGGCTCGCCGGTCAAGCTGCTCTTCCAGCCGGCGAATTCGTCGCGGGTGTCAGCGACCAGCTCGTCTTGCGCGGCATAGACCTGCTCGTTAAGGGTCCGCCACTGCTCGACGTGATCGGTCTGCAGGCTGCCGAGTTCGATCTTGGCGACCACGTGCGCGAGCAGGCGGGGTTCACCCTCGCTGGCCAGCAGCGCTGCGGCCTCGGCGATCAGCGGATGTTCGTGCAGCGTCGCTTCGATCTCGCCCAGGTCAATTCGAACCCCGCGGAGCTTGATCTCGTGATCAACCCGACCGACGAATTCCAGCTGACCATCGCTCCGCAGTCGACAGCGATCCCCGCTGCGATACATGCGCTCACCGGGCCCAGCGTAGGGGTTTGGTACGAAGCGCGCGGCGGTGAGCCCCGGGCGATCCAGGTAGCCCCGCGCCAGACCAAGACCGGCGATGTAGAGCTCTCCAACCAGCCCTTGCGGGGTCGGATCGAGCTCCTCGTCGAGCACGTAGAGCTGCACGTTGCCGAGCGGGCGACCAATCGGCGGCGGGCCGTCACTGCCCGGATCGACGCGCGCAAACGACGCGGTCACCGTCGCCTCCGTCGGGCCATAGCAGTTGATCAGCGTGCAGCGACTGGCCCAGGCCCGCGCCAGCGTACCTGGGCAGGCTTCGCCGGCCACGACCATGCAAAGGTCCGCCGCTGCCAGGCTGGGATCGAGCAGCGCCAGCAGCGTTGGCGTCAGCGATGCAGTGTCGACCCCTGCGAGCAAGGCCTGCACGCGCGGCGGATCAAGCCGCTCATCCGGGCTGGCAATGACTAGGGTCGCCCCGTGGACCAGCGCGGCCCAGGTCTCATGAACCATCCCGTCAAACGAGATCGCGCAGTAGCTCAGCGCGCGCCGACCGGGCGCAAACGGCTGGATGTGTGCGAGCTGCTCGATCAGGTTGTGCAGGCTGAGCCGAGTGATCGCCACGCCCTTGGGCCTGCCCGTCGATCCGCTCGTATAGATCACATAGGCGAGGTTGTACGGGTCGGGTCGACGCAGCGGCGGAGTGCTCGGGAAGATATCGAGAGGCTCGTGGTCGAGCTCGAAGAGCGGGCGGTTGAGCGTTCCCGCCATGCTGTGCCCGCCTCGGGTGATGACCAGCGCCAGCCGAGCGTCGCGGGCGATGAAGCGCAGCCGATCGGGTGGCAGCTCAGGATCAAGCGGCACGTAGGCGCCACCGGCCGCGAGGACGGCAAGCTCGGCGATGACTAGCTCGATTGAACGATCGAGCAGCACCCCCACACGGACATCGGGGCCGACCCCGCGGGCGATCAGGGCATGCGAAAGCTGGCTGCTGCGCTTGAGCAGCTCGGCATAGCTCAGCTGTTCGCTACGGCATGTAAGCGCGATTGCTTGCGGCTGCTGCTCCGCGCAAGCGGCGATCCGCTCGGCGATATCGATCGGGCTGACGGGCGCTTTGACTGCAGAATTCCACGCACGCAGCCCCTCACGCGAGTCAGCGGTTAAGCGCGTGAAGCCAGCCAAGGGGCGATCCGGCTCAGCGATCATCGCCGCCAGCAAGTGGGACAGTTGCGCGGCGATCGTCGTGATCATCGCTTCGGGAATGCGCGCACGATCCCAGCTCAGCAGCAGCTGCATCGGCGGTCCGGGCAACACTGCCAGCACCAGCGCGTAGTTATCGTCCATCGTCTCTGGCAGCTCGATCAGCTCGAACTCAAGTCCAGCCGGCTGGTGTCGCGCTGGGTAGTTCTGGATCACCAGCAACGTGTCGAACAACGCGATGCCAGGCAGCCCGGCCAGCCCCTGCAGCTCGGCAAGCGGGATGTGATCGTGCTCGCGCCTGCGCGCCTGCTCGACCTGCAGTGAGCGAAGAAGATCGACGAGCGGCGTCGCTGTGTCGATCTCGATGGTCAGCGGGAGACTGTTGACGAACGGCCCGACGATCTGTTCGGCGCCCGGAAGGCTTGCCGGCCGGCCTGAGCTTACGACCCCGAAGCAGGGATCGCGACGCTCTGCAAGCCGACCGACGATCAACGCCCAAGCCGCCTGGATGAGGCTTGAGAGGGTCAGACCCCGCGCACGAAGGAAGCGGCGCAGCTGCCCGAAAAGAGACGGCGCGATCGCAAACACTCGCTTGCTGGTGCCCGGTATCGCATCGGGCACGGGCGGCAGCGCCAGCCGCGTCGGGGTGGTGAGCGTGCCCAGGCGCGTACGCCAGAACTGCCGCGTCGGTTCTGGATCCTGGGCCGCCAGCCAGTCGACGTAGCGAGCGTAGGCGACCGGCTCGGACAGTGGTGGATCGTCGCTGCGCGCGGTGTAGAGCGCGAGCACCTCATCCAGTATCAGCGTCATCGACCAGCCGTCGCCCAAGACGTGGTGAGTCGTCCAGACGAGGTGGCGACGCTCGGCCGCATGCCGCAGCCAAGCAAAGCGCATAAGCGGGGCCCGCTCCAGCGGCAGCGGCCGTGTGCGATCGCTCTCCAGCCAGCGCTCGATCTGCGCGCGCGTCTCCTCGTTCGACGTGGCGGGCAGGTCAACGCGAGCAAACTCCAGATCGACCTGCGCGAGCACGACCTGCAAGGGCTGCGGGACATCGCGCCAAGCCAATAAGGTACGCAGGATCGGATGGCGCGCGACCACCGCCCGCAGGGCTGCCTCGAAGCGGGCCTCATCAACGGGTCCGCGCAGCTCGTAGGGGAGCTGCTCAAGGTACTGGCACGAATTGATGTCGTGGAGTGCGTGGAACAGCATGCCAGCCTGGGTCGGCGTGGCCGGGTACACCGCGACCAAGTTGGGGTGCTGTGCCCGCAAGCGTACGAGCGTGGCCTCGTCGACATCGAGGCGGAGCCAGGCGTGGCGGCGCGGCTCGCCTGGAACGGAGGCATCCCCGTCCGCTCCTGTCGCTTGCTCTCCGGGGTGCGCTCGCTCGATCTGGCCCTGCGGCCCGCGCGCCGGCTCGCTATCTTTGAGTTCGCGGGAACCAGTCAGCAGCCCGGCTAGACCAGCAATGGTCGGTCGTTGGAATAGCTGCAGCGGCGAGAGAGGCAGCTCGGCCTGCAGCGCACGACTGGCCAAGCGAATCGCCAGGATCGAGTCGCCACCGAGCTCGAAAAAATCATCGTGGATACCGACGCGATCGAGCCCAAGCAGCTCGGCCCAAAGCTCTGCCAACCTGACCTCGCTGGGAGTCCGCGGAGCCACGAAGGCGGTGGTGAGCGCGCTGCGATCAAGCTGCGGGGCCGGCAAGGCCTGGCGATCGATCTTGCCGCTCGGTGTCAGCGGCAGCGCATCGAGCCACACGAAGGCGGCGGGGATCATGTAGTCCGGAAGCGTTGCCCCAAGCTGCGCGCGCAGGTCCGCGATGCCAAGCTGATCACCGACGAGGTACGCGATCAAGCGCGCTTCTTCGCCGCCATCGCGGCGAGCGACCACGACACACTGACGGAGACCCGGGTGCGCGACCAAGGCCGCCTCGATCTCGCCGAGTTCGATCCGAAATCCGCGGATCTTGACCTGCTGATCGATCCGCCCGAGGAATTCAAGCTGACCATCGGCACGGAAGCGGCACGCATCGCCACTCGCGTACATGCGCGAGCCGGGCGGACCAAAGGGATCGGGCAGGAAGCGCTCGGCGCTGAGCGCAGGCCGATCGAGATAGCCACGTGCGAGCCCGATCCCTGCGATGTACAGCTGTCCGCGCTCACCGATCGGTAGCGGGCGCAGCTTTTCGTCGAGCACGTACGCACGCACGTTGGCGCCAGGTCGCCCGATCGGCAGCTCACCACCTGTAACCGTGCCCTCCCAAGACGTAGCGGTGACCGTGGTCTCCGTGGGTCCGTAGGCGTTGATGAAGCGTCGCCTGTGGGCAAAGCGGAGCGCCAGAGCCGGGGGACAGGGCTCGCCCCCTACGATCAGCACGCGCAGCGCCGGCAGTTGGTCGGGATCGAGCAAGGGCAGCGCACTCGGCGGCAGATCAGCGATGGCAATCGCCGCGTCGCGCATAAGCTGCATCATCGCGGGTGGCGAGAGCCGCTGCTCGGCGGTAGCCACGAACACGCGAGCCCCCCGAATGAGCGGGCCGAACAGCTGCGACACCGAGGCATCAAAGCCTATCGGCGAAAACTGCAGCACCGCGGTGCCGGGCTGCAGGCCCAAGCGCTCGGTCTCGTCGAGCAAAAGGTTGACCACCCCGCGATGAGCGACCGCCACGCCCTTGGGTGTACCGGTCGAGCCCGAGGTGTAGATCACATAGGCCAGATCGTCAGGCCGAGCCAGTGATGCGGGTGCGTCGTCGCGCAGCACCGCCAGCCGCTCGGCGAGCTGATCGAGATCGAGCCGTATCGAGGACGCAGGCCAATCGATGCGCAGCGCTGAGTCGGTCAGCAGCACGCGGACCTGGGCATCCTCGGCCATCCAGCGCAAGCGGGCCTCGGGATAGCTGGGATCGAGCGGCACATACGCGCCACCGGCACCAAGGACCGCAAAGATCGCGACGACCAGATCCAGCGAGCGCTCCAAACAGATGCCGACGCGCACCTCGGGCTGCACGCCGAGCGTCCGCAGGTGGTGGGCCAGTCGATTGGCGCGTGCATGCAGCTCGCCGTAAGTCAGCGACGAACCGGCGAACACCGCCGCGACCGCGTCGGGGGTGCGCTGGACCTGCTCGGCAAACAGCTCATGGATGCAGGCGTCGTCGCGGTACGGCTTTTGTGTGGCATTCCACGCATCCAGCAGGCGCGCGTGCTGGCCTAGCCGCAGTGCTTCGACTGACTGCGAGGCATCGTCGGCTGCGGCGCGGACCAGCCCCGCCAGCCTGGCATCGAGGAGCGGGTGTTGCTCGGCGGGCAGCTCCTCGGCGGCGTAGAGCTGCACCGCGCCGTCGTCAGGCGACACGCACACGAGCAGCGCAACCTGACCGTCGATTCCCGCGGGTGGCACACCGGCTTCCAGCAGCGCCACAGGCCAGCGCGCTGGCAAGAGCGGGCGACCGCGGAGTGCCGGAGTGCGGGGACCAAGATCGAGAGCGAAGCTGCCCAGGCCCCGTACGTCGTGCCACGCCTGCGTGAGCGCAGCCTCGAATGCGAGCAGCGCCAGCGCGGGGGAAGGCAGGCGCAGCGGGACAATTGCTGCGAACAAGGCGGCGCTCACCCCCGCGATCTCGGGCAGGACTACGCCGACGTCGGACGCGTCGTCCCCATGCAGGCCTAAAAGCTCGGCGATCAGCACAGCGCGCGCCCGCACGGAACGCAGCGGCGACGACAGCTCGCGCAGGGCGAGATCTAGCTGCGGCAGCGCCACCGGTTGCAGCCGCCCCCACGGCCCTATAGTCACAAAGGGAGGTTGTGTGATCGCGACTCCCCCTGCGAGCCGACGGATCCACTCTGCTTCGTGCCGAACCACGCGCTGGTCGATGGTCGAGATCGCATCGCGATCGGGCGCCGCCAGCGAGGGCAGCGGTCGGCCGATCAGCGGACCGAAGATGGCTTGCAGGTCCGGATCGGTCAGCGGCTGATCATCGAGCCCGCGCGGTGCAGTCAGCACCACATCGGTCGTGCGGGTAGCTACGCGCAGCGAGTCCGTTTCGCAGGCGAGCAGCGTACCGGGGCTCGCAGTGCTCAGCATCGCGGTGTCGATGGCCTTGCGGATGCCTAAGCTGCGTCCGCCCAACCACAGCTTGGGCAGGCCCAGCGGGTTTGGGGCGGGCCCGAAATCGAGCGCGCGTACGAGGTCGACAATCGCCTGCGCGGGACACTGCCAGTCGATGATGCACTGCGCCGACGGACGCTCGATACCCATGTCGCTGCGAATGCCGACCTGCGGCGCGAGGGGGATTGGCCCCCCCGCGATCACGTCTAGCACGCGCTCGAATGCCGCAACGCCCGCCCCGAAACACTTGATATTGAGGGAGAACGCAGTGTCCGTAGCGGTGATCGGCACGGGCACCTGCACCAGCAGCCGACCGTCGTCGATGCCTGGCGTCAGCTCATGCCAGGAGACGCCGTACTCGCGCTCACCCTGCAGGATGGCCCACGATGTGGCGTGCAGGCCGGTGTAGCGGGGTAGCGGGCCGTCGTGGAAGGCGATGGCCAGCCGTCGCACCATGGCCAGCGTGTCTGCCGACACGAGCCACGGATTCCGCACGCTCAGCAGCCAGTCGCAGCCGTGCGAAAGTAGCCAGGCTCGGACGTCCTCGCGCTCCCCCACATGAGCGAGCCCCAGCCGCGCACAGGCGTCGGCCAGCGAAGCATCAAACGAAGCGACCAGCGCAGGCCGCAGGCCGCGGGCCACTAGCGCATCCAGGCAGCGGAGCGCGAACGCACCTTCGCCAATGAAAACCGTCGACGACGTCACCGGGACTGACATTCCAGTAGCCATGTATGCGTGGATTCACGAGCGAGGGGCATAAGAGCGATGCCCGCTATGGGTATCGCGCTCACGAAAGCGGCACAACCTCCATCCCATCGGTGTCGCTATCGCAGGTGGGCTCGGGGGCGTCATGCCTTACGTCGACCGGGCAGCGGCTCAGGCGGGCTCTGACGCGCCCATTTTTTTGCGCAGCGACAGCGGTCGCATGTCCGTCCAGACCTCGTCGATCCAGGCCAGGCACTCGGCCTTATTTCCGCGCTTGCCCGCCTTGCTCCATCCCGCTGGCGGCTCGCGGTCAGCCGGCCAGATCGAGTACTGCTGCTCGTGGTTGACCACCACCTCAAGGATCGCGTCTGCATCGTCCCATGCCATGGCCGTAGATGCTACCGCAGCGCCCCCCGCGGGAGCGAGCAGGAGGCGCTATTCCGGATCGGCCGGGGGCGGCGGCGGAAGCGCCAGGCTGGGACGACTGCCCTCTTCAGGCTTGTCGGTCTTTTTGCCCCGTCGGCCAGGCTTGGCGGCAGACTTGGCGGCTTCTGGCTTGTCGCTGCCAGCGGTCGGTGTCGCCGTCGCTGGAGACTTTTCTGGCACGGCCTCAGGAGTCTTTTCGGCGGGCTTACCCACGTCGCCCACCGCCGGCTTTGCAACCGGCTTTGCAACCGGCTTGTCGGGCGCAGCGGCCGGAGCGGTAGGCACCGCGGCCGGAGCGTCCTTGGCCGGGGCGGCCGTGGGTGACGGCGATGCGGTGCCCCCAACTGCGCCTGCCGCCGCGGGGGTCGCCGTTTTCGAATCGACCGTCGCCGACTGGCTGCTGCCTTCGCCGTCTTTCTTTTCCAGAGCGCGCTGGTGCAACACGTAGAACACCACGGCGGTCCCGATGACCAGCAGGCCAATCGCCGCCATGACCAAGCCGCCACCGCTGCGCTCGCGCTTGCGCTGACGCTCTTCGGCTTCCAACGCATCGAGCACTGTGCCCGAAGTCGACGGGCTGCCCGCCGATGCAAGACGAGCGGCCACCGCCCCTGCCCCCTCTCGCTCCTCGCTGGCGTTGAGGCCACTTGGAGGAATCAAGGCGGCATCCGAGCGGCGCGATGGCGGCCGAGTCACCGGCTCCGACTCCGCTTCCAAGCTGGCGATGGCATCGTCGGAGGGAAGCTCCGGGCGCGGCCGCGTCTCGGGCGGGATGACCTCTTTTAGATAGGCCTCGACGTCATAGTTCGAACAAGACGAGTGTTGGTCGGCCAGGAACTGCTCCAGATCGACCTTGAAGTCGCGCGCCGACTGATAGCGCTTCTCGACGCTCTTGGCCAAGCCGCGCATCAGGATGGGATGTAGATCGGGCGGGAAAGCGCCGTTTAGCTGCTCGGGCGGACGCGGCTCGCGACTGGTGATCTCGATGGTCAGCTTGCCAGTCGTCTCGCCGGGGAATGGTCGCTGGCCGGTGGTCAGCTCATACAGCACAGCCGCCAGCGAAAAGACGTCCGAGCGAGCGTCGAGATCGAGCCCCTGAATCTGCTCGGGGCTCATGTAGGGCACCTTGCCTTTGATGATGCCGATGCCGGTGCGCACCTTGGTGCCGGCGATGGACAGCGCCATGGCTTTGGCGATGCCGAAGTCGAGCACCTTGGCCACGCCATCCCAGCTGACCATGATGTTCGATGGCGAGACGTCGCGATGCACTAAAAGGAGCGGCGCCCCACTGCCATCCTTAGCTTTGTGCGCGTGATCGAGACCCTCGGCGGCGCTGCTGACGATGCGCACGGCAATCGGCCAGGGCAGAGCGGGCTGGCCGGTGGTGCGCGTCTTTTCGAGCACGCTCTCCAGCGTCACGCCGTCGACGTATTCCATGGCCAGGAAGTAGTCACCGTCGATCTGCCCGAAGTCGAGGATATGCACGATATTGGGATGCGAAAGCCGCGCCGCGATCCGCGCTTCCTGCAGGAACATCTCGACGAAGGCCTGGTTCCCCGGGTCTTGCACCAGCGTCGGCAGCACGCGCTTGATCACGCACTCTTTCTGGAAGCCCCCCGGCCCTAGCTGACGGGCCAGGAAGACATCCGCCATGCCCCCCGTCGCCAGATGCGACAGCAGCGTGTACTTGCCGAAACGTCGGGGGAATGCACCAGCTTTTCCTGTCGGGCCCATCGAGTGACGAACAGAATAGCGAGCCCGCTTGGGGAAGGAAAGCACCCCCTTGCCGATTCGGACTATAGTGCCGGCGTTCGGATCGGGTAGGGAAAGCCAGCGCTGGTTTTCCTCGTCGCAAAAATCTCAATAAGCCTCGCTTCTTCGGGGCGCTTACCCCGCGGTAACCCTGCTTTCCAGCTGGAGTCGGCCATGAACGCGCGCATCCCCCTGCGATGGTTTCCTCTGTTCGTAAAGCTCTGCTCGCTATCGCTCCTCGTCTCTGCCGGTTGCAATACCCAGACGACGATGCTGCCCGACGACGAGGCCCGTCGCCGCGACCTCTCGACGCCCGAGCCGCGAGCCGATCTCAGCGTGCCGCCGGCCGATATGGCGGTGCCGCGCGATCTGACCCCCGGGCCGGATCTGTCGGGCAAGCCGGACCTGTCGCCGTGCACCAGCGGAAGCGAGTGTCAGAGTGGCGCTTGTCAGCCAGTCGGAGGCGACGGTGCATCGATCTGCGTCCGTGGCTGCCGAAGCCAGATGGACTGCGCCGGACTGCCGGGTGGCCTGTACTGTGCCCCCCAAAAAGCCGGCAGCCCCGACGGATTCTGCGTTCCCAGCAGCAGCAAGCACTGCGCTAGCTGTCGCATGGACAGCGAGTGCGGCAGCTTGTCCGAGACCTGCCTGCAGGCGCCCGGCGACATCGCACCGGCCTGCCACATCGACTGCTCGCTCTCAGCGGCAGCCTGCCCCAGCGACTATGACTGCCTGGATGTCCCCGGCGGCTCGGGTGCTGGCGATATGGGCACCGGCAGCCGCAAGCTGTGCGTCCCCAAAGCCAAGCTCTGCCTCGACTCGCTGGGTGGATCCTGCGATCGCGTGTCGCTGCCGCAGACCTGCTGGCGCGAAAACGATGCCGGCTCGTGCACCGGTCAGCGTCCCTGCTTGGCCGGCGGTCGCTACGATCGCTGCGGTGCGACGACGCCCCAGTACAAGCGCTGCGGCGACATGGATCCCCCCGGCTGCATGCTCAAGCTCGCTGCCGATGCCACCACCAGCAAGCTGCACTGCGGTCGCTGCGGCAACGCCTGTGGCGCCAGCGAAGACTGTTGCAGCGGCAGTTGCAAGCCGCTCGACACGGCCAGTGACTGCGGCGCCTGCGGGCGGACCTGCGCGGCGGGCAGCGGCTGCTGCGGCGGAGGCTGCACCGCGCTCAACACCGTCAGCAACTGCGGACGCTGCGGCAATGCCTGCGCGGGTGTCGGGCTGAGCAGCAGCGACGTCTTCTGCGACAGCGGCAGCTTGGTCTGCAGCATGACCTGCCGCGGCGACAACTACGACATCGACGGCGCGATGAGCAACGGCTGCGAGCTCCTCGATCAGATCCCACCGGGACACACGCAGCCGACCGCGGCCAGCCGTGGCTCCAAGGACTGCTACGACGGCGCCTCGCAGGACAACTACAGCTCGATCGTTCCGTCGGATAAGCGCATCCACATCAACCCGCCGGTCGTCTCGTTTTCGGGCAGCGTCGGCGCGGCGCCCGACTGGTGGGTGGTGCACGCCGATGGCGGGACGTTCTGCGTCAACGACTATCTGGTCAGCTTCTCGACGCGCGGCGGCGTCGGCACACCGTGCTATCGCCTGTCGATCTTCACCAACAAGAAATCGGACAGCATCACGCTCGCGGGCAACAGCTTCGGCAGCATGTCCTCGGGAGCCAGCTCGTACTCCGGGGGCTCGGACATCTACTTCTTGGTGGAAAAGATCTGCACCACCGGCGGTCCCGAAAACGTCGGCTACACCGTCGACTACCACCTGTAGAGATAGCGAGGTCGCAGATGCGGGCGTCCTTCCGGTTCGTTATCGGCTGGCTGCTCTCGATCGCAGGCTGCGCTGCGACGGGTGGTGGTCCGATGGAGCCACCGACCGGCCCGGCCCCTGACTGTCAGGGACTGGCCTGTGCCGTCCCGCGCTGCCCCGCCGATTCGAGCACTGCGCTGAGCGGGCGCGTCACGGCTCCCAATGGCCAGCAACCGATCCCCCAGGCCCTGGTCTACATCCCCGAGAGCCCCGGTCCGCTGTCGACGATCGCAGCGGCGCTCGGCTGCGAGGCCTGTAACCGGCCACTGTCCGATCGCACGGTCGCGGTCACCCAGACCGGCATCGATGGCCGCTTCACCCTGCGCGGCGTCCCAGCGGGCGAGCGCATCCCAGTTGTCATCCAAAAGGGTCGCTTCCGTCGTCGCTTCGAGATGACGATCGCGCCCTGCCAGACGCAGGCGGTGACTGCACCTAGCGGGGGCGACAGCCTGCCCTTACCGGGCTCGATGAGCGACGGGGACCTGCCGCTGATGGCCGTCGCGGCCGGCGATCACGACGCCATCGAGTGCGTGCTGCGCGAGCTAGGCATCGCGCCCGGTGAATTCGCTGGTGCCGAAGATCCGAGTAGCGGCGACCCGACCTTTGGCCGCGTGCACCTTTACAACAACCAAGCCCCCGGCGCGCCGACTGTCGCTGGCCAACCCCCGCTATCGACGCTGCTGCGCGATCGAGAGCGCATGCTGCGCTATCCGCTGATCTTTCTGAACTGCTCGGGCCCGACGTATTCAGAGTCGCTGCTGCGCGATCCGCAGGTCCTTTCCAACCTGCGCGACTATCTTTCGGGCGGCGGACGGCTGTATGTGACCGACTGGTCATATGACTTCCTGCAGCAAGTGCCGGAGCTCGCTCCCTTTGTCTGTTTCGAGGACGATCAGGACTGCGCCATCACCACGCCGCACGGCTTTCACACCGCGCCGGCCCATGGCGGCAGCCTGAGCCTGCTGACCGCGCAGGTCTCGACGGACACACCCACCACGCGCGCGCTGGCCGACTGGATCGCGGCCTTGCCTGGCGAGCGACCGCTTATGCCGGGCGCGCTGCCGGTCAGCGATCTTCTGCCGGGCTGGGTGGTGGTGCAAAAGACGGCGACGGACCTGCGCTATCCCACGACGACTTGGCTCACTGCTGAGCTCAGCGATCGGCTGCGCCCGCCCCGGCTGCGCCCGCTGACCGTCAGCTTCGATTACCCGCCGCAGGCCCCGTGCGGACGCGCGCTGTTTAGCTCGTACCACACCCGCCAGCGCTCGCTGCGCCTGCCCTTCCCGGAGTACTGCCCAGCGACGGGCAGTGGCCTGCTACCCCAGGAGCATATCCTGGCCTTCTTGCTCTTCGAGTTGGGCAGCTGCCTAGGCCCGCCGGCCTAGACGCGATCCACGCCCCGCGGCAACACGCCGCACAGCCGCGGCCGCCGTTCCTGCTGACTTCGCGTCTGCAATGTTCTTAATATGCCGCCCATGCGAACTGTCGTTCTTGGTGGTGGCCCGGCTGGGCTTTATCTCGCGCTGCTCCTCAAGAAAGAAGATCCGCGACACCAGGTCGCGGTGCTGGAGCGCAATCGCCCCGACGACACGTTCGGTTTTGGGGTGGTGTTTTCCGATCAGACGCTGCAAGTGCTGCGCAGCGGCGATGCCGCAACCTACGACGAGATCGTCGATAGCTTCGCCCACTGGGACGACATCGCTATCCACTACCGCGGTGAGGTGCTGCGGTCGACCGGGCACGGCTTTTCGGGGCTGTCGCGCAAGACCCTGCTCGACATCCTGCAGCGCCGCTGTCGCGAGCACGAGGTCGATGTGCAGTTTCAACGCGAGCTCCAGGGGTCGCAGCTTGATGATCTCCTTTCGGCCGACCTCGTCATCGGTAGCGATGGCGTAAACAGCCTGGTGCGGGCGCGCTACGCACAGTCATTCCGGCCGCAGCTGCAAGGTCGCCCGAATCGCTTCGTCTGGCTGGGCACGACCTTTCCGTTTTCTGCCTTCACGTTCTACTTCAAGGAAAACGAACACGGCCTGTTCCGCGTCCACGCCTACCGCTACACCCAAGGACAGGGCGCATCGGACAGCGAGCCACAGTCGACCTTCATCGTCGAGTGCACCGAGGCCACCTTCCGCCGCAGCGGCCTCGCCGAGCAAGACGAAGCCGCCACCATCGCCTACTGCGAGCGCCTGTTTGCCGAGGAGCTAGGCGGCCATCGCCTGATCGGCAATCGCAGCGTGTGGCGCAACTTCCCCAACATTCGCTGCGGCAGCTGGGTGCACCAAAATCTGGTCCTGCTGGGCGATGCTGCACACACCGCGCACTTTTCGATCGGCTCGGGCACCAAGCTGGCGATGGAAGACGCCATCGTGCTGCGCGATACGCTGCGACAGCACGGCGTGACGCGACGCGAGCAGGTGGGGCCAGCGCTCCTCGCCTATGACGCGGCCCGCCGGCCGATGGTCGAAAGCCTGCAGCGCGCGGCGCAGACCAGCCTGGAGTGGTTCGAAAACACCGAGCGCTACATGCACCTGCCGCCCTGGCAGTTCGCGTTCAGTCTGCTCACCCGCAGCCTGCGCCTGACGCACGAAAATCTGACGGTGCGCGACCCCGAGCTGATGGCCACGGTCGATGCTCAGGTGGCGGCGCAGGCCCAAGCGCAGGTCGGCGCGGCGACCGGGACGCTTTCGACTGCCCTGCCGCAGGACGGCGCAGCGGGGAGCCCGCCGCCAATGTTCACACCGTTCCGGCTGCGCGATCTCGTGCTGGAAAACCGCGTCGTGGTCTCGCCGATGTGCCAGTACTCGGCAGAGGATGGCACGGTCGATGACTGGCACCTGGTGCACCTGGGCAGCCGAGCGATTGGTGGCGCGGGGTTGGTCATCGCCGAGATGACCGATGTCAGTCGAGAGGGACGCATCACCCCCGGCTGCGCCGGGCTCTACAAGCCAGAGCATGCGCCAGCCTGGCGCCGCATCGTCGACTTCGTCCATCGCCACAGCCGCGCCAAGATCGGCGTGCAGCTTGGTCACGCCGGCCGCAAAGCCGCGACCCGCCTGCTGTGGCAGGGCGACAGCGAGCCGCTGCCCGCGTCGGAAGCCTGGCCGATCATCGCGCCATCGCCCCTGCCCTATTTTCCGCACAGTCAACGTCCGCAGAGCATGGACCGCGCGATGATGGATGCAGTGGCCGCCGATTTCGTGCGCAGCACCGAGCTTGCACAGGAGGCCGGCTTCGACCTCATCGAAGTGCACATGGCGCACGGTTATCTGCTGGCCAGCTTTATCTCGCCGCTGACCAACCAGCGCAGCGATGAATACGGCGGCAGCATCGAGAACCGCATGCGCTTTCCGCTGGAGATCCTCGATGCGGTGCGCGCGGTGTGGCCAGCGCACAAGCCGGTGTCGGTGCGCATCTCAGCGACGGACTGGCAGCCGGGTGGCCTCAGCCAGAAAGAAACGCTGACGGTGGCCCACCTGCTCAAGCAGCACGGCGCCGATCTGCTCGATGTCTCGACGGGGCAGACCACACCGCAGAGCAAGCCCGCCTATGGCCGCCTGTACCAAACACCGTTTGCCGAGCTGCTGCGCCTAGAGGTCGGCATCGCGACGATGGCGGTGGGCAATATCTCGTCCTACTCGGACATCAACAGCATCATCGCAGCTGGCCGCGCTGACCTGGCGGCCCTCGCCCGCGCCCACCTCTTTGACCCCTACTTCACGCAGCATGCGGCGGCCGAGCAGCAGGTCGCCACGCCCTGGCCACCGCAGTATCAGTCGGTCAGCCGCTACCGCGCCCGCTTCAAATAGGCGGACCGGCGGCAGCCCACACCACGTCTGGCCAGCCTGCCCGCACCTCGTTGCCACGCGCAAAAAACAGATCGCTCCGCGGCGGTCAGAGGCCCGTGGTACTGTCCCGCGAAATTCAGAGAGGAGCCTCCCCCATGACCCCGACTCGACATCCCTCGACCAAGCTGCGACGCCGCGCGTGGCTGCACCGCTCGGCCCTGACCCTGCTTGGCTTTGCCATCGGCTGCGGTGTTGATAGCAGCGCGACCCCGCCCGCTACCCGGGTCGTCGATCCCGAGACTGCGGCCATGCTAGCCCTGCCCGCTGATTCCTCGACGCAGACGCTGGGCCAGCTGGGCTTCGACAGCGCGGCGGTTAGCGCCTATGGCACGCCGATGTACTTGAGCGGCCATGTGACTCTCGGTATCCACGACGCACGTGAGGTAGGGCCGGCGGTCCTCTCCATGCTACGGAGCGCGCTACGGCTCTCGCCCGCCGATGAGCTGACGGTGCGCCAGGCTTCGCACGACTCGGCGGGTCGCCTGTACGTACGCCTGCAGCAGCGGCACCGCGGCATGCTGGTCCTGCACTCGGAAGTGGCGGTGCAGATCGATGCCGACGGCGCGCTAAACACCGTGCTCGGCGAGCTGGTGCCCGACCTTCGTCTGCCCGAGACCACGTCTGCGCTGACTGGCGATGCCGCGATCGCGCGCGCGCTGTCGCGTCTGGTCGTCGCGGGCTACGAGAGCAGCGTGAAGATTCATGAGGCTCCCAGCACCGTGGTCTATGTGCGCGACAGCGCGCACGCGCCGGTCCTTTCGTATCGCGCGCTCGTCGAATTCGCAGCTGCTGACGGCCCCGCGCTGGAAGAGCTGGTTGTGCGAGCCGAAGACGGTGAGGTGCTGGATCGCTTCACGCAGCGCTACGATGCCCTTTCGCGCCAGATGTTCGACTACGGCAACAAGTGCCTAAACCCAGCGACGCTGCCCGGCACCGCCAGTCGCAAAGAAGGCGACATGCCGGTGACCGACGTCAACATCAACAAGATCTACGAGGGTGTCGGCAACACCTACTACTTCCACAAGTTCCAAAACGGCCGCGACTCGTACGACGATAAGGGTGCCGTGCTGAAGTCGAGCGCCCACGTCACCTTCGGCGGCCTCGGCTCGTGTTCACCGAACAACGCCGCTTGGCTGGGCACGCCGTACTTCCAGATGGTCTACGGCGACGGTGATGGCTCGCTGTTCATCAACCTATCGCAGGGCTTTGATGTCAGCGCGCACGAGCTAACCCACGCCGTCACCAATTCCACGTCGAACCTGACCTATCAGAACGAATCGGGCGCGCTCAACGAGGCCATGTCTGACATCGTCGGGGCGGTGGCCGAAGCCTGGGTCGACTCGGGCGGTGGCGCCGGCGGCAACCCGGCCGCGATCGTGCCGTCGACGGGCACCTGGTTGATCGGAGAGAAAGTGGCTGGCCCGATGCTGCCCGGCGGCGCACTGCGCTTCATGGCAAACCCCACGGCCGACATGGCGAGCAAAGACAACTACGCCGAGCGCATCATGCCTGGTGGGACGGATCGCGGTGGCGTGCACCTCAATAGCGGCATCGTCAACCTGGCCTTCTATCTGATGTCCGAAGGCGGCAAGCACCCGCGCAACAAGACCGCGACCCAGGTGTCGGGCATCGGCATCGAAAAGGCGCAGCACATCATCTACCTGGCCAACAGCAAGCTGTTCACGGCCAGCACCAACTTCGCGGCAGGCCGCATCGCCACCGCCAAGGCGGCCGAGAACCTGTTTGGCCGCTGCTCGGTCGAGTGGGTGACCACCCAGATGGCCTGGGATGCCGTCGGCGTGCCCGGCACCTGGAGCCTGTGCGTGACCCCGCCTGGCGGCTTCTAGTCCGCCCTGCCCTCTCGCCTCACATCCCCCCTACACCGACGCAAGCAAACAAAATCAGGCGACCTTAGATCGAACCGCTGGCTGTGCCGTTTCAGGGAGACCAGAAGGAGTCGCCCATGAACAAGCTCAGCGCTCTTGTTGCCCTGGTTGTCTCGCTCTCCGTCGCCGCTCCCGCCCTGGCCCAGACCGGTTCCCCGACCGGCACCACCGCCACCAAGCCGGCTACTGCGGCGTCTCAGAAGCCGCAGGTCATCAACATTGAAGACGGCAGCGATGTCGATGGGCAGCGCGTCAACCCCAACGTCGATCTCGTCGATGGTCGCACGCGGCTGCGCCCTAGCTCGCTCATCTCGATCCGCACGAACTTCAAGGCCGAGATGCTGAAGTCCGTCGAGACGCTGTAAGCCAGCCCAGGCCGCAAGCCGGTGCGTCCGGGCTACGGCAGCAGCATGAAGTCCTGCGTCGCGCCGTCGACTTCGGCCTTGCCATCACAGGCGGCGTGGAACTGGATCTTGGTGATGGTGGGCACGAAGGTCGAGACCTGCGTGATCTCGGCGCTGCCCCCCACTGGGTTTGTGCGGCAAGCGGGATCGAGGATCGCGCCATTGATCTTCGCGACGCGAGCCGAGGCCCCAAGCCCAGCACCAGCGCTCGCACCGGTGGCATCGACGGTCAGGATGTCGTCGCTGGGATCGGCGGTGCCCTTGGTATTGACGACCACCGTCCAGCTCTGACTGCCGCCCGCTGCCACCGCGCTGCCCGAGGCCGAAGCAACAGCGTCGGCGCCCGTGAACTTCACGGTCAGCGTGG
The DNA here is from genome assembly GCA_937952145.1 of uncultured Myxococcales bacterium. Classification (GTDB taxonomy): domain Bacteria; phylum Myxococcota_A; class Polyangia; order Palsa-1104; family JAEUJZ01; genus JAEUJZ01. The sequence continues at coordinate 26,658 of CALFYE010000391.1, forward strand.
TGCCGCTGCGGCTGGCGCTCACCGACTTCACGCTGGCCAGCGCCAGCGCCTTGTTGTTCTGCGCGGCTACGGTGGCGTTGGTGTAGGTCTGCGACAAGGTTGCCGAGTCGACCGACGACCAGTTGCCGGTCACCGAGACCGATCCCGCCGCCGCTCCGCCCAGGGGCAGCGGGCAGCCGCCTCCCAGCGTGATGTTCACGGAGCCGGTCGTACAAGGATAGGTGGTGCACGCGGTCTGCACCGCCGCACAGGCCGGCGCTGGCCCCTTGATCGCATCCATCGCCAGCGTGCCGGACAGACCGATCACTCCGGCCGTCGTCAAGCCAAACTGCACTTCATCAATCGCCGCCTGCTTCGCGCCACAGGACGCCAGCAAGGCAAACACTGCAAGACCAAACCGACGTGCGTTCATAAGCTCTTCCCCCCGAATTCAGCCTGTTTACAGCACGGCACTACGCCGTGACGTGGCCAGACGTGGGCCGGCAGAACTTATTCACCGGGGTGGTCGAAAATTCGCACGCCACGCCAAGAACCGCCGCCCGTCTCGCAGACTTACGCAAGCCTTGCGCTCGCTCAGTTCAGCCACTTTGCCTCGTCTGGTTTCGCACGAAAGGGCTGCCCGCCGTCTACGACTTTGAGCTTGCGCGCTTTCCGTAGCTGCAGACCCGCCCAGGGGCGCCGCAACAGCAAAAACGACCAGCCCAGTGCCGCGATCTGCGACGCCAAGGACAGCCACTGCCCCGACAGCAGGCCAGCCACAAGGCCGATGCCGATGAAGAAATAGGCGAGCCCCCGCCCCGAGACCGGCTCGCCCAGTCCCCACATCCGTGCCTGCGTCTTGCCGTAGTAGTGCGCAAACGCCAAAAGCAGCAGCGGAAACAGCGGATGGCCATCGATCGGCAGCGGGATGGCGCCCAGGACCGGAAAGAAGCGACCGACCAGCGCAGCAGCCAGCGTCGAGACAAACAGCGTGCTCGCCGACCACTGCAGAAACTTGCGGGTGCCGATGCGCTCTTCGATGGCGCTGCCGATCTGCCAGAGCAGAAGCCCCAGGAAAAAGAGCGAGATCAGGCTGTTCATCAAGAGCGGCGCAGTCAGAAGCTGATACGGCGAATGACCAATCGCCGCGATCGGCCGCAACATCAGATACTGCACCGTCCAGGCATCCAGCGGCGGGATCAGCCCCGCCACATAGGTGACGGCATAGACGATAAGCAGAGCGCGGACTCCGGGTGTGAACTGTGAACCCAGGCGAACCTCGACGTAAGAGGAGGACCCGCGACGACCGCCATGTTCGTTCGAGCGCATAGAAGCAAAGTAAGGACGCAGGGCTCGCCTGCCAAGTTTTGCCTGTCTACTTCGGCTGCAGGTGCAGCGAGCAGGAGCCGCCGTCGCACTCGCCGCGGGCAATGGCTCGACCCATCAGGCGATAGCGATAGCGCGCAATCAGGCGATAGCCCAGATCCGCGACCTGACGACAGCCGGGCACGTAGTACACCCGCAGGAACCGCCCCAAGAGCGGCCGCCGCCGCAGGCCCTGCACCACCGCTTCCACGCCACAGAAAATCGCGCCCTCGGTCGTGACGAGCTGCATGGCCCGCATCGCTTCTTCGTGCGCGATGCCTAGCGTGTCCAAAAGACCGGCCTTTTGCAGTGGGATGGGAAAAAGCTGCGCGCCCGCCCAGCGCTGCAGGCGAACGACCTGCGCTTGGCAGAATCGGCATTCCCCGTCATAGATCAGCAAGTCGTATGAGCCCAGCTCAGGAACAGCAGCCGATGACAGAGTGGCAGCGCGGCGCGACACAGGCATGCGGTCATTATGCGCTGCTTTGTAGCGCGGCGCTGCCCGCCCCACTGCCGGGGGCCAAAGGCCCGGTCACATGTGTTAGGCTGCGCCCACCCCTTAGGATAGGAACGTCATAACGATGTCGACTCAGAAGAACGCGGACTCTGCCTCGGTACTCAGCGGAGCTGACTCGATGGAGCAGCTCAAGCAGTGGGTGGCCGAGACAGCGAAAGTAACTCAGCCCGATCAGGTGGTTTTCTGTGATGGTTCGGAAGAGGAAAGCAAGCGCCTGACCGCGCAGATGCTGCAGAGCGGCGAGCTTCTCCAGCTGAATTCCGAGCACTATCCGAACTGTTTCTTCCATCGCTCACATCCCAGCGATGTCGCCCGCACCGAGCACCTGACCTTCATCTGCAGCGACTCGAAAGACGACGTCGGTCCGACGAACAACTGGATGTCGTACGCCGATGCTAAGGCGCGCGTGTATCCGCTGTTTCAGGGCGCGATGCGCGGCCGCACGATGTACGTCGTACCTTATCTGATGGGCCCAGCGGGATCGCCGTACAGCAAGGTCGGCGTCGAGATCACCGATAGCGCCTACGTCGTGGCCAACATGCGCATCATGACCCGCATGGGTCAGGTGGCGCTCGATCACATGAGCCGCGTCGGCGGCGGCTTTGTCAAAGGTCTGCACTCGATCGGCGACCTGTCCCCGGATCGCCGCTTCATCGTCCACTTCCCGCGCGAGCGCGAGATCTGGAGCGTCGGCTCGGGCTACGGCGGCAATGCTCTTTTGGGCAAGAAGTGCTTCGCGCTGCGCATCGCCAGCACCATGGGTCGCGACGAAGGCTGGATGGCAGAGCACATGCTGATCCTCGGCATCGAGGATCTGCGTCCCGGTCGCGGGGGCGAGGTGACGTACATCGCGGCGGCCTTCCCCTCAGCCTGTGGCAAGACCAACCTGGCGATGCTGGTGCCAAGCCTGGGCCTGCGCGATCAGTTCCGGGTCTTCACGGTCGGCGATGACATCTGCTGGATGCACATCGGCAAGGACGGTCGGCTGTGGGCCATCAACCCCGAAGCCGGCTTCTTCGGCGTCGCGCCGGGCACCAGCGCCAAGACCAACCCCAATGCGCTGGCCACGCTGGGCCGCAACTCGATCTTCACCAACGTCGCGCTGACCGACGATATGCAGCCGTGGTGGGAGGGCCTGTCCTCGCCGCCGCCGGCCCACCTGACCGACTGGCAGGGGCGCTCGTGGACGCCGGAGAGCAAGGAAAAAGCCGCGCATCCCAACTCGCGCTTTACCGCGCCCGCCCGTCAGTGTCCCTGCATCTCGCCGGAGTTTGAAGCGCCAAGTGGCGTCCCGATCTCGGCGATCATGTTCGGTGGTCGCCGCGCTCGCGTCATGCCGCTCGTCGTGCAAGCGCAGAGCTGGCAGCACGGCGTGTATCTGGGCGCCACGCTGTCGTCTGAGACCACCGCGGCTGCGGTCGGTGCCGTCGGTGTCGTGCGCCACGATCCGATGGCCATGCTGCCCTTCTGTGGCTACAACATGGCCGACTATTTCCGCCACTGGCTCAGCATGCAGGAGCGGACCTCGGCCGATAAGCTGCCGCAGATCTTCCAGGTCAACTGGTTCCGCATGGACAAGGAAGGCCGCTACCTGTGGCCGGGCTTTGGCGAAAACGTCCGCGTCCTCAAGTGGATCGTCGATCGCGTGCGCGGCCAGGCCGATGCCATCGTCGAGTCGCCGATCGGCCACCTGCCAGCGCCGGGCACGCTCGATCTTTCCGGCCTGTCTGTCGATGGCGCAGCGGGCGAACAGCTTCTGCAGGTCGAACGCGGCGAGTGGGTCGAAGAGAGCGAGCGCCACCGCAAGTTCCTAGAGCAGTTCGGCGAGCGCACCCCCGCCGCGCTGTGGCAGGAGCACGCTGCCCTGCGCAGCCGCCTCGGTCTCTAGCCTCTTCTAGCGCAAACCGCTAGGCCGAAGAACCCGCCTGCTAGTTTCCCTTACCCTGCCCCGCCACCGCCGCTGCCGCCTTCGCCGCCGCTTCCGGATCGCCCAGATACCGACTGGAAAGCGGCTTCAGCTCGCCATCTAGCTCATAGAGCAGCGGAATCCCCGTCGGAATGTTCAGCTCGACGATGTCTTGGTCGGACACGCCATCGAGATACTTGATGAGCGCGCGCAGGCTGTTGCCGTGCGCCACTACCAGCACCCGCTGCCCCGAACGAATCGCCGGCGCCAGCGTGCTGTGCCAGAACGGCACCAGGCGCTCGACGGTGTTCTTCAGAGCCTCGGTCGCCGGCAGCTCAGCCGGCGTAAGTCCGGCGTAGCGGCGATCGAAGCGCGGATGCCGCTCATCGGTAAGCTCCAAAGCCGGCGGCGGCGTGTCGTAGCTGCGTCGCCAGATCTTCACCTGCGCCTCGCCGTACTGCTTGGCCATGTCGGTCTTGTTCAGGCCCTGCAGCGCGCCGTAGTGTCGCTCGTTGAGCTGCCAGGCCTTGTGCACCGGCAGCCAGTCGAGCGCCAGCTCATCGAGCACCAGGTTCAGCGTGTGCACCGCTCGCCGCAGCACCGAGGTGTAGGCGACATCAAACGTGAAGCCGCCCTCGCGCAGCAAGCGCCCAGCCGAGCGCGCTTCTTCGCACCCGAGCTCAGTGAGGCCGACGTCGGTCCAGCCGGTGAAGCGGTTCTCTTGGTTCCAGGTGCTCTGCCCATGGCGAATCAGCACCAGCTTGAAGTGGCTTACAGTCATGCCTATGAGGCTCTGAAACTCGGCCAGGCTTGTCAATCGCCAGCCCGCCCCGCGGCGCGCACCGATGCAAGACGCCCCGCCTGCTTCCTGATAGATTCGCCGACATGAACGAGCCCGCCACGACCCCACCGGCCAAGCCCTACAAGCGCATCGACTTCTACTTTGATCTGTCGTCGCCCTACAGCTACCTGGCGGCGACGCAGCTAGAGCCGCTCGCGGCCCGCAATCATGCCCAGGTGATCTGGAAGCCGATGGCGCTCGGCGCGATCTTCAAGGCCACCGGCAACGTCATGCCCGCCGCCTGTCCACCGAAGGCGACGTACATGCTGGCCGACCTGTCGCGCTGGGCAGCGCACTACGGCGTGCCGTTTCGCTTCACCAGCCACTTCCCCATCAACGCGCTGCGCGCCATGCGGCTCATCGTCGCGGCTGGCCTGGCGGCTGGCGCCGACACCGGCCACCCCGGCCTTAGTAAGGCGCTGTTCGACGCCGCCTGGACCGAAGATCGCGACCTCACCAACGACGCCACCCTGCGCGCGGTGTGCGAGGCACTCGGCCTGCCGCCCGATCCGCTGCTCGCCGCCTGCGATACGCCGGCCGTCAAAGATCGCCTGCGGGCCTTCGGCGATGAGGCGCTTGCGCGTGGCGTGTTCGGCGCCCCGGCGATCTTCGTCGGCGATGAGCTGTTCTGGGGCAACGACCGCCTGGACTTCGTCGAAGCCGCACTGCGGCGCAGCTAGCGCACCCACGATCTCCGGCCATGAGCTCCGCCCCTCCGTCCTACCAGGCGATCCTCCTCGATATCGAGGGCACGACCACGCCCATCTCGTTTGTGCATCGCGTGCTGTTTCCCTATGCCGCGACCCGGGTCAGCGATTTTCTGGCTGCGCACGGCGACGAGCCCGAGGTAGCCGCCGCCTGTCGTCAGATCCTCGCCGACCGCTCGCCCGCCGAAGCCGCCTGCGCGTCGGATTCCGAAGCGGTCCTGGCCATCGTTCGCCGACAGATGGCAGCCGATGTCAAAGCCACCGGCCTCAAGGCGCTGCAGGGCCTAATCTGGCGCCACGGGTACGAAAGCGGCGCGCTGCGCAGCGAGCTCTTCCCCGATGTTCCAGCCGCCCTCAGCCGCTGGATCGCCGAAGGCCGCTCCGTCGCCATTTACTCGTCAGGCAGTCGCTTGGCGCAGCAGCTGATCTTTCGCTACAGCCCCTTTGGCGACCTGACCGGCCAGCTAGCTGGCTACTACGACACCGAGGTCGGCCCCAAGCGCGACCCCGCGAGCTATCGCCGCATCGCCGCGGCCTGGGGACAGCCCGCCGGGGGCATCCTGTTTTGCAGCGACATCCCCGCTGAGTGTCAGGCCGCCATCGAGGCCGGCCTGCAAGCGGTCCTCATCCTCCGCCCCGGCAACGCACCGCTGCCGCCCGGGCTGCCCTTCGCCATCCACCCCGACCTGGGCCTGATCTGAAGCCCGGCAGGGTGGCAAGCCCGGCCCCGATCGCGCCGCACTTTTTTCGGTGGGAGGGAAGCCGCCGTCGGCGATATGGTGCACCCATGCGCGGCCGACTCTCCTCGTTGCCCTCCTCGATCGTTCGTCCGCAGCCCCCGGCATCGCCGGCCCGCGGGCTCAGCAAGCGGCGAACCCCCTGGGCCGTGCTGGCTGGCCTCCTTGCCTGTGGCGAGCCAGCGCCCGAGCCGCCGCCGCCACCGCCGCCGCCGTACGTGCCCCCGCCGGCGAGTACGCTGGTCGATTCGGCTCCGGTGGCCATCCGTCGCGAGGTGCTGCGCGTCGCGGCCCCCGCGCCCCCGCCCAATCCCAACGCCACCGCCTTCGCCGAGACTCCGCCGGAAGACAACTTCGTGCGAGTCGTGCGCTATCGCCTAGACAGCGAGCCGCCGCGGCCGGCCCGCGCCATCGCCGTGCTGATGCCCGGCTTCCTCGGAGGCGCCGGCAGCTTCGAGCCGCTGGCCCGCGCCCTGGTGCGCCGCTCGGCCCCCGACGCTGCGATCGAGGTGTGGGCTATCGATCGCCGCTCGAACTTCCTGGAAGATCATCACGGCCTGGATGTCGCCGAGGTGCGCGGCGATCCCGAGCTTGCCAGCCGCTACTACTTTGCCGGCGATGAAGTCGAAGGCCGTCGCTTCCCCGGCCTGCTCTCGCAAGAACAGACCGCGTTCATGTCGGAGTGGGGCCTGGCGACGACCATCTCGGATCTACAGGCCGTGCTGGGGCTCGTGCCCGCCGCCGGGCGCAAGTCGCACGTGGTCCTGATCGGGCACTCGCTGGGCGCCTCGATCGTCGAGGAATACGCCGCCTGGGACTTCACCGGCCGCCCCGGCTATGAAGACCTCGCGGGCCTCGTCCTCATCGACGGCACCACCGGCGCCGAGGGCAGCGCCACGCCCCCGATCTCGCTGGCCCAGTACCAAGACGGCATCAGCGGCAGCTTTCCCCGCCCCGGCCTCAGCAAGATCCGCAGCCGCGACCGCTTCTACACCCTGCCGCTCCTCGGCAGCGAGATCTACGTGACCGCCGGCATCTCGGCCCTGCGCGCCGCCTGGCGACCGATGGATGTGGTCAGCGACCCTGATCGCGACAGCGCTCTGCGCGTGCTGCTGGGCCTTAACGCCGTGCCCGCGCTGACCAACCGCGCGGCGCTGGGCTTCTCGTTTGACCGCGCCTACAACGCGCTGTCGTTTGCCGCCGTCAGCTGTGGCGTCGGTACCGGCGGACGCATCGAAAAGTATCGCAGCCTGCTCGGCGCCGATCTCCTGCACCCGACCGACCCCGCCGCGACCTATGACTGGGTCGATTTCGACAAGACGCAGCCGACCGGCCACACCGCGCTCACCGACTTGGCGCAGGCCTGGTTCCATGGCCCCGGGCTCGACTTTGCAGAGTGGTACTTCCCAGCCCGACTGGCGCTCGACGCCCCGGCGGCGGGCAGCCTGGTGCTAGCGAGCAGCGACTGGCCACGCAGCATGTTCGGTCTGCGAGCGGCGCACGGACGCAGCCTGGACCTGCCGATTCTGGCGCTAGCAGCCGGGCTGGCCGGCAAGGGCGGCGGCGATCAGCACGCCTACGACGCGCTCCGTCAGCTCGTCGATGCTGTGCCGATTGGACCCGGCCGTCCGCAGGCGGGCCTGCCGCGCACGCGCGCCGAAGCCTTCCGCGTGCTGGCCTATCCTCAGCTCACACACATCGACCCCATCCTCGGCGCCGATTCGCCGATCAGTCAGGCGCAGGAGTGGTATCGCGAGCTGCACGAATTCCTGCTGCGCAACACCACGGCGGCCGGCGCCCCGGTGATCACGCCGCTGCCCAGCGGGAGCTAACCGCACACCTAGCGCGACGGCAGCGGCAGCTTGCAGGCGTGTCCCAAGATCTGCGGCCCCTGCTGCGTCTCGGTCGGCGTCGGTTGCCAGCCGCGAGCGAGTCGACTGCTCAAGAGCTCATCGGCGCTGGGTCGGTGGTCCCACACGGAGACCGCGTTGACGCCGCCGAGTCAGGTGCAGTCAAGGACCAGCACCTCGCCCCGCCCATCGTCACAGCACATCAGGATGTCGTGCGTGTACTCGTCCTGAATGACGACGTCGGCCACCGACCAAGGTGGCTTTTGCGCCAGGCCCCAGGGCAGCACGCGCGCCAGCGTCCCCAACCACTCGATCTGTTTGGCCAGCGCGTGCAGGGGAAAGCTCATCGGGAAGCCCCCAACAACTTAGCGACAGCCGCAGGGACCGCAGCCACCGCCTCCGGTGTCACAGCGACCGGCTTTCTCGTCGGGGGCAGGCTCGGCCGGCGCACCGTACAGCGAAAACAGGCGCTCGTTGAGCGCGACGCCCAGGCTCATCAGCGTCTCGGGCGAGCTGCCCTCACGGTGCGGGGCGGCGATGAGGATGCGACCGCTGCGCAGCTCTAGACGGAAGCTGCGGCTCGGATCGGCCGTGGCCAGCAGGTCACCGATCGCCGTCACCAGATCGGTGCGCAGCGGCGCAAACGCCTCGATGCGATAGCCGGCAGGCAGCGAGGTCGCCGGCATCTCGGCAAAGCCCAGGTGGGTCGGGGCATCGCGGGTCGCCGACGGCAGGATGCGCAGCGCCGGCGCATCGGGATGGCCACCGAACGAGGCCAGGACAAAGCGCCGCGCCTGCCGCTCGCCGCCGACGACGCAGACGCTCATGCTGGTGGCCATAGCCAGCTGCTCACTACGCAGCGTGCCCTGAGCCAGGCGTTCGACCGACAGCACGGTCGGCAAGAGGGCCAGCGGTTCAAGACCGGCCAGGGCATTGGTCGGCACATCGCGCAGAAGCGGCAGCTGATGCGTCGCTGCCCAGGCGTCGAGCGCCGTCGGACGCAGCTTGGCACGACGATCTAACAGGTACAGCACCGTCGCCGCCGTAGTACCGGCCAGCGTCCACAGAACAGGATCCGCCATGGGCATAGCTTCTAATCATGCGCTCGCTCGCCGCCGGCACAAGGGGCAGCTGCAAAAGACTTGCATCCCGGGGCTTGTAACGCGCCCGCTCCCCCGGCATCTACAGACCATGCTCGGCATCCTCCAACTCGCCCGGCAGCTCGCCAGGCCCCCCGCTCGCTCCCGCACCCTGCCCCGCGCAGCTGCCGCGCTCTTGTTTTCTGCACCGCTCCTCGCCGTCGCTGCCACCGCCGCCGCGCCCTCTGGCCCGACCGCCGCGCCCACTCCGCCGACCGCCCCCGCTGCCCGCGCCGAAGCCGGAAGCCCTCCGTCACGCCCCGCCGTCTTACTGGAGCTCTTCACCTCCGAAGGCTGCTCCAGCTGCCCGCCCGCCGATGAGCTCTTGGCTGAGCTCGCGCGGAGCGGCGTGGTCGAAGACACTCCGGTAATTGCCCTCGAACTGCACGTCGATTACTGGAACTACCTAGGCTGGCGCGACCCATTTTCCGACGAGGCCTATAGCCAGCGCCAGAGCGCATATGTACCTCTTCTAGGTATGCGGGGACCGTATACGCCACAGCTCGTAGTCAACGGACGGTTCGATGTCTTGGGCTCTAGCGGCAGCCGAGCACGGGCCGCCATCCTCAACGCCAGCGAGACCCAGACCTCGCACGGGAAGCTCAGCCTCAAGCTCAACCCGCAGGGCGCAGGCGAGGCCCTGCACCTCTCCGCCAGCCAGCTACCCCGTCGTCGCGTTGCGCTCTACGCCGCGATCACCGAGAGCGGCCTACAGACACGCGTTCCGCGTGGTGAAAACGCCGGCCGCGTCCTGCCGCATGGCCCGGTGGTGCGCTGGCTGCAAGCCGTCACCGCGGGCGATACCGGCACCCTCTCCGCCGACGTCCCCCTCCGCCTGTCCCCGGGCTGGCGCAAAGAAGCGCTGCAGCTCGTCGCCTTCGCGCAAGAGACCGCCACCGGCCACATCCTCGCCGCCACCGCCCTCCCCTACCGCCCCACTCCCGCCAGCCGCTAAGCCCGCGTTTACATATTGTGCTGCGACTGACCTAGACGCGGACTTGCTGCACGGCCGGGGCCCTCCCCAAGCAGAGCTTGGGGGCCCAGCTCCCGCGGACTCCCATTTTCGCCGGGGCGTCGAAAATGAGAGCTCCGCTGCGGCCCCAGCCTTACGGGCTGTTGGGGGGATTAGTACGCCCGAAGCACCTTCGAAGCAAGAAGGTGTTTACATATTCGTTCCTGCCAAGAAGCGAGTAAGGCGAGGGCCGCCCAGGACCTTTTTTTTCGGCGCCCCGACGGAAAAAAAGTGTCCTGGTAAGCGGGGCCCCACGCCGTGCAGCCCGTTCGCGTCTAGGGCGTTTGCAACTGAATATGTAAACAGCTGCGAACCACGCATCGACATCGTCCGCGTTCTGCTGCGCAAGGGTCGGACCGAAAGTATTTTTTGCGACGTCCGCCATCGACGCGAGGACTCAAATAGACTGCCCGGCGCGGTGCGGCGCAGCCGCTGGGCCCGTCGCAAGCCGCGTCCCCTTCCCTTTGCCCCAGGTGATCCCATGATCCGTCGACGCGCATTCCTGCAGTCTGCTTCTCTTGGTGGCTTGGCCGTTGGTGCAGGCCTTACCGGCTCGCTGTGGTCGCGACCCGCGCAGGCGATTCCGCTGCCGCCGCGCCTGATCCTGCCGGAAAATCCCCGCGATCCCGTCCGCTTGCCTGCCGGATCGAACAAGTCGGTGCTGATCATCGGCGGCGGTCTGGCCGGCATGTCGGCGGCGCTAGAGCTTGCCGAGCGCGGCTATCAAGTAACGCTGCGCGAAGCCGGTTCGGTGCTGGGCGGACGCCTAGCCACCCGCCGCGTCAAGCTGCCGATCGGCGAGTTTTCCGTCGAGCACGGCCTGCACATGTGGTTTGACAACTATCACGTGTGCAAGGAAATCCTCGCCCGCCTCGGCGTGAACAAGTACTTCCGCCCGTACAACCAAGTTCACTTCCAGTACCGCACCTACAAGCCCGAGATCTTCGAATCCAACCCGCCGCGCTATCCCGAGAACATGCTCAAGCTGATCGAGCGCTCGCCGAACCTGGGCCCGCTCGATGCGCTCGCCAACTTGAAGACGCTGGCCGATTCGATGTTCTACAACCACGCGACTAACACCGCGCGCTTCGACAGCCAGACGCTGCGCGCCTGGGCCAAGTCGCGCGGCGTCAGCAACAAGTTCTACGACGTCGTCCTGCAGTCCGCCGCGTCCGTGACCTTAAACGATCCGGAAAAAATCAGCGCCGCAGAGATGCTGGAGTTCATGCACCTGTTCTTCGTCGGGCAGCCCAAGGCGATGAACCGGCAGATCACCACCGTCGATCACCACACCGCGGTGATTGGTCCCTGGGAAGCGCGACTGCGCTATCTGGGCGTGCGCATCGAGCTTGCGCGTCCGGTCAAGGGCCTGCGCTTTGCGCTCGATCGCGCGCTGGGTGAAGTCGGCAGCAGCGAGACCTTTGATCAGGTGGTGCTGGCCACCGATGTCAAAGGCAGCCAGAGCGTGCTCGGAGGGTCGGTGGCACTCGATAGCCCAGCCGCGGTGGCGCTGGCCGACGTCAAGGCCAAGGTGGGCATGATGCGCGTCGCGCCGCCCTACAAGATCCTGCGCGTGTGGCTCGACAAGCAGCCACGAGCCGAGGTCCCCGATGTGCTGGAGACGCCGCAGCACCGCCCGATCAACCTGCTGGCGCAGTACCACCTGCTGGAAGCCGAGTCGCGCGACTTCGCGATGCGGACCGGCGGATCGGTGCTGGAGTTCCATCTCTACGCAAACCCGCTCTTGTCGGTGGTGCCCGATGATGCGCTGTGGCCGCTGGTCCGCATCCCCGCGCTGGAGCTAATGCCCGAGCTAGCGAGCGCCAAGCTCTTGGCCCGCACCGTCGGCTCGTACAGCAACTTCACATCGTTCGAGGTCGGCCAGGCCAGCGCGCGCCCGAATAGCTGCTACGCCGCTGAAAACGGCATCGGCAACCTGTCGCTGTGCGGCGACTGGGTCGGCACGCCCGACTATCCCACCGCCTTGATGGAGCGCGCCGTCGTCACCGGACGCGAGGCCGCGAACTCGATCCTGCTTTCGGATCATGTGCGGCAGGTGCCGTTCTGGGTCACTGCCTCGCACGGGCCGGGGCTGATCTAAGGCGCCGCGAGCGCAGCGCCGATCGCATTGGGTCGCTGACGCAAGACCGAGGCGAGCGGCGCTGCCGCTACTTGATGAAGTCGAGGATCTGGCGAGCAACGGCCGCTGGCTGCTCGCGGTGAAGGTTCAGGCCGGCGCGATCGATCTCGCGATACGTGAAGTCGGGACGGATGGCGGAAAAGTCGGCGGCGGCATCGGCTCGACCCACTGGACCTGGTGACTCAGCCTGCTTGCCAAACAGCGCCAGCACCGGCACCGCGACCGCTGGGGCCACGTCCGCAAAGCGGCGATGTAGCTGCCCACCGACGAAGGCAAACGAGATCCAGCGCTGATTCGGCCGGCTGCGGGCCAGGCGATATTCATCCAGCAGGGTGTCGGTCACCAGGCTGCGATCGACAAAGGTGCGCTCCAAGAAGAAGCGCAGCGAGGGGTCGCTGAGCAGCGTGCTGTTAAACAGCAGGCCCAGAAAGTCGTTGCCGTAGACCGTGTCGTACAGGCTTGTCGCGTCGCGGCTGGGGGGGCTCGCCAGGTTCACCGCGCCCGTCGGGGACAGCAGGACCAGGCTCTTTACGCGATCTGGCCGTAGCGCTGCGACTTGCAGCGCGCTTCCCGTCAGCAGCGACTCGGCCACTAACGTCGCCGGCTCACGCACGACCTGATCTAAGAAGGTCTCGACAAACTGATCCAGCACAGCCATCGAATAGGCGCGCTTGGGACTCTCGCTCTCGCCAGTGCCGGGCAGATCCAGCGTGTAGACGCGGGCATCGGCGGCATCGAGGAGCGGCAGAAGCTCATTGAAGCTGCGATGCGTCGAGCCGGCGAAGATGCCGTGCACCAGCACCACCACCGGCCCGCGCTTGCCGACAAGCGGTGCGCGATAGGCGATGTTGCCAAACCCCGGCAGGCGCACTCGACGATCCAGCGCGCTCGTGATCGCCAGGCTGGTCGCACCTTCGGAATCCGCCCAGGCCTGGGCGTGAGCCGGCTTGGGAGCGGGGCCAGACAGCGAGACCCCGGCCAGAAGTGTCGTGACAAAGGCAGGCAGGAAGCGCGACAAGGAACGCGAGCGGGGGCGGGTCATGGTCTCTCCTCGATGGACGGAACATCGATGGGATGCCGACCGATCGCGACCTGCATCAGGTGTTCTTGTGCACCGTGGTTGTGACTGTGGCGGGGGGCGAAGAGCGACCCGGGGACCGACCGCGCAAGAGAGACCGGCGCGGCCGCGATGCGATGCCGCGCTACATCGTCGTGTAGGTGAACTGCGAGGGCGCACTCCAGCGTGAGCCGAAAGGCACGCCGGTGTCGGCGGCCGTCTTGGCCGCGGCGGGATGGCGAACGCGAACGAAGAGCTTCACCGGCCCGTTGATAACAATCGGCGCGGTGTACAGCGTGGCGTTGGCCGCAGCATTACCACCGCTCATCCGCGGGTCGGTGCCATCAGTGGTGTAGAAGATCTCGACCCCCGGCGTGACCTGACTTGGCGAGGTCAGCGTCACCGTGGTGCCCACCGTGACCATGCCGGCCGGAACGCTGGCTACCGCCGGACGCGTGAACTGGCTGTCGGCGAATTCCAAGCGCTTCTGCCACCAGTACTTGAGCCAGGCCACCTCGCCGGTGTACTGCCCGTTGAACGTGTTGTTGGTGTAGCCCAGCGCCGCGTTGTCGCTGGCCGGACGCGGCGTGCTGGCCGGAGCCGGGGCGCCAGCCACCCAGCGGGCGATCGAGCGCTTGGCCGGCGTGCTGGCGGCATCGCCAGGATTCAGCTGACTGGCAAAATCATCGATCTGAGCATGGATGTTTGCCGTCGAGAACACACCCTGTCGCAGCTGTTCGTAGCGATCGATCCAGAGCTGCCAGAAGTTGGGATCGCGGAACATCTCGACATACCAGGGATAGGTGAAGAACGAGGTGCCGCCGCCCAGCCAGTTGTTCCACGGCCGGTCGCGACCATCCCGCGATCCCTGCGCGCGATCGAAGTCCCAAAGCGGTGCCGCCGTCAGCTTGCCGAAGCGCGGCTTGTACCAGTACGAGCTAAGCCGGAATGCATCGGCGTTCTTGGTCAGCGTGTTCATGATGTGGTGGTCGATCGTCGCCGGCACATCCCAGTACTTGGCGTAGCCGTTCACCGGATCGGTCGACATCGCGCCGTTGAGCACCCCGTAGGCCTCGCCGAGATGCCCGCGGAACCACAGGCTCTGCGCCGACGTCACCACCTTGAACGGATCCAAAGAAATCTCGCGCGGGTTGACCCAAGCCAGGATGTCGTTGCCTGGCCCTTGGAATCCGGCCCCGCCGAAGGTCTGACCGGCGAGTGGCCGAATCCCAGTCTCACTTCCATCGAGACGATCGCACTTGAACATGTAGCCGCCTTGGATCTCGGGAGCGGCGTTGTCGGTGATCGTCAGGTTGTCGATATCGACGCGGTTCTTGCCGCGCGTGATCTTGTCCATAAAGCTGTAGACGCCGAAGTAGTCGGCCGTGGTGCCGGTCAGCACGCCCTCAATCGTGTTTGGTAGCTGCCGCTCGTTGTGAAAGTGCTCGACGTAGCGCGTGCGCGGGGCATAGCGACCGATCTGATTGCTCAGGCGATACATCAGATCGTTGTGCATCATCGAGGGATCCCAGAAATACGGCGCGTGCATCAGCCAGTCGGAGTTGGCCGGCATGCCCAGCGGCTTGCAGTCTTGATCCAGGCCCTGCTCGTCCTGTAGCTCGACCGCCATCGAGAACTTGTCATCGCCGCTCGTCGATGACCCGTGCCGTTCTAGCGTCGCTTGCGACACCAGATCCGGCGGGTTGGTCATGCGCGACAGCATGTCCGGCGCCTTCGGCTCGAAGATCATCAGGTAGCTCTTCACCGGCGTGTTGTTGTTCATCACCGCCGTGTTGAAGGTGTGGCTCAGCACAATCGGCAGCGTCGAGGTCACGGCCTGCGCCGCGGCATCGAGCGCGAGGTACATCTCGCTGCGGATCGGCCCATCGGGGCGACCGTTTTCAAATGCCCGCGAGCGGATCAGCGTGCTCTGCGCAACAGGGATCGGCGTGCTGTAGAGCGGCGAGGGCATGCGATACACCGTCACGTTGCCGGCCGTCGTGATCGCCACGTTTGGGGTCAGCGTCGGCGAGGCCGAGAGCGTAAAGGTATTCGCAGCGGTCACCACGACGTAGTACGGCGTGTCAGCCAAAAGCCCGCCCGGCAGCGTACCGCTGCTCTTGACCTGCACGTTGTCGCCGCTGAGGAAGCCGTGCTCGATCGTGGTGCTGGTGAAGACGCCACTCGTGGCCGCGCTGGCGGTCACCGCCTCACGTCGAATCTCGACCATGCCGCCAGCCTGAAGATCGATGGCCGGCCCGCCGGGCTCGATCGCCAGCTTGAACGTATCGGCGTCGATGACTTTGACGAAGTAGCTGACCCGCGCATCGAGCGGCGCTGGTCCCGATGCGCGCACCAGATCGCCCGAGGTGAAGCCATGTCCGGTCAGCGTGCAGACATCGGTGGTGGCATCGACGTTCATCATGCCCAGACGGCCCGGCACACCAATTGGTCGCTGGCGATTGGTGGTGTAGCGAATCGTCGCCGTGGTCGACTTCGTCGTCAGGTTGACGGTGATCGGTGTCGCAGCGCCAAACGTCCCGCTGGCAGGCATGTACTCCACGCGCTCGGCCAGCGCCGAGCTGAGGTCATTGGGAGCCCCCGGCGTCGGCTTTGCGAAGTACGCCGTCGGTGCCGCGGCATCCGTCGCCTTCAGCCCAAACGAGACATCATTGGCCTGCCCGGGATACGGCTCCCAGGCTGGCGGCAACGCCACCCCGCCCCGACTGGTCAGCCCCAGATACTCTCCGCCCCCCCCCGAACAGCTGCCATCCACACTGCCCCCCGACAGGCTGAAGTTGGTGTGCAGCGGCTTGCCGGCCACAGCTCGGTTCTTGCCGCTGGCGAAGACGACCATGTAAGTGCCGGGAGCAAGCTGGGTGCCGTCGGGAAAGGTCCAGCGCTTAGGGTTGGCCTTGCTGTCGGTGAGGTGATAGCCGCTGAGGTCCAGCGGGACGGTGTGCGGATTGTGGATCTCGATCCAGTCTGCGGCCTGACCATCTTCGTCGGTGAGACCGGCTTGGTTCTTGGCCAAAAACTCGGTGATGATCGGCTGCGGTCCGGCGAGATCGTTGTCGCCAGGACCGCCTCCTAGCTCGTTCGAATTGCACGCCGTCACCGAAGCCAGCGCCCACATCATCCAAGGCATGACGCGTCGAGCAGTCTTCATCTCAAAGTCCTCTCTGGACTCCGTCCAGCCGTAAGCCCCTGCCTGTCTGCGACGCCGGCTACCTACCGGCGCGCTGCTCCCCCGCCATCGACTGCCTCGCCACTTTGGCCCGTAAAAGGTAGGGCGGCCAAGAGCGCAGGGCGTGCCGATGCTCTCTCATCGTAAATAGGTTTTTTCGCACCGGTCAAGGCAAGCGGTACGGCGCGGTCGTCCCCGGTCAGCCCCGTGATATAAGCCGGCAATACGGAGGTCCCCATGCGCATCCCGGCGACATCCCGGATGGTTCTCGGCTTGGCGAGGCTCAGCGGCCTGTGTGTCCTTTTGGGAATGGCAGCCCTCACCACGGGCTGCGGCGCTCCCCGCGAACTCCTCGGCGTTGACGGGGAAGGCGAGGACGACGACGGAAGCGGCCTGCCTGCCGAGTGTGAGCGCGGTATTCAGCGCTGCTCGGGCAACCTGCTGCAGGTGTGTCGCGGTGGCCGTTATCGGCTGAAGCAGACCTGCGCCACCAGCCTGGTCTGTGACCCCGCTTTAGGCTGCGTCGACTGCTCGCCGCACCTACCAACCACCTGCCGCGGTGACGATATCTTAAGCTGCGATGCTAGCGGCCACCTGGGCGAGATCGTCCAGACCTGCGATCCCGGCATGTGCCGCGGCGGCAGCTGCGCCAATAGCTGCGGGCGCGATGCTGATCTGATCTATCTCGTCGATCAGGAATTCCGGCTGCTGAGCTTCAATCCCCGCGATGGCAAAAACGACATCAAGCTGATCGGCAACCTCAGCTGCCCGGCCGGTCCGTCGTGGGATGGCGGGACGGCGACACCGTTTTCGATGTCGGTCGACCGCGATGCGCAGGCCTGGGTGCTCTACAACAGCGGCGAGATCTTCTGGGTCAGCACCAAAGACGCAAGCTGCAAGCCCAGCGGCTTTATGCGCGGGCAGGCTGGCTTTGAGACCTTCGGCATGGGCTTCGTCAGCGATGAAGCCGGCAGCGAAAAAGAGACGCTCTACATCACCGGCGGCTCGCACAACACCCCCGGCAAGGGCAACGTCGGCAGCATCAACAAAAAGACGCTGATCGTCACCGCCCACGGCCCGCTGCCGATCACTGACAACGGACCTGAGCTCACCGGCACCGGCAAAGGTGAGCTCTTCGCCTACTTCCCCGGCACCACCAGCTTCATCGCCCAGTTCGACAAGTCGAGCGCCACCCAGCTTCTGCAGTGGCCGCTCGATCCGCTGACCGGGGCGGTGCGCGCCTGGGCCTTTGCGCACTGGGGCGGGCGCTTCTACATCTTCGTCACCACGCTCGACCCGATGACGGGCCTCAACAACTCGCAGGTCCTTTTGTTCTCACCGCTCACCGGAGTGGCCACGCCACTGCTCGATCACCTGCCCTACACCATCGTCGGCGCCGGCGTTAGCACCTGCGCCCCCGTCGTCATCGGCTAGGAGCGCGTTGAAAAAGTCGCTGCGGGGCCAAATCGCTGCGTTGTCGGTGCTCACGTCCCGAAGGACGCTCTCCCCAGCCTGGCGGCTGTGGGCCCCCTCCTCCGCCTTGCGCTTTGGCCTCCTCGCTGACTTTTTCAACGCGCTGCTAGCCCTCGGTGCTACGGGCCGTGCGTATCGGCTCTGCGGTATCCTGGGGTGCCTCGTCGGATTCCAACGCTTCGGTTCGTCCCCACTGCCCATGCTGCGTTTTCCTCGCTCTGCCCCGCCTGCTGCCGTGCTCTTCCTTCTGGTCGGCACGCTGGGGGGGGCGCTGGGCGGGGCATTTATGGGGTTTCGGGCGGGGCTGCGCAGTCCGCCGGTCCGGCCTGCATCACCGTCGCCGGCCGTCGGAGATCTGCGGCTTGACGCGGGTGCCGAACCGCGGGCCATCCCCTCGCCAGCCGACCAGGGGCGGGCCTCCGTCCTGCCGGTCCGTGATCTGGGTAGTGATGCCGGGATTGATGCCGGGACGGCCTCGGCCCTGACCGAGGTCTGCATCGAGGTCTGCGATGTCGGCGAGCATCGCGTGGCCGGGGCGCTGATCACCCATCGGGCCGCCGCGCCGACTCCCCTGCGCACCCCGAGCGCCGTCGGTGAGCTAGGCGTCTACGCCGCCCCGCTGCCCTTTCCTGATGACGTCATCGCTGGGGGCGCACCCAAGGCGGCGAGCGCCGGGCTTCCTGCCGCAGGGGCAGCCGGGGGCGTCTTGCGGACGGATAGCGCCGGACACGCCTGCCTACGAGCCGCCGGTCGCGTGCTGATTACCGCTGCCCAGGACGAGCGCAGCGCCAGCTTAGAGCTCGATCTGCCGGCCGCCGGGGGGCGGGTGCCGGGCTTCGTCGTGCTGCGGCTCGGTATTCCGCCCGATGCCCTGTGCCGTTTGGCCGGTCCCACCGAAGCTGCGGAGCCCGGCAGTGAGTTCGTCTCGTCCGGGCCAGGTGGCGAGGTGACGGGTCAGGTCGTCGATGGTCGCGGCTACGCCGTAGCTGGCGTCCGCATCGATGCCCAGGTGGGAACCTCGCGAGCCGTCGCCCTGAGCGATCAGCGAGGTACGTTCCGCTTGAGCGGTCTGCCGCGCGGGCCGCTTGGCCTCAGTGCGCAGAAGCGGGGGTTTGCACCGCTGTCGCTCAGTCGGCGCGGGGATGAGCCGCGGACCGAGGTCTCGCTGACCCTGGCTCCCGGCGGCGGGATTGCGGGAACGCTGCGCGATCGAGCCCGCGGCGGGCTGCCCCTGGGAGCGACCTTGAGCCTGCAGACCTCGACGGGAACGCAGCCTGTGCCGCTTGCGCGCGATGGCGGTTTTTCGCTGACTGGGCTGCCGGTGGGGGCCGCAGTTCTGCGCGCGCGGGCCCCAGGCTTTGCCCCGCTCAGTCAGCCCATCGACATCCCCGCGGGTCAGGCCCCCGACGAGCTGACGCTGCGCGATCTGCGCCTAGAGCTAGAGCCTGCGGCCACCCTGCGCGGCCAGGTGCGCGGCGAGCTTTCCTCACGCAGCGGCGTAGCGGTGACCGCGACAACCGCCGATGGGACGATCTGCGGTCGGGCTCTCACCGACGACCGCGGGGACTTTCGGCTGTCTGATCTACCAGCCGGCCCGCTACACATCCGCGCCAGCGCCGGCCCCCTGTCAGCCTCGGCGCACGTCGAGCTTCGCCCCGGCGGCCAAGAGCAGATCGAGCTAGAGCTGCGCTAGGAGTTTGTTGCAGTATTGGCTCAGCAAGGCTTCAGTAGACTGCTAATGGTCACAGTAACTAAAAAGCAAAATACTGAAATTTATCAAACAATATAAATATTTTATTTATTTTTGAATGACTGTTCGATTGCTGCAACAAGTTCCTAGCCCGGGCCATCGGTTGGCGCGACGTGGGCGCAGCGCGCTACGCCAGCCTACGGGCAGAACGTCACGATGTAGCCAACACCCGCCGCCGCGCTGGCAGCACAGGTGTAGGTGCTGGTTGGATCGTCATAGGGGAAGCTATAGGCATCGGGACAGGCGGTCTTAAACGGCTTGGCGAAGGTCTCGGGCAGCGACGGTAGGGCCCACTTGGGATTGGTCGCGCGGCAGGTGCCGGTATCCGACCAGCCCGGGCAGCCACAGCACTGAGCTGTCGCTCCCGGCGAGTAGCACGAGCCCATGACGCTGTTCGGCCCGCCGGCCGCGCAGGCGTACAGATCGTCGTTGGCAGCGCAGGAGAGCGCCGGATCGTTGCGATTGGCCCCGCAGGCCGCGTGTGCACTGCGGCAGCCGACCACCCGACCCGCGACGATCTGCTGCAGCGCCTGCGGGCAGCTTAGGTTCAGATCGCTGCGGCAAGTTGGCGCCCCACAGTCGTACTTGCTGTTCGGGTTGCTGCGGGTATAGGTCCCCGCCTGCGCCGCGACGGCAATCGGCAGGTTGTAGCCATCGACCAGGCTGACGTCATAGAAGTCCTTCTTGCCGAAGCCGGCGAACTGAAACTCGACCAGCGAGGCCGGAGTCTTGCCGCTTAGGCCACTGCACTGCAGCCGCCCGCCGCAGTCGCCGGTCTCGCACGAGCCGCGCCCGCTGCCATCGAACGTGCAGCCGGTTCGGCCCCAGAAGCGACCTCCCCAGGTGTTGGGCAGCGTGACGACGTGGGCTTCGCCCGGCTCTTGCTTCCAGCCGCCTCCGTCGGGGATGAAGGTGCTAGAGCCATTGTTCAGCGCGGCTACCCAGATCGGCTGGCTGCACTGGTTCACCACCACCACCGTGCCTGGCCCGCCCAGCCCCGCCAGATCCACCGGCGTCGTGCCG
Source organism: uncultured Myxococcales bacterium (assembly GCA_937952145.1). GTDB lineage: Bacteria > Myxococcota_A > Polyangia > Palsa-1104 > JAEUJZ01 > JAEUJZ01. The sequence goes on from CALFYE010000391.1 coordinate 47,341, forward strand.
CCGTCGCGGTCACTGGGCGAAAGGTCGCCGCCTTCGCCCGTCCCGGAAGTGGTGCTGCCCGAGCAATGCCAAAACAGCGCCGCGGACAACACCGAGAGCCCCAAAAAAACCAAGCTACGTCGCATCATTTCTCGCCCCCAAGAAGACTGCATCCAGCGTCGGCACCGCAAGCGGCCGCACCGTAGACCGAATGTGCCAGATTCTCCCGCGTGACGGCAGAGCGCCGCACAAGTGCCAACCGGCCCTGATGATTTGCGCCCTCGGCGGCCGCGGGCAGCACCAGGCTCATGTCGCTGCTCAAGTCTTGCCGCAGTCGCCGTGAGTGCCGCGACGGGCTCAGCCTCGATTTCGCTACACTGGAGAGACCGTGCAGGCGCACCGCCAGACCCCACGCAGACCCGCTCAAGCGATGTGGACCTGTGGCGCGCTGCTGGGTTTGTTGTTGGCCTGCGCCGGTGGGCAGCGAGGCAAGCAGGTCGCCCCACCCGCGCTCGATGCGCCAGCGCCAGCGCCAGCGCCAGCGCCAGCACCAGCGCCAGCGGTTCTATCTGCACCTGCGGTTTCATCTGCGCCTGTGCCTGCACCCCCGCCTGCCCTCGCCGGGCGCGACCATCTTTCGGTCGTCGCGTGCCGATCGGACGCCGACTGCGGCTGGGACGATCCCTGCATGCCGACGCGCTGTGTCGAGCCGCAGCCCAGCCGCACCTGCGAGGAGTCCGCGCCTCTGCCCGGAACCTGCCTGTGCCAAAACGGGGGCTGCACTCTCAAGCCGCATCGCGCCCCAATCGCCAGCGCTCCCTGCCAGCCGCGGGCCTGCGTAGTCGACCGCGCGGCCGGCCGCTGCATTGCCGACAGCGGTGGAGTGCCCGAAAACTTCCGCACCAACCCGGGCCTCAGCAGCGGCCCTAGCTGCGACTGCATCACCCCCGAGCGCGGCTGCACGTTCCAGTGGTTTGAGCCCATTCCCTGCAAGACCGCACTCGACTGCTGGGTTGCCGAAGAGCCCCGGCCGCATCCCATCCGCCGCCCCCCAGCCCTACGCAAGCGCAGCTTCAAACCCTGCACCAGCGACGGCGAGATCGAACCCGAGTGCTCTTCTTCCGGCCGCTGCGTGCTGGGGCCTAGCTACTTGTGCTAGCGGCGTAGTCGGAAGCACAAGGTCCCCGGTGGGACTCTTGGCGCCATCGCCATCGAGATCCAGAGTCTTCAGGCTACGTGCGTTGACCAAACCCGCGAAATTCATGCTGGCTCGACGTGTTGCAGGTCGCAAGGTGTCGGAATTGGGAGGCGCACGAGCGCAGCCCGCGCCCAAGCGAGCGGTATCGCGGAGCCTAGAGCCTCGATGGCGTGAGTGCGGGGAGCTAGCGGCGGTGGGTGAAGTGCGGTGCGGCGGTCAGCGCGGTCAGGTAGTCAAGGACGCTCTGGTCGCCGCTTTGCAGGCTGGGGCGCAGCTTGCCGATCAGGCAGCGGGGCTGGCCCTCACTGAGGCCATAGGCATAGGCGGCCATCATGTCGGCGGCGCAGCCCTGCACGTCCGGACGGCTCGACAGCTTCTTGGCGAGATCGACCTGGCCACTTGCCTCGATGTTGACCTCGTCGCTGGGTGTCAGGGCGCGCCCCGCGTCGTTGATCGCCAGGCCCTTTTCATCGCGGCGATAGCGACCGACTTCATCGAAGTGCTCGAAGGTGAAGCCGATGGGGTCGAACTGCTTGTGGCAAAACGCGCAGCTACCGACGGCATGCTGAGACTCATAGCGATCGCGCGTGGTCTTCTGTCCCGGCATGATCGGCGGCAGGGGCGGGATGTTCTTGGGCGGCTCGGGGCGGACATTGCACAGCAGCTTTTCGAACACCAGCAAGCCGCGCTGCGTCGGGGACGAGCTCTGCGCCTGCGCGTTCGCGGCCAGGATCGATCCCTGCGCCAGCACGCCGATGCCCCACTCTGCTGGACGCGTGGTGCGGGTAAAACCGCCGCCCGCCGTGCCATAGCCATAGTGACTGACCAGCGTCGCATCGAGGAAGGTGTAGTTCGCCGTCAGCAGCTGATTCAGGCCGCCGCGATCGGTCAGCACGACCTGATCGATGAAGCGCTTGGTCTCTTCGACCAGCGAGTTTCTGACGTTGAAATAGTTGGCCACATCCGGACGCGTGACCGCTGCAGCGCGCTCATAGCGAAACCAAGATCGGAACAGCTGCCGCACGACTTCTTGCCCGCGTGGCGTCGCGATCAAGGCCTGGGCTTCGCTCAGCAGCACCGCCGGACTTGCCAGCTCGCCGCGATCGGCCTTGTCCAATAGGGCCGTCGTCGGTGTCGTGCCCGAAAAAGTATAGGCCAGCTCGCTGGCGAGCTCGTGCTGCGAGAGCGTGTAGCCATCGCCATCTGCGGTCCCTAGCTCCGAGCGATAGATCGCGCTCGGTGACTGGATCATGGCCACCAGGGTCCACTTGATCGCCGAGGGAAAGTCGGCCTTGGCCTTGACGCTGTCGTAGAGCGCCAGGTACCCGTCGCGCTCTCCATCGCTTAGTGATCGACGGAACAGCCGACGTCCGATGTCGCGCACAAACGTCGTGGCACAGGAGCGATCGGGCGTAAACGTCGAGCACGACAGGACCAGCGGCAGGATGCCGGCGTTGGTGACATAGGTCGCGACGTCTTCGGCGGTATCGAGGATCTCTTGCGCCGTCTGGGTGTTGACCTGCAGCACCTGCGCATCGTTGCCAAAGCCCAGGTGCGACACTGGATCGACGCCCAGCTTCACTCCCGCCCAGCCGATGGCCTTGATCGTGGGGAAGATGTCGCCGAGCGAGTTCTCTAGCTCGCGGTTGCTCAGGCGGCGCAGCACGGGCGGCCCCACCGTCGCCTCGGCACAGATCTGTTCATCGCTCGGGGGCGGCAGCGTCGCGTCGTTGCTGCTGCAGGAAGCGGATAGCGACAGCGCCGCCGATAGCACCAGGCCCCCCAGCCCCAAGCGACGGGTGGAGTTAGAACGAATTCTCGAAGAGAAATGGAGCGCGCTCATGCCTTCACCTCCGCGATGCTGCTGCCAAAGGTGCTCTGCGGCACGCCAGCGATTTCGCTGAGCGTGTAAAGGAGGTCGCCGTGCGAGCGGTTGTCGAAGTCGAACAGCTTGCCGGTCTTGATCGCGCCCGCCCCACCGCCAATGGTCACCGCCGGCAGATAGCTGACGTAGGGCTTGCCCGATAGCCACACCGTGTCCTTGTTGCTGTGGTGGTTGGCGCCGTCCGACACCTCGCTGAACAGATAAATCAGCGTGTTATCCAGCACCGTCCGTCCCGGCGCCGTGGTGTCCAGGGCGTCGGCGGTCTGCAGGGTCCGCAGCAGCTTGTCGACGAGGTGCTGTACAAAGAAGCGCTGCACCCGCGCAAACTCGGCGCGCCCGGTCGCGTCCCAAGAGTGCGACACCGGATCGTGGTGGTTCTTCGCGATCCCCAGCGCGCTCATGTTCACATCGGAGGTCGCCCACAGGTTCTGGATGGTGATGACCCGCGCCGCACCGCAGATCAGCGCCTGCGCCGAGAGCTCAAGCTGCGCATCCAGCACCTGCGCTAGGTTTGCGGCGTCGGTGACGTTGGCGCCACTTGTGCGCAGCGCCTCCACCGTCGGCAGGCTCGGCTGTCCCATGCACATATTGCCGCTCTGTCCACCGGCCTTGAGCGCCCGCACCGCCTCCAGGTGCACGCTCAGCTTGCTCTGCTCGCGCGAGAGGTTCTTGACCGCCCCGGACATCGCCTCTAGCTCGCGCTCGGTCAGGCCCAGCGCTAGCTTGCGGAACTCGGCATCCGACGCCATGGTCCCTGTGGTCTTGGGGAACAGCCGATCCGCCGCCGCCACAGGACTCGCCTCGGCACGAATCCACGTCGCGTCCTTCATCAGATACATGTCGGATCCGAAGTACGTCTGAAACGGCACTACGCCCAGCGACACTGCCTGCGTGCCCAGGCCCTTGGCGATGGCGCGATCGATGGACAGGGGCGCGTTCTCGTTGCCGGTCAGCGTGTAGCGGATCGCCGCGTGATTGCTCATGTCTTTGATCGCCAGCCCGCGGTAGACATTGACTAGCGCCTTGTGCGGCTCCAGCGGTCCCAGCACGCTCTCGCCCGTCATGTTCAGCGCGAAGCTATCCGCCGAGCCTTTGGGGTCGTAGTGCTCGACGGGCAGGCCGTGCGGCAGGTAGAAAAACAACAGGCGCAGGGGCCGCGGTCCGGGCGCCGCCGTCGCCAAGCGCGCCATGCGCAGCGCCAGCGGGGCTGCCAAGCCCAGCGATAGCGCCTGCAAAAACGTCCTTCGCTGCATCTCGCTTCTTCGCTTCATTACGTCCCCCCAAGCTCGGGGCGCGCGATGGGCGCGCCGATGTCAGCCCAGCGACTCCCCGCACGCCGTGCGGCGCGGTGGATTCCTGGCCCTTTCCAGTTCTTGCAAGCAAAGAGGAACGTCCACTGCGGATCGGGTCAACGCCGGGGAAAAAAAAATTCCTGCGCGCGCTCTGGAGCGTGGACCGGCCATCCATACCCATCGCCTGACCGCGCCGGTTTCCCGAAGCGTGGTGACTTGCGGGTGGCGCCGCAGCCTGGCGCGGGCCCTTTCAGGCCGGTGAGCCAGAGCCGTTGATCTCACCCAGGTACATATGTACCGTGATCACATGGTAACCAAGACACGTCCGCGCTCACCTGCGAGGCCGCCTTCCGCCACCATTGCCGTCGAGCGAGTGCAAACCGGAGTGCGAATCGAAAAGCGCCTTCTGAAAGTCCTCAAGGCGCTCGCCGACTACCACGATCTGTCGCTGGGGGACCTCATCGAAGGCATCGTGCTGCACGCCCTCGAAGGCAAGGCTCCGTTCAGCAAAGAGTCCCTGCGACGCATCGCGGATCTGAAGCGGGTATTCCGGCTGGATCTCGGTGCTGCGGCGGCGCACCGCTTGGTCGAGGACAGCACTCGTGGACGATAAGGCGTTCCTAGAAGCGTTTCTGCAGCGGCGCCTGCCGGCTTTTCATCACCGGGATCATGTGCGCCTGGCCTGGATCTATCTGCGGACTGACGCCAGCCTGATCGGCCTTGATGCCTTTGTGCGCGCGCTGCAGGCCTTCGCCGCCGCCGCTGGCCAGCCGGGCATCTATCACGAGACCATGACCTGGGCCTACCTCCTGCTCATCCGCGAGCGCATGGCGCGCTGTCCCGACAGTGACTTCGCCACCTTCGCCGCCCAAAACCCCGATCTGTTGACCTGGAAGCCCTCGATCCTCGACCGTTACTATCGGCCCGAGACCTTGGCTTCCGACCTTGCGCGGAGCGTCTTTCTGCTGCCTGACCGCGGGCTAGACAGCGACGGTCAGATAGCCTAATTCGGCGTCGCGCGGGTCGCGTGCTGACCCGCTTTGGCCTGGGCTTGATCGGCTATGATGGCGCGGTGCGGGTCCGGCTCTGCCTGTGGCTGGTCGTCCTTGGCGTTCTGCTGAGCACTCGCGGCAGCGCTCAGGTCCGGCCGTCCGGTGCAGCGGCTCCGCTGCATGTCGTGGTCCTCTTGCTCAGCGACGCCGATGCCGAGCTCTTGCTGCGGCTGCAAGGCCAGACCGCGGATCTCGATGTCGTGCTCGATCCGCAAGTCCGGCAGGGCGTAGGTCGCAGCAGCGCAGCCCATCTGCGTCAGGCTGCTGAGCTAGCCGGCACGCACAGCGCTGTTGTCTATCGCGAGTCGCTGCCACGCGGCGGGCAGCGCTTGCGACTCCTGCACCGCGGCCGCGTCTTCACCCGCGAGACCGTCGAGCCCGAGGGGGCCGCCGGCCAGGTCCTGCGCGCCTCGGCCAGCGTCGAGAGCGCGGCCGTCATTGTGCGCTCGGCCTTGCGCGCCATCCTGGCCGGCGAGTCGGTAGGCGATGGCGTCGAAGACGTGCTGCGCACGAGCGAGCAGCCCACGCCGGCTGCGTCGTCGGGTGAGCCTGCGCTGCGCGGACTCTTCGCGGCCCTGCAGTGGCAGCTAGGCATCGATGGTGCCAGCCCGCACGCCGCCCATGGCCTGGGGCTTTCGCTGGGCTTTGTCACCCCGCGCTGGTTCTTGCGGACATCGCTCGTGCTGGGCATTCCCGGCGAGATCAGCGACGGAAAAAGCGTCCTTGCACTGTCGCGGCATCAGCTCAGCCTGGCCGCTGCCTGGGTCGCACTGGCCACTCCGCGGGTGCGACTGCACCTGGCCTTCGCGGCGGAGGTCTGCGGCTACCTGCGTTCGACACAAGACGTCGATCCCGCCTATGAGCCGACGCCGCCGGCGCTGCTCCCGGCGCTGTCCCTGACCCCGCAGCTGGGTGTGTGGTTACGTCTGACCGAGCGACAGCCGCTGTTCGTCGAGCTGGCGTTGGGCGCCGGCCTACTGCTTGGCCGCCCGCGACTGGGCTATGGCGATGGAGCCGCTTTCACGGAATCGGTCGCGCTATGGCCGCTGCAGCCGATGTTGTCGCTGTCGCTGGTGTGGGTACGCCCCCCACAGCGCGCCGTGTCGCCGGCCCCCGCGGCAGCGTCGACCGCAGCACCGATGGCAGCGTCGATGGCAGCACCCGTGCGCGATCTTAAGGCGCAAGCCGCGCGGGACGATTGACCCGATTGGACGCCTTGCCCCCTCTATTGAGATAGAGCCGTGAAGAGCAGCGTTGCCCCTGCCCCGATGCCTCAGGAAGCCGCCACCGCCCTCGCCAGTGCGGCGAGCTCGGGCGCACCCCTGTCGGCGCCCGCCACCGTCGAGCCGGTCGATCCGCGGGTGACGGCCGCGTTGGCCGGTGATCGCGCGGCGGCGAGCGCCCTGTTGTTGGAACTTCTGCCCCGCATCCGCAACTTGATCCGCTACCTGTTGCGCGGCGATGAGTCCGTCGACGACATCGCACAAGAAGCGATGATCGCCATCCTGCGAGGTCTGCCCAGCTTCCGCGGCGAGGGCAGCCTGCGCGCCTGGGCCGATCGTATCGTTGCGCGCGTTGCCCTGGGCTGGGTGCGGCGCGACCGCCGACAGAAAAGCCTGGAGCGCGAGTCAGTGGGGCAGGGCGAGCCCCCCTCTGCCGTCGAGACCCCCGACCAGTACCTCGTGCGGCGGCAGGCCGTGGCGCGCCTAGATCGGCTGTCCTATGAGCAGCGTCATGCCCTGGTCTTGCATCATGTGGTCGGACTCAGCGTGCCCGAGGTCGCCGCGCAGCTAAGCGTCCCCATCGAGACCGTGCGCAGCCGCCTGCGCCTGGCGCAGAACAAGCTGCGGCAGCTTGAAAACGAATCGCACGATCCAGGCCTTGGGCCCGAGAGGGAGGAAGCCTGATGTCGTCCCAGGATCTCAAAGACCGTGCCGCCATCGCCCCGGGCGAGTCCGGCCTGATGTTGCCATCGCTCGACGAACTTTCCGGGCCGGCGGCACCGCTGTCGCCGGATGCGCAGCAAGCGCTGGTTCGCGCCGCGCTCGACGCCGTCTTTCCGCTGCCGCCGTCTTCGCCATCATCGCCGTCGTCGCCATCGATACCAACAACACCCGCGCCCCCGACGGTTCCCTCGTCGCCCTCGCCGACGCGGCTGTGGGGTCGGCGAGGATTTCTGTTGGGCGGAGGGTTCGCTCTCATCGGCGCGGGCGCGGTGCTGTGGCAGCGCTCGGCCGGATGGCGACGAAGTACCGCGCTCAACCGCGCGATCGAGCCTGGCCAGCCGCCGCCGACGGTCGCCACCCCGACGGCATCCCCGGCTGAGGTGGGGGTTCCTGCGCCCCCGCCCGCGACGCCGCTCCCAGTCGCAGACGAGCCGGCTGCCGCCGTGCCGACCCCCGAGCCGGGCAACCCCGGGCGGGCCGCGACCACGCGCAAGAGCGGCGAGGCCAGCGATCTTTTGCTCCGCGCCAACGAGCGACGCCGACAGCAGCGCTTCCCCGAGGCGGCGGCCCTGTATCAGCAGGTCCTCAGTCGCTATCCCGGCAGCGATGCCGCCTACGTGGCACGCGTCTCGGCCGGCATGCTGTACGTCGAACGCCTGCGCGATCCGGCGCGCGCGCAGCGCCTGTTTCAAGCCGCTCTGAAGCAGCAGCCTCAGGGATCCCTCAGCGAAGAGGCCCGGCTGGGCTTGGCCGATGCATGGCGGGCCCTGGGCAACCCCACTGAGGAGCGGGCAGCGCTGCAGGCCTTCCTGCGACATCACCCAGCGGCCCTGGCCCGTCCGCAAGCCGAGCGGCGACTGCAGCGCCTGGAGGGTCGCTAGGTGCGGCGTCGAGCCCCGCGGCGACGCTGCGCTGCGGGCCTGCGTATCTGGGGTTGGCTGGCCGTGCTGGCCTCCCCCCTGGGCTGCGTGCAAGACGATGTCGTTGCCGTGCGACGCTGCGCCGATTCGCTCTGCGCCGTCGCCGATCCGGCATTCTGTGCCGGAAGCGGTCCCCGCATCAGCGCGGCACAGGACAGCAGCGTCTGTGGCGGGGCACTCCTTGCGCAGCTTTTGCCCGTCGGGTTGTGCACCTGTGGCGAGGTGGGCGGGGGCGATCTGCAGAGCGACTCGTTCGATAGCACTGTCGCCGCCTATGCCCCCGGCGGTCTGCGGGGCGACGTTGGGGTCCAGGGACTCCTCCGTTCCGACGGGAACTGGGACCTGGGCGGTGCGCTCCTTGCGACCTCGGCGAGCGGTGTGCAGGTTCGGACGCTCTTGCGCAGCCAGGGGCCGCTACAGGTCCAGGGACCGCTGACCGGCGCCAGCGTCGTCGCTCAGGCCGATGCCAGTGTCGGCGGCAATATTCAGCTGGTGAACCTGCGGGTCGACGGCACCCTGACCACCCCGGCCACCAGCAGCGTCGTCGTCAGCGGCCAGAGCCAAGTCGCGGCCAGCGCGCAGCAGACCGTCCGCGTACCCGCGCCTTGCCCCTGCGAGCTAGACCCCTATGTCTCAGCGCCCATCAATGAGCTCGAAATGCGCAACGATGACGCCGCCCTGGGCCTAAGCCGCGGTCAGTTCGAGCTCTACAGCGGCGACGTCACGATCACGCTGCCTTGTGGCCGCTACTATTTTTCGCGCATCGCCGGCAGCGGGAGCTTGCGGCTGCAGATCCTCGGGCGGGTCGAGCTCGCCATCGGTGGGGGAATGGCCATTGGCGGCGGCTTTACTATTGCGCTAGCGCCATCGGCCGAGCTGGATCTTTACGTCCACGGCGATGTCGCGGTCGCCGGCCCGGTCGCGCTGGGGGATCCGCAGGCCCCGTCGCGCCTGCGCTGGTTTCCCGGGGGCGTCGATAGCATCAGCCTGTCCGGCGGGGGTTACATCAGCGCGGCAGTCCTCGGTCGCCGTCGCGCTTGGATGAGCAGCCAGCTTCTCGACGTCTACGGCGCGATGGTCCTCGACACCGCCCAGATCAACGCCGCCCTGCGCATTCACCGCGACCTGGCGCTTGATCGTCTTGGCGGCGGCTGCCGCTAGCCAGTGGATGTGGCGCCTGGCGCGACCGTCGTTCCGGCGGCTTTCGGCTGCCGCTCGGCGATTGTCAAGTCCAGCTGGACAATCTGATCGGTGCTGCCAGCGTACTCGGCCACTGTCGCCTATCGCAGCCTAGCTGCAACAACTTCACGCAGTCCTCAAGCCGGCTTAGGCCAGCGACTGCAGCTTGGTCGTGTCGTGCGTGACGAGAAGAAACAGCGTGAAGAGGTGGCGGGCGGTGCGGTGGTCGGGGACGATGCGCGTCGAGTGGCGAATGATGAGATCGGCGGCGTCGTTGTGCATCAGCTTGCGCGCGATATCCAGCGCTTCGACCTGCGGTGAATAGGCGCCGATCCCCATGCTGGAGATCGCGGTCAGGAGCGAGAAGTACTCGCGAAACACCGGGGCGATGACGCCGCGCGACAGCTCGATCAGCCCGCGCTCATCGCCGCGCTCGTCGTGAAAGGCGACCCGCAGGGCGGTTGGTTCGACGGTGACGTAGGCGCGCAGCGAGGCGGCGGCGGGCTCCCCCGGGGCAAGCTGCTGCTCGCAGCGACTGTCGTTCAGGAGCTCGGTGATGGTCTGCTGCCACTCAGCGCGGCGGGCTCGCGTGGCGCAGCCCCAGGTCACGTCATCGATGAAGACGTCGGTCAGGCTCAATGCCGAAGCTCGTCGCTCAGGAGCCTCGGCGGACTTGTCTCTACTGGGTGCCATCGCGGATTCGCTGCGCTTGCCCCAGCTTAGCCCGGTGGGCCGACGCAGGAGGCAATATTGAAGAACAGGTATTCCAGCAGCCGCTCCTGCGGCGCCAGCTTGCTGCCACAGTTGTTGGGCCAGCGTGCAGTGTCGCTGACCACCGCGTTCGGCTCGGTGTTGTAGGTCGAGTAGTGCAGGCGACCACAGCTCTTGTAGTCCAGCGTCACGGTCTGCGGCCGATTGCCAAAGCCCATCGCTGGACCGTCGACCCAGACCTTGGTCTTGCCATCGACGTTGTCGCTGACCTTGTTGATGACGACGAAGCTGTAGTCGACGCGGACGCGATCGTTGCGATCGATGATGCTGGGGAACTGCGCCAGCCAGCGCGCCATCTCGGGATCGAGCACCTTGTACTGACCGCCGTAGAAGTTGTACGAGTCGGCGCTCATCGCAAGCTCTGGACCGGCCATGCACATCGGGGCGCCGCCCGTCTTCTGCGGCTCGAAGCAGAGGTAGGGCGCAAACTCCGGAACTTGCTCGATGACGTCGTAGGCCCAGTCGGTGACGTACAGGCGTCCGCCACGGCCGACGTAGCGTTCGAGGTTCTGCTGCACGCCGCGCGCACCGATCAGCGACTGAAACTGGTTGTCGGTGCAGTTGACGACGACGATGTGGTAGTTGTTCAGCGTTTTTTCGTCGGTGAACAGCGTGCCGCTCTCGGCGATGGGTGGCGGGTTGCGCGTACCGAGCGCGCGGCCGTTGTACATGTCCAGCTCATCGATGCCGATGCGCTTGAGCACGCACTCGATCTGATCGTTGTCTCCACTTACCACGGCGATGCGTGGGATCCGATCTTGCGGCGATAGCTCATTGTTGCGCCGCGGCAAGCGCACACCGCGCATCGAGGTCCCGTTGTCGTAGGGAATGGTCTGGCTGACACACGGCGTCGCTTCGACCTGCACCACGCGCTGAAAGCGACCCAGGCGCAGCACGACGGGGAAGGTGCCCGCCGGGACGCCGCGCAGGCTGAAGCTGCCATCAAAGGCTGTCGTCGCGGTGGTCACTGAATAGGGCAGGTTGTTGCAGAGATCGCAGGTCAGGCCGGTGGGAAATTCTGGGACCGCATCGACGGGTACGAAGACGGTTGCCCCGGGGACGGGATCGGTGCCGTTGGGGGCGAACAGGCGGCCGGTGATCTCGGTGGTGTCGGTGCCGCTGCACTTGGGCACCTGGCAGAAGCGACCGCGGCAGCCGGCGCCGGCCATGTCTTCGCGGCCCGATGGCTTTGCCAAGTCGCCTCGGTCGGTATCGTCGCCGACGTCGTTTAGCCGCTCTGCATTGCAGCCCAGCACCAGCGCCAGCACGACGAGGCCGGCGCAGACCGGAGCGCGGCCGACCGAAACAAAAGAGGAGTCGAGGCGGGGCATGACAGCGACCTCACGGAAGGGGTGAGCGAGACGGCCGGCACCGTAACGCAAGCCGGCCCCCCTGTCACGCCTCTTGCAGAGGACGGCCCCCCGTCGCTGCGCTGGGCTTACTTGGCGGGAATCAGGCCCAGGCGCTCGCGCACTTCGGCCATCGTGGCCTGCGCGATCAGGCGGGCCCGCGCCGCGCCAGCGTGAAGGATCTCATCGATGTAGCCGGGTCTTTCCGAAAGCGCGCGCTTGCGCTCTTGAATCGGGCGTAGCTGCTCGATCATCGCGTCGGCGAGAGCTCGCTTGGATTCGACGCAGCCGATGCGCGCGCTGCGGCAGCCTTCGTGCAGCTCAGCCACTTTGTCGCTGGCCGAAAAGTAGCCCTGCAGACCGCAGACGTAGCAGCTCTCGGGATGGCCGGGATCTTTTTTGCGCAGCCGCGTCTCGTCGGTAAAGGCGCCGCTGATCTTCTTGCGGATGGTGTCCGGATCGTCGCCAATCGCGATGTAGTTGCCCAGCGACTTCGACATCTTCTGCTTGCCGTCTAGCCCCAGGATGCGCAGCGGCTCTTTGTGCAGCGGCATCGGCTCGGCGAAGGTCTGACCGAAGCGATTGTTGAAGCGACGAACGATCTCTCGCGTCAGCTCCAAGTGCTGGATCTGATCTTCTCCGACGGGAACGTGGGTGGCTTTGTAGAGCAGGATGTCGGCCGCCATCAGCACCGGATAGGTGAACAGGCCGCAGTTGATGTAGTCGGCGCGCTCGCTCTTTTCTTTGAACTGCGTCATCCGCGACAGCTCGCCATACGGTGCCACCGTCGCCAGGATCCAGGCCAGCTCGCTGTGCTCCGGGACGTGCGACTGCACGAACAGCGTGGCGCGCTCGGGATCGATGCCGCAGGCCACAAGCTCGATCGCCATTTCGCGCACGCGGGCTGGCAGCCCCGCTGGGTCATAGCTCTGTGTCAGGGCGTGCAGATCGACGATGCAGTACAGGCAACGATACTGCTCCTGCAGCCGCACCCAGTCGCGCACTGCGCCCAGATAGTTGCCGATGTGGAATCCGCCCGAGGGCTGAATGCCTGAGAGCACGGTCGCCGGGCCGCTCTTGTGTGGGGTCGGGCTGGGCGATGGCGAGGGATTCGCAGAGTCTGGTGTCGTCGCGGTCGTCGTCGTAGTTGTCATGATCGTCCTTGCGAATATCGCCCCGCTGGCGCGCTTGTCAAAAAGCCGTGCTGCGCTTAGCGTCGCCCCATGGACTCTGGCGAACGTCGACAGCTGCTGCTGCTCCTGCGGGACGAGGCAGCCGGCGCGGCGTTGGCCCGCGAGCTGCGCGAGTATGGCTATTCGGTCCACACGGCCAGCGATGTGTCAGGTGCCGATGCGCTGCTGCGTGGCCAGCCGATCGATCTTGTCCTGTGCGACGGGGCAGACGGGCTGCCGGCGCAGCTCCTGCCGCGCGTCTTGGGCGGCGCGACGCTGATTGTCCTGGGGACGTCGGGGCTATCCTCTGCCCAGTGCACCGCGGCGGCGACAGTCGCTCTGCGCGCCGGGGCGTACGACTACCTGCCGCCACCGCATCGTCCCGCCGATATCGTGTTGGCGCTGCACAAAGCGGCGGCCCGCGAGGCAGCGCGCGGCGATCTCTTGCAAGCTGCGACCGCGGCCCGCTTCCTGCCGACGACGCCTGGCCCAACAGCGGGTCCACCACTGGCACCAACCGCTGACCCGGCCCCCGACCCGAGCGGGCTGGTACGGAAAGGGGCGAGCGGCGGTGCGGCGTCGGAGATCGCGCCACCCCCCGGTATGCTGATGGTGTCGCGCAGCATGGTGTCGCTGCTCGGCAAGCTGCGGCGCGTCGCCTCACATGACGCCACGGTGCTGCTCACCGGCGAGTCTGGCACGGGCAAAGAAGTGCTGGCTCGCGCGCTGCATAGCTATTCGCCGCGTCGGGGCGGGCCGTTTCGTGCCGTCAACTGCGGTGCCTTGCCCGAGACGCTGCTAGAGAGTCTGCTTTTCGGTCATCGGCGCGGGGCCTTTACCGATGCCGTGCGCGATCAGCGCGGTCTGCTCGTCGATGCTGATCAGGGGACGCTATTTCTCGACGAGATCGCTGAGCTCTCGCCGCACCTGCAGGTCAAGCTTTTGCGCGTGCTGCAGAGTCATCGCGATCCCGAAAACCCCACGGCGCCGCCCTATCAGCTGGTGCAGCCGCTGGGAGCCGAGGCGCATGAGGCGGTCCGCGTCCATGTCCGGGTCGTCGCGGCCACGCTGCGCGATCTGGAGGTCGAAGTCGCCGCTGGGCGCTTCCGGCAGGACTTGTTCTATCGCTTGTCCGTGGTGCCGCTGCATATCCCGCCACTTCGCGAGCGCACCGACGATATCCTGCCGCTGGCCCAGCTCTTTCTGCGCCGCACCGCGCTGCGGCTGCAGCGCCCCCTGTCGGGGTTTACGACGGCCGCGCAGGACCTGCTGTGCCGTCAACGCTGGCCGGGCAACGTGCGCCAATTAGAGAACACCATCGAGCGGGCCGCCGTGCTGGCCGAGCCGGGCGTGACGGTGCTCGATGTCGCGGATTTGCCGCTGCCGCTCGCTGCCAGCGACGGAGGATCAGACGACAAGCCGGTTCTCGACTGGGCGCGTGCCCTGGGCTTGCCAGAGGATGATCTGTCGCTCAAGCACGCCCAAGCTCGCCTGGAGGCCCTGCTGATTCGTCGCGCGCTCCGGCAGACTCGCGGCAATCGCTCGGCCGCAGCGCGTCTGCTTGAGCTCTCACCGCGCGCGCTCTTGTACAAGCTGCGCGAGCTAGAGGGCACGGCCCCGGAGCCGAGCCGATCATCACCCAGCGACGAGTCGGCCCCGGCCAGGATGAGCGCCGGCGCTGCGCGGCGGAGCGAGCCCGTTGAAACGGCGACCGGGCAAAGTGACGTTGCGGGGGACGGGCAGGCCCACCGCCCCACTCAAGGGGCTCAAGGAGATCGCTCGGACCGTCCGGACCGCACAGATCGTGTGGGTCGTACGTCGCGCTCCCGACGCAGTCGAGTCGAGGATTGACGGCGACTACCCAAGAACAGTACAAAAGATGCATGTTCCGCGATAATTTGCGCCGCATTGTCGAGCAGACTCAGGGTGGACTTGCAGCTCTGCTCATGGGCTTCGATGGCATCCCGGTCGAGACCTTTGTCGCCGAGGCCAAGAAGATCGATATCCAGACGGTGGGCATGGAGTTCAGCCACATTCTGGGCCAGGTGCGTAAGGCCACCGAAGGTCTGGATTCAGGCAACATCGAGGATGTCACCTTCCGCGCCGAGAAGATGACCATCCTCATCCGCATCCTGACCAAGGACTACTTCTTGGCCGTCGCCGTCGCCCCCAATGGCATCCCCGGCAAGGGGCGCTATCTGATGCGCGTCACGGCACCCAAGCTGCAAGCCGATCTGTAAGTCGGTCGGGGGGAAGACTCGCCGCGCAGCCGGCCTCTTTTGAGGCAGTCGGCCCGCGCGGTTTTTTGCGTCTACGGAATCGGCACGCGATAGACGTCAAAGCCGATCTGTCCGTGGACGGTTAGGGCGATGACCTCGCTCTGCCCGGGGATGCGCACGAAGTCGCGGGCGCTGTCGATGACCCAGCGAGCCTCGCGCTGATCTTCGTCGATGAGGATCATGCGGTTGTAGACGCCGCGACCGGCCGCATTGCTGATCGCCAGGATCTTGCCGGGACGCACTTCCAAGAACTGGCGGACATTCTTGGCGAGCAAGAGGGGCCGCTCGCTGTCGCGGGCGATGAGGCGGGCCGACATCAGCTCACCGCTGTTGTCAGAACGCGCCGCGTTTTCCTGCCAGCGGATGCGCGCCCGATCGGCGCTCTTGGCATCGCCGGCATCGATCGAAAACGTCGGCCGCCGACCCCGGTTCATGAAGCGCCAGTCGCCCAGCCAGCCGTCGCCGATGCCGGCGCCATAGGTCAAGGGCGGGTCGCTGCTGTACACCGGCTCGCCGGCTGGGCTGAGTCCGTAAAGCTGGCCCACCGGCGCAGGGATCAGCAGTCGATTCGCGCCGCTCTCGCTCTGTTCACGCACGCCATCGTCGCGCAGATACAAGACCCCCCCGCCCGAGAGTCGCAGGACGCTGGGGCTGCAGGGGCTGCTGTCGAGCCGCTGTGGCACGGCGGTGCTGATTGGCAGGCGTACCAGGCCGCGCTTGCCGCAGAAGTAAAGGACGCGGTTCTTGCTATCGAGGATTACGTCGCGGTCGAACACCCCCAGCGCGCGGTCCATCATGCTGCTCGTCGAGTGCACGACGAGCTGATCTTCGGCATCCTGCGTGAAAAAGTATTCGCCACGCGGCTCGAAGAAGAAGCGCCCCTTGTCGAAAGGCAGCTTGGGATCGACGCCGGCCGGCAGGGGCAGATCGCGCGCGAAGCTGCCATCGCTGCGTCGCAATAGAACGGTCATCTTGGGGTTCTTGGCGGCGATATAGGCAAAGGCGCTGTCGTTTCCGGCCGCCAGCAGCACGCCGTCACCAGCGGGCAGCGTAAATTCGCCGATGGCGGCTGCCACCCCGGGGCGCCGAAGCTGTAACCCGACGGCCGCCTTGCTGTCGCCCGGCCGAGAAAGGAGGTACAGCATCGATCCGCCCGGCAGGATCTGATCCGCGCTCCAGGTCTCGGTGGCGCCGTCGCTGAGGTGGACCAAGCGGAAGGTATCCGGCCACTTCTCTGGCGGGGGCCAGGTCTCGGGCTGGGCCTGCGCCATCGCCACCCAAAAATCGTCGCGCTCTGGCGTCGCGGTGGCCCCTTGTACCAGAGCGGCGGTGCGGGCCGGACCCAGATCCTCGTTGAGCTTCTGATACGCCTCTTTCGGCACCGGATCGCCGACCAGCGTCACGTCGGCTGCCGCCTCGTCAAATGTGTAGGCGCAGGCACCGCTCGACAGCGTAGCGGCAAGAACGGCAGCTAGGGATGGCAGAGACGGCACGCGAGGCGACACACTCGGACGGTAGCACGAGCCGCGCTCGCTTTATCGCCCTGCCCACGCGGCGATTGACACCGCAGAGGCCGCCACGCACTCTCATCTGCGTGCAGGTCTACATCATTCGACACGGCCACGCGATCGATGAAGGTCCCGGGCTCTCCGACGAGCATCGCTACCTGACGAAGAAGGGCCGCAAGGTAGTCCGCGAGGTTGGGCGCGTGCTGCGCGACCTCGGCGTCGAGTTCGATGCCATCCTGACCAGCCCGCTGGTCCGCGCGACGCAGACCGCCGAGCTTATCGGCGAGCGCACCGACTACGTCGACGTCATCGAGGCGCTGCCCGCCTTGGCGCCCGGTATCCCGCCACGCATTGTCGCCAACGAACTTCCATCGCGCGGGGGGCGCATCGCGGTGGTCGGGCACGAGCCGGGGCTGTCGATGCTCGGCGCCTATCTGACCGGTCGCCCGGCGTTTCCCCCGCTGCGCAAAGCGCAAGTCAGTGTTGTCGAAGACGGCCGCCCGCTGTGGTTCATCCATCCCGACACGCTGGAAAAAGATCGCCTGATCCTGGCCTAGCTCACGGGCCCCGCGCCTTGCGGCCCAGCCCCCGCCAGTTTCTCGACGTAGCGCGCCAGCACGTGCAGCGTGACTCGCCAATAAAATTCCAGGTGTTTGTAGATGGATTCGGTGGGAAATTGGCTGATGACTAATTTCAAATGAGTGACTTCGAATTCCGACGATAAGTGGAAATCGAAAATCGAATAATTTTCGGATTTATCAGGTAGTCGAGAGATCGAGCTTAACTGGCTATAGGTCAGTCGCTGCAGTGGCTCGCAGTGCAGCACGCGGCCGCGGTTCTCAAACGGGATGTGGTGAAAGCCAGTGATGCGGAAGGGGCCGCCGACGGTCCAGTCGGTCTCGACGTTCACTTGCACCTCGGGCGCAGCCATCCAGATCGCCATGTGCCGCGGCTCGGTCAGGGCCTGCCACAAGGTAGCTAAAGGGGCGTGGACGGGCTGGCTGAACTCGATGCGCTCGGCGGGCACGCACTAGTCCTGCTTGTCGTCGAGGATGCGGGCGCAGGCGGCGTCGCAGTCGTCCTGGCTCTCGCCCTCTTCGCCGGCCTGGGACTCGGTGCCGATGACGGTGCGGTAGTAGGCGCTGCCGGCAAAGCGGGCCAGGGCGCGGCGTCGACGCTCAAGCACCGTGCGGTCCGTCCCGTCGGCCACCTTGGCCAAGGCCGAGTGCGAGACGTCGAGGTCGCGGGCACACAGCAGGCCCGCGCGATCGGCGCTGATGTCGGCGCGACGAGCCCAGGCGCCGAGCGACAGCGTCGCTGGTCGCACCGCCCAGCGCACCAGCGTGCTTCTGGCGTGGGTCAGGTAGTGCAGCGCGGTGCCGAAGGGGACATGGCCGTTTTGGATGTGGCCACACTCGCGCCCCAGCACATCCAGGATCTCGGCGTCGCTGAGCTTATCGAGCAGGCCCTGGGCGAGGACGATGCAGCACTCCTCGTCGGTGCCCAAGGTCAGCACGCCGCCCGGCTGCGGGGTCACAAAGACCGCCGGGGTGGCGATGTGCAGGATCTCGGTGCAGCGGCGCGCGGCCTTGTAGACGGGGGCGTAGCGTTCAAGGCTGGCGCGCAGGGCCGGGCCCAAGAGCTCAGCTCGCGCCACCTGTCCCCACAGCCGCACCGTCTCGTCGAGTGCAAGCTGCACCGGGCGCAGCTTGTCGAGCGTCCGCAGGAGCCGCACGTCTCCGGGATAGGCGTAGGCGGCACCCTCGCGCACCTGCGCGGCACGCAGACCCTTGCGACGGGCGACATAGCGCTGAAAGTCGAAGTCGATGGCGGGCATGTCCCCGACAATAGCGGGTTTCGACGACGAATTGAAGCCCGCGACCCCCCAGTTAACATCGAGGGCTAGGTCAGCGTCCCCGAAATTCGTGACCTCAGGGCCCCTGCCAAGACGGCCTTGGCTGCTCGCGCAGGGGGGGCTGATTGTACTGACGCACGCGTCCCTGTTTGGCGTGGTCGGCTTGGCTATGGGCACGTATGCGGTGCTGTGGAAGACGATGCTGCGGACTTTTCTTTGCCACAGCCGGCGGGTTCGCGACGGCGAGTGAGGTCGGGGGGATTCGGTGCTGGAGGGGCGGTGGGAGCTTAGGAGCCCCGCAAGACGTCGGGGCTAGGAGGCGGGAGTGCTCGCCTGCTCGGCGCGCTTGGCGGGAGCGAGGCGCAGATCGGAAGTCAGCCAGGCGCCGCCGGACTTCTTCGGCGGCAGGCGTCGGAACGAGCGCAGCACGGCATCGGCATCGGCGGCGGCCTCGTTGATCGGGATAAACGGCGGCGTGGCGACCCCGATGCGGAAGACGCGGCCGTCGTGATCGCAGATCCAGCGGACGACGGTGTGCGTGCGGACGCCGCCCAGGGTAAGGCTGACCTGGACGGCCAGCGCGACGCGAGCCCCCTCGGCCACCTTGGCGGGATCCTGCGGCAGCTCGACAGCCTCGGTGTGGACCTCGATCTGCGAGCCGCCCTGCTGCTGCCACTCCTGAATCTGCTTCTGCAGAAGCTGCATCAGCTTGTCGGGGCGACCCTCGGCGGATAGCGTGACACCCGCCATCTGGCGCACGTCCAGCATCTGCGGCTCGTCGCCCCCTTCCAAGATCACGCGCGACAGCAGCGACACGCCGATCGGAACGGGCAGCACACCGTCGGGTACCGCGGCGTAACGGGGCGGCACGCGGATGGCGATGCCGACGCTCGGGAGCTCGATTTCGGCGCCCGGAGTAGGGAGCTCAGGAGCGGCGGAGGTGATGTCCAGCTGATCCTTGGGCAGCGCCAACAGCCAGCGCAGCGCGGTGCGCACGCAAGTCAGCGGGTGCTGCGGGAACTGCGGGTCGTTCGATGGATCGTCGAAGTGGGCCTGCCCCAGCCGCTTGGCCAGCTTCTGCGGGCCCTCGCCGGGATACTTCTGCAGCGCGTGATTGAGCAGGTTGGTCTCGCGATAGCCGGTCTGCTGCGTGTGCTGAAATGCGGTGATGTCGAGAATGCCGGTGGCGAGCGGAATCAGGATGTTCCCGACAACGGCTTCCATCACCGGCTCGTAGGCCACGCGGCGCAGGGTCAAGAGCGCAGGCTGGCCGGCGATGGTGATGTACTCGGCCTGAATCAGCGGATTGAACTCGGGATCGCTGGTGCGCACCGGCGGGCGAGCCGGTGGCTGAGTCTGGCCGGGCTGCGGCTGGAGCTGGATCTGCTGGTACTGCTGCTCGAAGCTGAAGCGAGCGTGGCGCTCCAGATCGCGGCGGTGATCGGCGAAGTTTTCGGGGCGCAGATCGGCGCGCCAGGGCGCGTGGACGATGTGCCAGCCGACGCGATGATCGTTGTCGATCAGCACGGCGCGTCGCTCTTGCTCCTCCTGCACCCGCCACGACGCAGGAATCGCCAGTTTCAGACCCGGTAAACCGTTCTTGATGTCGTCAATAAAGCCCATGGGAGTCTCAATCTATCACAGGCTCGCAGCCGGGTCGCTAGGGCCGGCGCAGAAAGCAGCCGGGGCTCTGCCGACGGAGCTCAGCAGGCGGTGGCGCGGCGCAGGGCGTCGGAGAGGAAGGCGTGCAAGCGGTCGGCGAGGACCGACTCGCTGAGATCGTTGCGGCCGAGCGCCAGATAGCCGGGCAGCCAGGCTTTGGCCGTCGGTAAGGCGCGGCTGGCGGCGAGCAGATCCCAGATGCCGATGGCGGGCAGCGAGGTCTTGGCAGCGTCTTCATAGGCAGCCAGAAACTGGTCGGCGACGGGGCGGCCGAACATGAGGGCCAGGTCGGCGCGGCAGTAGGCGACGTCGTAGGCGGCATCGCCGCGCTCGGCCTGATCCCAGTCGAGCACGGCGTGCAGGTGGCTGCCGCGCCAGACCACGTTGCCGGCCCAGTAGTCGCCGTGCAGAAGCACCAGTCGTCCAACGAGCGGGCGTCGGCGCACGTCGGCAAACACGCGGCGAATGCTGCTGCCATCGGTCACGCTGTCGAGTCCGGGGTGCTGCTCGGCGACGGCAAAGAGCTGGGCGAGGCGCTCGATGGGGTTCGGCAGGTGGGACAGCACCGGCTCTTCGCTGGGCACGGTATGGATGCGCGCCAGGGCGCTGGCCATATCGGAAAGAAAGCGTCCCATGTCGCGCGGCTGCAGCGTGCTGCGACCCGGCAGATAGCTCATAAGCAGGGTCGGGGCGTCGAGCGTCGTGGCGTCGAACCACAGGGGCTGCGGCGTCGCGATGCCAAGCTGCGCCTGCGACAGCGCGTGCAGCGTCCGCCACAGCCGGGTTGGCCCCAGCGGATTCCAGCGCAGCGTGGCGTTGCCGTAGCGCCGAACGACGATCGACTGGGTTGGCTCGGCGCTCGCCTCGCACTCTAAATCGACGCGATGCGTGGCGGCGTCGACCCCCCCGTGCAAGCTACGGATGCGGCTGATGCGGTATCCGGGAAACACCTTGCCGCACAGCGCAGCGAGGGCCAGGCGCGGCTCTCCTCGGGTGATGTCGGCGAGCGCCTGCTCTTTCGCTTCAGACATGGCCAGCTGTACCTGCAGCCGGGGGCGGCGACGCGGGAGCAGGGGCCAAGAGCGCCGATTTCAGAAATGTGCTCGCCGCGCGCAGGACCGCTTGCGGAATCTCGTGCTGGCCAACAAAGGGACAGAACTCGACGGCAAGTCCGGCCTGCCGCAGCTGATCGCGCAGGGCTTCGGCGATGAAGAACGGCAGCAGGGGATCGCGCTGGCCGTGGCTCTGGAACACCTTCAGGCCGGCGCGGGCCGCCATGCGCGGCAGCCACTCTGACTTGCAGATCATCGTGCCCGAGAGCAAGAGCAGGCCAGCCAGCGGTCGATGGGTGCGCAGCGCCGTGTCTAGCGACAGCATCGCCCCCTGCGAGAAGCCACCAAGGACGATGGCTCCGGGGGGGACCGCAAGCTCGCGCTCCATGGCATCGAGCGCGGCGACTAGCTTGCCGCGCGCTGCCGCCAGCCCAGCTGGGACGTCCTCCATCAGCGCAGAGACGGCCGGCGAGCTGAGGTCGGGGCGACCGCCCAGGCCGCCGAGGGCGCGCTCGAAGCGCTCGATGTCAATCGGCCACCAGGCGCGCGAGTCGAACATCTGCATGAACGAGGGCCCCAGGTTGGGACCTAGCGACAGCGGCGCGGCAGGAAAGGCAAAGCGCGTCCCAGGGGGGACTGGAAGGACTTGCGACAGCGGGACCAGATCGCGGCCCGGGGCACCGTAGCCGTGCAGCAGCACCACAAGCGGCCCTGCTCCACCGCCACGACCATCGGTTCCGCCGCTGAGGACGACGCGTAGACCGCCGAACTCCCGCTCCAGAATGTTCTGCATTCTGCGCAATCTATCACGCTCGATCGCGGGCCAACGTCTGCTTCTGCCTGGCCGCTGCCTTGCTGCCTTCTGCCTTGCTTGTTCCGGCGGCGAGGTGGCGCGCGATAGGGGTGAAGCTAGGAGGATGCTTTGGACGAGGCTACGCGGGCTGGTGGGACCACGTGCACGGCCGGCGGCAAGTTGGGGCTGATGCGCTGCCTGCGCTCTGCCGCAGCGATGAGCTCATCGATGACCGCAGCGTAGTTGTAGCCCGCCAAGCCGCACGCGACACCAAAGCTGCTGCCTTCCCAGAAGCAGGGATTGGCGTTGAGCTCAAGTACGTGCAGCTTGCCCGCCGCGTCGGTGCGCAGATCGACGCGAGCGTAGCCGGACATCCCGAAGAGCCGGAAGCAGCGTCGCGCGATGTCTTGCAGCTGATTCGCCAGCTCGCTGCCGGGATCGGACAGGGCCTCGACGCGTGTGTTGAGGAGCTCGAAGCTGTCGTTGTTCCACTTGGCATCGAACGACATGATGCGCGGCTTGCCCGGGGGATAGTTGTCAAACGAGATCTCGATCGGCGGCAACACCAGCGGGCCGCGATCGCGGGTCTCCAGCACTCCGACATGGAACTCGCGCCCGTCGAGGAAAGTCTCGGTAAACCACGTTCCGCCCAGGCGCTTGGCGCGCTCCTGCATGGTGGCGCGGGCGGCGCTGGCCCCGCGCACAACGGACGAGTCGTTCATGCCGAAGGAGGAGTGCTCGGACTCGGGCTTGACGATGCCGAGCCAGTCTTCCGAAAACGGCAGATCATCGTGCATCGTTGCCCAGTCGGCGGTCGGAATCCCGGCGGCGCGCAGCCAGCGCTTGGTGTGGACCTTGCTGATCGACGCGGCCAGCGACTCGGCATCACAGCCCGAATAGGGGATGCCCAGGTGGCGCAGGAGCAGGGGCACCGCCGGCAGAAGGTTGGGATCTCCGTCGATCCGCTCGACCGTCTGAAACACAAAGCTCGGTCGCAGCCGCTGTAGACGCTCGCGCATGGCGGTGAGGTCAGCTGAGAAGGGCAGGGCCTGAACCTCATATCCCTTGTCGCGGAGCGTGCTGCTGATCTCCTCTGCCGCATCCAAAGTGTCTATGTCATCCGCCGAAGCCCGCTCGCGATCGATCTCGTCGTGTAGGACTACGGCTAGCGGCTTCATCCGACCACCTCAGCTAAGCAGACTGCGGCCGGGGCGACGGGCACTGCGCGGCCGGAGATGTTGATACGGAGCAACATGAATCACGGAAATACGAACCAACACTTTGCAGATTATCGCGGCGCACTCTCGATACAGAAGACTTTTCGTGAGGAGCGCGCTGCATTTTGTGGCGAAAGCCAGGTCGCTGGCGCGTCCAGTGCGGTGGGTCGGCCGCTCGACGAGTTGCCCGATTTGGGCCGCCGAGCGCTCAATTCTGCGACCGCGGAAAGATTGTCGCAGCGTCGCTGAGCACCGTGATATCGTGCCGACCCATGCACGCGGGCAAGCAGATGCGAGGGCTTCGGCCATGGCTGATTCGTTCAGCGGTAGTGCTGCTGCCGCTCCTGGCAGCTACGCGCTGTAGCCGCGGCGGCGCACCGCTTGAAGACGACCCGCGCACCGGACAGAGCAGCTCGGGATCAAAGCCAGATGCCGCCCTGCCGAACGAGCCCGATGGCGGCACCTCGCCAGCCGATGGCGGGGGACAACGCGACGGCGGCGAGAGTGGACGTGATCTGGCGATGGCGCAGCCGGATCTGCTCAGCTCCCGCGATCTCGGTGGGCCAGCCGATCTCAGCGTGCCAGCGGATCTCAGCCTGCCGACGGATCTCAGCCTGCCGACGGATCTCAGCCTGCCGATGGATCTCAGCCTACCTGCCGATCTCAGCCTGCCAGCCGATCTCAGCGTTCCCGTCGATCTGGCGATCGTGCGTGATTTCAGTACGCCGCCCGATCTGGCGCCTCCGGGCAGTCAAGACGTCGACATCTACGTCGACAACTTCTGCCGCATGGATGTCATCCCCAAGAAGTTCGATGTTCCCGGCGGCATGTCGCTCAAGCTCACCTATCACAATCGCAGCCGGGACTATCCCGTCGATGTCTGGCTTTCCTACGGCGGGGGCTTCTTGGATCTGCGGCCGGGCATGACCTGGGCGGATCGCTTCGAGTTCTGCCGCGGCGTCCGGCCCTATAGCGCCTACGCCGACATCAGCACGGCGTGCTCGCGCTATCGCCTGATGATCAACTGCCTGTGACTTTGGCCTGCGGATTGGTGGGGGTCGAGCCTGCGTCGTGGCGCAGCGGCTCGGCAGCGGGGAGCGGGACGCTGGGGACGGCGCCTGGCGTGGCTTCGCCGGTCGGGATGGCGAAGGCCTCGGTGCGGGCCATGCCCATCGCGTCAGAGCGCCAGCTAAGGACGCGCAAGACCTGGCAGCGCTCTCCACTCCCTAGCTGAAGCTCGACGTCGGTGGTCTCGGTGACGCAGAGGTCCAGCAGCGAGCGCGGCATGCTAGCGGGCAGGAGGATCTCGCCGGGGGTGGCCATGGTGGCGATCGAGATGGCGTTGTTGACGACGTCGCCAATCGCTGTGTAATCGACGCGGTTATGGGCCATCGAGCCGACGCTGCCAAACAGCACGCGACCGCTGACGATGCCCATGCTGACCCCGGGCGTGCGGGCATCAATAAGACGCGCCCGGCAAGCGATGGCTGTCTCCAGAGCCCGTCGGCGGTGGCCTTCATCGCGGAACAGGCACAGCGCAGCGTTGCTGATGAACTTGTCGATGACGCCGCGGCGCTCCTGCACTTCGGGAATGATGCAGCTGTAAGCGGTGTCGAGCGGGCGCAGCAGAAACTCGGGGCCGATTTCGCGCTCGCTTGAGCTGCCGACATCATCGATCGGTACGACGACGAACATCACCGTCGCCTCGGCTAGCTCACCAGGGACGACCCCATCGCCTTTTAGGACGGGCAGCAGGTGCTCGACGAGCTCGGAGTTGACGTACATGCGCAGCAGGGCATTTTCCGCCCCCCAGCGTGCCGAGCGCTTCGCCACCTTGGCCTGCTGGGCCGTCTTTTCGATCGTCGCGGCCAGATCTTTGAAGTCGATCGGTTTGTTGATGAAGTCGAAGGCGCCGCGATTCATGGCGTCGCGGATGTTGCGCATGTCGCCATAGGCCGAGACCATCACCACCTTGATATTGGGATTGGCCTCGCTGACGTGCTGCAGCAGCGTCAGACCGTCCATGCCGGGCATGTTGATATCGGACAGCACGAGGTCGATATCCGGCCGCCGACTAAGCTCGGCCAGCGCGGCTTGGCCCTCGGTGACGAAGGTGAAGTCGTAGAGGCCGCGCCGAATCTGCTGCCGGAAGCTCTGCTGCACGAGGAGCTGCATGTCCGGCTCGTCATCGACCACCAGGATCTTCACGCTCTGCGCGCCGGTGTTGGTGTCGCTGGCGCTGATGAAGGCCGCTGCCAGCTCACGCGCTGACTGAAAGCGCTCGCCCGGTTCGCGCGACAGCGCCCGACTGAAGAACTTGTCGAGGTTGGTGGCGACGGCGGTCTTGTGCAGCTCAGGCAGAAACTGTGAGGGCGCGGGGACGGTGTAGCCCGGCTGCGTGATGCTGATGAGCAGGTCGGGCAGTGTTGGCGCTTCGAAAGGCAGGCGAGCCGTAAGCATCTGATAGGCCACGACCGCCAGCGCGAACAGGTCACTGCGCGCATCGACGGTGTGCGGGGCCTGGATTTGCTCCGGGCTCATATAGTGCGGCGTGCCCATCAGGTAGCCCGGCTGGGTGGTGCCGCGCTCGCCAGCGCGGAACGACGCGATGCCAAAGTCCAGCACCTTGACCACCTCGCGATGGTCATTAGCGGCGAGAAACAGATTGGCCGGCTTCAGGTCGCGGTGCACCAGGCCCGCGGCGTGGGCGGCCGACAGCGCGCGGGCGGCCTGCGACACGATCTCGACCACCGTGGCCAGTGGCAGCTTGGCTTGCCGCTGCAGGCGGGTCTCCAGATCTTCGCCGACCAGTAGCTCCATGACGATGTAGGGCGTCGGCTGCCCGTCGATCTCGTCGAGGCCGTAGTCGAAGATGTGGACGACGTTTTGGTGCTCGATGCGGGCCGCGGCCTGCGCTTCCTGATCGAAGTGGCGTCGCATCGACTGCGAGCGCAGGTGGTCGCTGCGCATCATCTTCAGTGCCACGCGCCGCTGCAGCCGCATGTCCAGAGCCACCCAGATTGTGCCCATACCGCCGCCGCCAATCTGGCGCTCCAAGCGATACTTGCCCCCCACTAGGCGATCGACGCTAGACATGGATCGAGATAGCGTACCACGATCCGCCGGCTGCCGGATCGTCGTCGGTCGCGGCGGGTCTCGCGTTGCTGGATGGGGGGAGCGGAGCTAGGGGCCGGCGGAGCGCAGAGGGGAGGGCGTGGCCCTGCTGGGCGGGACGGTGGCGGGCGCTACTTCACGACGGTCAGCTTGCCGCCGAGTGCACGGGCCAGGACGGCGCGATCGTACATGCCTTCGCCCTGCAGCGGCGGCACGGTGTAGGTGCCAAGGTTCGTCGCCTTGATGGTGTAGACGAACTCTTTGAGCTCACTGCCGGCGCTGCCGTAGAGGATGACGCGATCCTCGCGGACATCGCCGAACTCGGGCTGCCAGGTGCTGCTCGGCTTGGCGAAGGGCAGCGCGGCCGGGGACGGATGCAGGCGACGAGCCGGTGGGCTGTCGCTGTCGCCCCCTCCCTCGTGATCGCCGCCTTCGTGATCACTGCCTTCGTGATCGCCGCCTTCGCCATCGCCGCCTTCGTGTCCCTCGCCAGAGCCGTCTTCCGACTTGTCTTCTTTCTCTTCTTCTTCCGGATCGCCCGCGCCAGGCGGGGGCTGCACGACGACCTCGAAGCCGCCGGGCAGAAGATCGATGATCGCCAGGTTCCACAGCGTCGCATTGCTTAGGCTGCGTAGCTTGACGTGGACCTCGACCTCGTCGCCCAGCTTGACCTGCGTGATCGGCTTGCCGTCGGCGCCTAGGTATTCGCGGAAGACCTCCAGCCGCTGCTTCGTAACTTCACTGGGTAGGCCCAGGTCATAGCCGGACTGCGTCACTTGGTAGTAGCCGCGCAGCGGACCGCTGGCGCTGATCAGCAGGCGGCCGACCTCGGGCGAGAAGTTGGCGACCGGGAACAGGCCGGCCGGCAGAGCCAGTGCCTTCTGCTGTCCGTTCGCCGCGACTTCCGCGATGGCAAAGCCCGCCGCCGGCTGCGCTTCCGCCACCTGCGCGTAGGCTTCCAGCGCCAGGATGCTGTAGGCCGACGACAGCGTGTTGTAGCGGTTCTGGGTGATCGGCGCGACCAAGGCCAAAAGCGCATCGCCTTCGAGCTTGGCCAGCCGCTCGGGGAAGTGGCGGGCGAGGACGTACAGAAGCTGCGCATCGCGGGTCAGCGCGTCGTAGTAGTTCTCGTAGTCGGTCTCGCCTTCCGCGACCTCACCAAACTTGAGGTCAGCGATCAGCGCCTGCGCCTTGCGATCCTGCTTGAGCAGCTTGTACGCCCCGGCGAGATAAATCGCGGCCAGGTCTTTCTTCCAGGTCGTCTGGTAGCTGTTCTCCAGCGTCTTCTGCACCGAGGCCAGGTACTGACTGGTGACGACACCGCTGCGCGAAAGGACATAGACGGCGTAGGCGCGCAGACGCTCGCCGGCCAGGGCATCGGTCTCGCGGCTGGCCAGCTGTGTGACGTAGCTGAGCGCGCTCTTGAGCACATCAGCCGGCACCGCCGCGCCGCGATCCTTGGCTTCGACGAGGTAGTGCGTGGCGTAGACGCTGGCGAAGTCCGATACCTGCGAGGCGTTGACCCACAGGCCAAAGCCGCCATCGTCGTTCTGGCGCGAGCGCAGCATGGCAAGCGTCGCCTGCAGGTTGGTCTCGGCCGCCTCGGGGGTGAAGCCAAACTCGGGCCGCGTGCGCAGCACCAGCGCTGGCATGCCCTGGCTGACTAGCTGCTCGGTGCAGCCGTGCGGGAACTTCTCCAGGTACTGCTTGAGGCCATGCGCCAGACCCAGCGGCAGCGCCGAGATACCGGCGCGGTTCACGCGATAGTCGGTGTACATCTTGCGCGGCACCGCCACCGCTGCCTGACCAGCCTTCACGTGGCCAATCACAGTCGTAGTCAACAGCGGCACGGCCGGTCGCACCGACAGATCGACGGAGTAGCGTCCGGTCTTACCGCCGCGTGAAGCGACGAAGCTCAGGTTGCCCGAGCCGAGCGTGCTCGTCGCCCGCAGCTTGAACGTCGCGGAGGTCTCGCGCATCTCGTTGATCTTGAGGTCGACCTTGCCCGGCGTGAGCAGCTCTAGGTGCTTGGAGACCTTGAGCTCCAGTGCCACGTCGGCGTTCTTGCCCGAGCCGATGATGTTGTTGGCGACGCTGACACTGACCTCGAACTCGTCCCCGGGGGCGACGAAGGTCGGGACGTTGGGCGATAGCACAAAGTCGCCGCGTACCAGCGCGCCCTTGCTGAACACGCCGACCGAGTCCGCCGCCACCGCGACGGCCATGACCCGCAGCTTGCCGTTGAAGTGATCGGGAATCGGGTAGACCAGCTCCCTTTCCTTCGGGCCTGCATCGACGATGCCCGACCAGTAAGCAACCGGCTTGTCGCGCCGCCGCTTAAACGGGTTCAAGTTGCGCAGCGCTGCGTTTTCACCATCGCCACCCGGCGCCGACACGCCATCGCCGTTAAGCAGGCGCGAGTACTCCGGCAGCAGCAGGTCAAGGATCTGCGCCGTCTTCACCTCCAGCGCGCGCTTCTGGAAGAAGTAGGCCAGCGGGTCCGGCGTCTTGTACTTGGCGACCTGCAGGATGCCTTCATCGACGGCAAACACGACGATCTTGGCCGGCCGGTCAGTCGAGTACTTCATCTTGAAGTTCTCGCCGGGCTTCAGCAGATCCGGGGTGTGCATGGTGATCTTGGCGGTGCGTTTGGCGCGCGACAGCGTAAACGGCGCCACGCCGTACGACAGCGGGCTCATAAACACTTCCGGCGAGTCGAGGCCGCGGATGAACGACACCGTGACGTAGCCGTTGCCTTCCAGCTCCTCAGGCACGGTGATGGTCTGCACGCTGGCGGTGGTCGTGGTCTTAAACCACTTGTACGACAGCACCTTGTCGCGCTCGATGGTGATCAGGCCCGCGCCGGTATACGGCGCCTTGATCTGCAGCTCCAGCTCGCCACCGGCCTCGACGTCGGGGTTCTTCAGCACCAGCTGCAGCTCGGCGTTCTTCTCTAGGTTGCGCGTGACGTTGGCGGTGCCGGCTACGGTCCACTCGACGCGGTTTAGCTCCTGATCCTTTTCGTTCTTCAGCACCAGCAGGAAGTCGCCGGGCTTGTCAGCGGGCAGGACGAACTTGCTGCCCGACTCGGGGATCGACAGCTGCTTATCGCTGACCGGCAGCTCTTTTTTGACCGAGACGTACTTGTAGGTGCCGTTCCACTGCTTGGTCAGCACCGACAGATACTTGCGCTCCAGCACCAGGGCGCGCAGGCCGTTGGCGGCGACGCGACTGGCCTGCGGACCGACGGCGACCAGCTGCACGCTGCGCTCGCTGCCCTTGCCGACGTAGTGCAAATCGCCATCCGCCTTCCAGCCGACGAGATACGGCATCGGCGACACTGTCACCTGCGCTTCCGCGGCGACGCTGCGACCGCCTTCGGCTTCGTAACCGTTGGCTAGGAAGCGCAGGCGATAGGTCGCGGCAGCAAAGCGCGACAGGTTCAGATCGAACTCGGCTTCGCCCTGATCGTCAGTCTCTTCTTCGTCGAGATGATCCGAGACGGCTTCCTTGGCCTTCATCGGATCCGAAAAGCGATAGTCGCGGAACTTGCTAAACGTCGGGAAGGTCGGTGACAGCTCAAGCAGCGCCTTGACCTTGCGGCCGGTCGCCGGCGTACCAAACAGGTTCTGCAGCGATACGCGGGCCTTAAGCTCCGTCGGGGCCACCCAGCCCTCGACGCTGTCGGCCGACAGGCGGGCGTTGATCTTCAGACGATCCGGCAAGAACTCCTGCACCCGCACCGACGTCGTGCCGAGGAGCGCGCCGCGATGGCCGTCCTTTACGACGTAGACGTTGATGTTCCAGGTGCCGGTCGGTGAGGCCTCTTGCGTGATGTGCTTGATCTCTTCGAAGCCCGACTCGCTTAAGCGCAGCTTTTCGTGCTTCACGATCATCGCGCGAGCATCTTCGACGGTGACTTCCAGCGGCACGCCGGCCAGGCTCTGCTTCCAGTCGCGCTGCTTGACGACTAGGCCGACGCGAATCTCATCGCCGGGACGATAGATGCCGCGGTCCGAGAACATGTAGGCCGAAAGCCCGCCTGGCTTGTCCTCATCGCGCACGCCCTCGATGGGGAAGCGCGACAGGTTGAGGTAGCGATCGTGCCGATCGTAGGGCAGGAACGACAGGTCCGAGCCCTTGCGCAGGAGATACATGAGCGGCGACTTTTCGCGCGTGAAGTTCGATAGCTTGGGGAAGCGAGCGTGGCCATCACCGTCGCTGGTCTCACTCAGGATGGCCAGGCCGTTCTTGCCCACCACCTCGACCTTGACGCCCTTTAGCGGCTCGCCGGTGGCCAGCGACTGCACAAAGACGTCGTGGCTGCCGTCGCCGTTGTCCTTGACCACCATGCCCAGGTCGGTGACCAGGATCAGGCGATTGTCGCTCTTGCCGCTGGCGAACTTGCGCTTGGGATCCCAGCTCTCAACCTTCAGCAGGAACAGGCCGCGGCGGTCATCGCCCTTGCCCTCGATGTATTTGTCGACATCGACCGCGGCGTACTGTGGCTTGCCGTGCGGAAGCTCCGGCAGCTTGATGACTTCGCTGAAGATCTCGGTGATGTTCTCGGGGCTGAAGCGATAGTTGTAGAACTCGGGGCTCTGGAAGTTGCCGGTGTTCTGCGCCACCAGGTGATGCAGCTGACCGGGCAGCACGCGGGCTAGCTCGACGCGCAGCGCCGGCACATCGCGGGTGTACAGCGACACCTTCTTTTCGCCCGACAGCGAAAGCAGGGCGCCGTTCTGCATGATCTTCAGCTCTT
Organism: uncultured Myxococcales bacterium; assembly: GCA_937952145.1. Lineage (GTDB taxonomy): Bacteria > Myxococcota_A > Polyangia > Palsa-1104 > JAEUJZ01 > JAEUJZ01. The sequence goes on from CALFYE010000391.1 coordinate 78,326, forward strand.
GCGGGAAGTCGGGCACGCGGACCGTTGCGTCGTAGTCCTTGTCGAGGATGTAGCCGCCCCAGCTGCGCATGCCGTGCTTGACCTGCAGGTAGACGGTGCGACCGACATCGGCCTGATAGCGGAAGCTGTGCAGCGTCGCGTAGTCGCGCTCGTTCGCGATCTGATCCAGGCGCAGCGGCTGCGACTTGGCGAGGACTTCCTTGCTGACCTCGTAGGTGCTCCAAGCGTAGGGATCTTTGTTGCCCGAGCGATCGGTCAGTGGGCGCAGCGGCAGCAGGTAGGCGTTGATCGACTTCTTCATCTCGCCTTCGCTGATGCCGGTATTGGCCTCGACGAGCAGCACCTGCTCGGGCTCGTACTGCGCGTTGTTGACCAGGGTCAGGTGCGACTCTTTGATGCGCAGGAAGTCGTAGAGGCCGGGCACGGTGACTTGCGCCGTGAGCTCTTTCTTGATGCCCTTGCCACCACGGGCGGCGCGCAGACCAGCACCAACGCGGACCCACATCTGCGCCTCGCGATCGGGGATTTGTAGCGGGTCCGAGTGGACGAAGGCGTGGGCGCGCAGCTTGTCGTAGCTGACCTGGAAGCGATAGGGCTTGGTCTGCTCTTGCCCGTCCTTCTTGCTGCGGAGCTCCAGCACGAGGTGCTTCTCAAACTCGTCGGCCACCACCGGGTGCGAGAACTTCACCGTCGCCACGACCTTCTTGAGGTTCTGGTCCTGCGGGTCCTGGTGGAATTCGGTGTGGCTGATGTCGGCTTCGAAGGCGGCGCTCTGGAACTTGAGCTCGTAGTCCTTAATCGTCACGCCCTCGCGCAGCAGACCGACCTTGGCGAGATTGACGACGAAGTCCTCGCCAACCGGCCAGTCCTGCTTCGGCGTAAAGGTCAGCGTAGTGTCGTTCGTCCACTCCCAGCCGCCGGGCACGGCGGGTTCTAGCGTGATGCCAGTGGTGACCGGCTTTTTCGCCTTCTCGATCGGGACTGCCGAGGCGCCAAAGTGAATGCGCAGCACATCGGGCTTGGCGTTCTCTTCGATGCGTGTCGCGTCGGGGGCTTCGATGCGCACCGACATCTCGACCGGCTTGGGTCGCGACTCGTACCACTTGTAGCCGCGCCAACCAGCGAACGACAGCACAGCCAGCACGACCAGCGAAGCCGCGACGTGCTTGGGATGGCCAATCAGCCAGCGCGCCGCCGCCGCGATCTTGCGCCCAATGAAGCGCAGCCAGGCTGGGGGCTCATACGACAGCGAGCCAAACAGGGCTCGCAGGACTCGGCCGAAAAACCCAAACACTTTGCCAAAGACGTTCTTCAGCGATTGCAAACGACTCACGGCGGAGGCTCCTTCCTTACGGCATCGGCTAGGCCGCGCGCGGACACTCCTCGCAGCGCTGTGTGCAAGCGCTGTCGTGGGGTGTTGCTGGGCGGCATCTCAAAGCTCATTTCCGACGCAAAGACTGAGCCTATCGTAGTCCGCAGCAGGCTAAAATGGTGGCCAATATGCGCACCCTCGGCACTCTGTCCTACGGGTTCCTCTGTCGCCTGAGCCCCGGTGGCTTGGCGCTTCCCCTGCTAGCCGCGCTGGGGCTGACTGGCGATGCTTCAGCAGACATCGCCGCCCCGCCGCCACCAGGCGCGACAAGTCCGGCCGCCCCGGCGCCGAGCCCGACCGTCACCGTCACGATTACGGTCACTGGGGTGCGCTCGGGTCTGGGGCAGGTCACGGCTTTGTTGTTCGCCGGCGACGGTGGCTTCCCAGCCAAAGAAGCCCGCGCACTAAAGCGGGTTCGCTCGCCAGCCAGCCCCGGCACCGTCACCCTGACCCTGTCGGGCATTGCCCCCGGCACCTACGCCGTGACCGTCTATCACGACGAAAACGACAACGGCAAGCTCGACACCAACTGGATCGGCATTCCCAAAGAGCCGGTCGCTGTATCGAACAATGCCAAGGGCCGCATGGGCCCCCCCAAGTACAAAGACGCGATGTTCAGCGTCGGCAGCGAAGACAAGACGCTGCAGATCAGCTTGATCAAGATCTAAGCCCCAAGCGCAGTCGGGCCGCCCCTGGCTTACGCCTTCCCCTCGACCATCAGCGGCGGCGCGTCGCTGCCATCTTCCTTCAGACAGCCCAGGTGGGTGAAGGGGTCCGACAGCACGGCGTTGACGCCATCAATGCCGAAGCGGGCCGTCAGACCATCATCGATGCGCTCATCGTAGCTGTAGCGCATCGGCAGGACCTTCTCGACGACGATCTGGCCATCGCGGACCACGGCACGCTCTTCGATGCGACCGACCATCAGGAACAGCGGCGAGGTGCCCCACTCAAACAGGTGGTGATAGCCAGGACCCATGCCGACCGAGCCGAGGTTGGCGATAAAGACGGTCGTGTAGAAGGCATCGCCCTCGATGAACGCGCCGGGCAGGATGTTGTGGTAGTCCAGCCACTGAAACAGCCGCACACCCAAAGACAGCAGCGGCCGCGGCATCGCGAGCAGCAGGTCAAACTCTTTGTCCTGCGACGTACGCGCGTCGGTGCGCTCGAAGTTGACCTTGCCGTTGATGCGCTCGCAGAGCTGACGGAAGGTCTCACCCGACTGGCCGGGCAGCTTGACCGCCGACAGCTTGGCTTCCTTGTTCAGCCGCTTGCGCTTCATCGAAAACGAGATCCAGATGCCCTTGCGCTGATACAGCCGCTTGCCAACGATGAACTGGTTCATCTTGGGGTTGCGATGCGCCGAGTGCATGCAGGCTCCGACGAGCATATGCGAGATGTCGCACTCAAACTTGCCCTTGGTCGCTTCCATGTAGCGCAAGAGCGGCTCGGCGTTGACCTGCGAGTCGAAGTACACCACCGACTCGTTGCGCGTCTTCATGACGTAGCCAAGCATGCGGCGGTAGGGGTGGACGTACTTGACCAAGGTGCCGTCCGAGCGCGAGGTCTTGTTGTTGAGCAGCACCCACAGCAAGAACAGCACACCAGCGACGATCCACACGGTAGGAACAGACTGCAGGAACTCCGGCATCGACAACCTCGTAGGGAAGGCAGAAGGGGGTTACAACCCCGCTTTACGAGCGAGGAAAGCGCGGACCATACTGCCGGCTCAGCGACGGAGTCAATGCCTGAATCGGCGCGGCATTGCGAGGTACTGTAGAGTGACGCGCATGCCCGAGTCTCCTCCCCCGCCAGCCCCGGCCACGTCGGCAACGTCGGCCACGGCTGCCCCGCCGCAGCGACTGGCCGGCGCGGCGCTGTGGCTGTCTCTGGCGACGCTGGTCTCGCGCGTGCTGGGCCTGGTGCGCGAGCAGGTCTTCGCGGCGCTGCTGGGCGCGGGCTTCTTCGGCGATGCCTTCACCATGGCCTTCCGCTTGCCGAACCTTTTGCGCGATCTCTTCGCCGAGGGGGCGCTGTCGGCCGCGTTTCAGCCCGCCTTTCAAGCCGCACGCAAGCAAGAAGGCGCCGCAGCAGCCCAGCGCCTGGCCAACCTCGTCGGTACCTGCCTGCTCCTTGTCGTGGGTCTGGTGACGCTCCTTGGCGTGCTGTTCGCGCCGCAGATGGTCGCGCACTGGGCCCAGGGCTTCGCGAGTACCGCCGGCAAGGCCGAGCTCACCGTGCTCCTGACGCGGATCATGATGCCGTTTTTGCTCCTCGTCTCGCTGGCTGCGCTGGCCATGGGCATGCTCAACGCGCAGGAACGCTTCACGCCGCCCGCCCTCGCTCCCGCGCTGTTCAATCTGGCGACGGTGGTGACCGGCCTTGGGCTGTGGGGACTGGGCATCGGGCGCAGTCAGGGCGCGGCCATTGCTTGGGCGCTGGCCACGCTGCTCGGCGGCGGCCTGCAGCTAGGTCTGCAGCTTGTGCCGCTGGTTCGCGATGGCTATCGCCCACGGCTGGCCTTCGACCTCCGCCATCCGGGGCTGCGCACCGTTGTTCGCAGCATGGCGCCGGCGACGATTGGCCTGATGGCGACACAGGTCAACATCTACGTCAGCTCGCAGTTCGCATCGTCGCAGCAGGGCGCCGTGTCGTGGCTGTACTACGCCTTCCGGCTGATTCAGCTACCCATCGGCATGTTTGGCGTGGCGGTGGGCACCATTGCTCTGCAGCGCGCCGCCGACGCCGCCAGCGAATCCGACCTGAGTGTCGCCATCGAAGGCGTCCGCACCACGCTGCGGCGAGGCCTGCGCCTGGTGACGTTTTATTCGCTGCCGATGATGGTGCTGTTCTATGTGCTGGCTGTGCCGATCCTCGGCGTCGTCTATCAGCGCGGCGAGTTCCGGGCGGAAGACACGCTGGCGACGGCATCGGCGCTGCGCTACTACGCGCTGGGCTTGGTGTTCTATTCGGCGGTCAAGGTCATCGTGCCCATCTTCTATGCCCTGCGTGCCGCTCGCGTTGCAGTGCTGGCGACGGTGCTGACCGTGCTGGGTTCGGTCGCGTTCAACGTGCTCTTGCATCCGCGCTTTGGCTATCGCGCGCTCGCGCTCAGTACCAGCGTGGGAGCGGCCGTGAACTTCGGCGTCCTCTTCGCCGTCTTCATGAGCCGCTACGGTGGCCTGCTGCAAGTCCAGGCGGTGCTGGCCGTGCTGCGCATGGCGGCGGCGGCGGCGGTGATGGGGCTGGTCCTGCACGCCCTGTCGCCGCTCTGTCTGGGGACTGCGGCCTCGGCGGAAGGCTTCATGGCCGGTCCCAGCCACGTCCCGCTGTGGCGCGCGATCTTCGGCCTCGGCCTGCTCGGGGGAGCCGGTGGCCTCAGCTACGCCTTGCTCTGCGCCCTGATGCAGGTCGAGGAAGTTGGCGAGGTCCTGGCCACGCTGCGCCGCCGTCTGCCGGGTGCCCGACGCGCCTAGATTGTGCGCTAGGTTCTGCTGCGCGGTCTCCGGTCTCTGAACGACTAAGAAGGTGTTTACATATTAAGCTGCGAACGCCCTCATCTCGTATGTGCTGCACGGCTGGGGCCCCCGCGGACGCAGACTCCTTTTTTCGCCGGGGCGTCGAAAAAATGAGTCCGCTGCGGCCCCAGCCTCTGAAGCTCGACGGGGAATTAATTTGTAAACACCTTCTAAGGCAGGCCGCGTCAACGACCGCATTCGCACCTGCTTTTCACCGTTCGAGCCGGGGCAGCAAGCCCGGAGCACCTATGGCACAGCGCCTGCTTAAGATCCTCCCCAGGAGGCAAGCCGGTCCACTGCGACGCGCGGTGCGGCGCAGACTCTGCCTGGTACCCGAAGCCGCGATTTTCGTGAGCAAAAAAGGGAACGTAACGGTACGCGGCCACTGAGCTAGCGACGGCCGTTCCCCCGTCCGCCGGCAAGAATTATCGAGAGCGAGGGGCCCCATGAACGCCTGCTATCTGCACTCGGAACAGCCTAGTGAGACAGTCTGCAAAATCTGCGCGCAGCCGGTCTGTCGCGCATGCCTGCCGATGGCTGGGGAGCGCGACCGCTGCATCGACTGCGACCGGCGCGTGAAGCGAGCGCAAGCCGCTCGCCGACGGATGGCGATGGTCGGTCTGGCGATGTTCTTGATCATTGTGGGGGGCGGTGCGCTGCTTACGCGCACTTACACCACCGAGCTTGCGACTCTGTCGGCGATGCTGCGCTATGGGGATGGCCGGCTCGCGGCTCTTATGGCCGTGGTGGCGGGCGACCCCTGCGATCGCGACGCCACGCTGCGGCTCATGGCCGAGTACATGGAGCGTGACGAGCTGCGGGCCGCCGTAGCGCAGGCCGAGCCGTTCATCAAACGCTGCGGACCGTTCGCCCCCGTGCAAGTGAAGCTGTATGCGGCGCACATGCGGCTATATCGCTACGACGCGGCGATCGCCGATGCCGACGCCCTGATTGCCAAACATCCCACCGACAAAGACTTCCGCTGGTGGCGTGGGCGGGCCTATGAGGAAAAAGGGGAGCTCGAAGCGGCCGCGGCGGACTATCGCGAAGCGATCACGCTGGAGCCGGCCATCACCAACGTCCCGATGAACCTGGCCGAAGTCTACGAGCGGCTGCACCGTCCCTGCGACGCTCTGCGGACGCTAGAGCAGTATTGGCAACGCTATCCCCAGGTTGGGGCCAGTGGTGCGCTGGCTGAGCGCACGGTGCGCCTGGCGAAGCAGGGGAACTGCGACTTGCAGGACCGTCCCGCACCAACGGCCAAACCCCCCGCCAAGCATCCCCTCGCCGAGGCGCTGGGACTCCGCGAGGTGGCCGCCGACCCTGCCTACCACGGCGACGTTTTTTACACCTACGCGGCACCCGATGCGGAGAGCGCAGTGGCGCGGGGCCTGACGCTGATCGAGCTGCGCAGCCAGAGTCCGTTCTTTACCCTGTTCATCGAACGCTCGCTGCTTGTGAACCGCGCGACGCAGCCGCAAGCCCTGCGCGCACTCGCCCTGGGGCTTGATCACTGTCCTCGGCTGGCGGGTCGAGACGAGCTGCGGCAAGCCCTGCAGAAGGCGCCCAGCCGTTCCCTGCCGGCCTGGGATGTGGTGCAGGGACGCAAGGCCGACTGGTCGTCGGGCGGGGAGGACACCTGGCTGCGGATCAGGAACGGCAGCGATTCACAGCCCCTCATCGTTGGCGGTCCGCATCGCGCGCCGACTCGTCCCACCCTCCGCCTCGGCTGTCGAGGCAGTGTCGATTGACGACAATCGCTGCCCACCGAATGTCGTGGGTCTGCCCGCAACCCGCATAGAAGGCCCCGCGCTCGGCCGGCCGCTACCGGGCTTGGTTGATGAACACGGTCAGCGATGCGCTGCTCTTGCTGGCGACCACCAGATCCGCTCTGCCATCGCCGCTGACGTCTCCGATGGTCAGCGCATCGATGGCCAGCGACTCGCCCGAGAGCAGCGGCGTGGTGGTCACTGTGCGACCCTCGATCGTCAAGACCTGCAGGCTGGTCCCTTGCAGCGTGATGAGGTCGTCCAGCCCATCGCCATCGACATCGCCGATCGCCATCGCCGTCAGCGCCGCGCCGTTCAGTGTGCCGCTCAGCAGGCCAGACAGCGTCGAGTCGAGGACTAGGCTGCTCGGCCCCTTACCCGCCGGATTCCCCAAAAAGACGCTGAGCCCATCGGTATGCGCAGCGACCAGGTCCGGGCCCGACGTATCGGTCAGCCTGCCCAGCGCCACCTGCTTGACTGTCTTGGGCCGCAGCCCAGTGAGCGTGACGGGGAACGAGTCGTTCGAAAGCGGAGCCGGCAGGACAAAGGCCTTGAGCGGACCGTCGATGCCTTCCCCCGCCACCGCGACCAGCGTGCTGTCTCGACTGACCGCTAGGCTGTTTACCTGGGAAAGTGCCAGCGTGCTGAACGCCGAGTAGACATCGGTCGTCGCCTGCAGCTCAGCCTTTTCCAGCGCGAATGCACCGATATCCTGCCGCGCCCGGACCGCTTGCCTCTCGTTGATGCCTAGCTGCGCCGACAGGGGAAGCGGCGTGGTGAAGATCTCGCGAGCGATGACCAGGCTCAGCGTGGAGCCCGAGAGGGTGTACTCGGTGACGCGCCCGTTCGAGGCGCTGTATTCCAGGCTGAACAGGTGTCCGCGGGCCACCTGCACCCAGCCCGGGAACCGGGCCCCGGTGCTGTACGTCGCCTTCATGCCGGCGGCATTCTGAAACACCGGCGGAAGGTAGATGCGCAGCGTGTCCGCGACCTGCTGCTCACCGGCCTGCAGCGTCACGCTCGCCACACCCGGTGGGATGAGCGCAAGCTGCTCGGCCGATACCTCACAGCTGCCCTGGCCGTCGATGAGGACGCTGCAGTCGACGGTGAGGTTGGGGAGGACCAGCTTGACCTGGGTACCCGGCGGAACCACCGCTTGGATGGCGACGCGTCCCCCGGCCTTTGGCAGCCGATGCGTAAGCAGCGCAAGCTCGCCGGCGGGCGGCGGCGGGTCCGGCGGCAGCGAAGAACAGCGCCCGCTGCTGCAGCGATAGGCGAGCGGGCAGTCCTCGTCCAGCGAACACCGGCGCTGGTTCAAGTCCGGTGCGAAGCACGAGACCCACAGTGCGACTGTACATATGCTGATAAAATGAAATCGTGTGCGCATTTGAAATGATTGATTCCTAAAATGGTGCTCCGCTACGAATCCAGTTTTCCCATGCCGTCAGCTTCGTGCCAGTTAACGTTTTTACGTGGCTAACCTGGCTCGTGCTGGTGCCACTGGCCGGGACGACAATCAGCGGGGATGCGTAAGAATTCCCAATGGTGACTAAATTATTTCCGATCAGTGCTTCGTAATTATTCCGTTCTTGCCCAGGGGTTGTGTCGATTCTTAATTTATTTGTTGCCGTTGCGTTGTGACACCCCGACGGTAAGCAGGATAGCGACTTAAGGTCGTTCTGGATATCTGGGTTATAACGATAAGAGCTCGGTGTCGAAAGGTCGGGGGAAGGCATGTTGGGGACGGCTTCTGCGTTCGTGCAATATCCCGCCGAACAGACAAACGGCAAGGGGCACCCCTCGTCGGTACGGCAGGGTTTATTCTCAATTTCTAGATTTAAGCAGGAACACAGGAGTAGAGGAAAAGACCAAATGAATCGCATTAGAACCTCCCCCAGCGGCTCAGGAGCCCATTGGCTGCGGCGTCTTGCGCATGGGCGCTCAGCGATGGTTTCCGCTGACGCTGATAGGCCACCCCACCCCAGATGATCCCGGCGGCCAGCATGGCTCCGCCCGCGATATCGCAAGCGATGGCCGCGGCGTTGAGTCGGGTTCCCAAGTCGTAGAGCGGTTGATTGTAGGGTCCGGGGCTTGCGACCAGGATCTGTCCCGTCTGCATGGCCGAGACGCCGAAGCCGATGCCCCCCAGGAGCAGCGCCGCGCCACCACCGGCCAGCACGGCTGCCGTGACCGGCACGCGAGCGGCCCGGCGGGGGAGCATTTCCTCGCGCGGGGGGGCCGGCGGGACCGTCCTTGCCAGGTCCGCCTCGGTTTTGTGCGACGCTGGCGAGCTGGCTTCGTCGCCAGCCGGCGGGGCCGACGCACTTGGCGAGGGGGCCGCCTGCTGGGCTTGCTGGGCTTCGGCGACGTAGCGTGCGACGCGCTCTTTGGTCTGCGGATCGGCGGCGGGGTCGGCGGCCGAAAACTGTTCATATGCGCCAATCGCCTCGCGGTGTCTGCCAATGCGATAAAAACAGCGGCCGATATTAATTAGTAATCTCGGGATCGGCTGTATACGATAAGCCGCCTGAAATTCGGCCAGTGCCTCCGGATATCGCTTGGCTTGCACGAGTGTCAGTCCCGCGGTGTCATGCGTTTGACAACCAGGATCCTGCTCGCAAGCATCGGGGGCGGCACTGCCCGTGGCCGCGTATGTCCATGTCAACGCAGCCGCCAGAAGACTAATCGGCAATCTTTTGTTGATCATATGTATTCTGCTGAAGTGTGGGTTTCGCGGCCGGCTTTCCACCGGAAGAGCTCCGCTCAGTCACTTGATTTACTCGTCCCGCAGAGCGAGGCGGGCTCGCGGCCTTCTTCGTCTCAACGGCAACGAGCATTTCGTTGATATCGGAATCTTCTGTCTGCGATACGCTGATTAAACGGTCTTGATATCCTGGTTTTCGCAGGATGAGCTTCAGTTCGCCCTTTTGCGAGATAACGTCCATTTGCCAGGGCGTTGTACCCACGACCTCTGCGGTATCGGCGTGGATGACTTGGGCGCCCTTTGGTTCTGAATGAACACGGATATGGGTCCGCTTGGGCGCAGCCGCAACCGCAGCCGGACCGGCGGGCGCCCCGACGCCCCTTGTGCGCGGTGGGCTTGACGGGGACGGCGTCGCAGTCCCGACTTCAACGGGCCGGGTCGCCAAGTGCCGCCGTTCCTCGGCCTGCTGACGTAAGCGATAGGTGAGCCCAGAAGCCAGGATCAGCCCGCCGATGACCAGCAGGCCCACCGAGAGTCGCTTGCCCGGACGCCTGGCCACCGCCAGCTGTCCGATGCTGTGGCGCAGGGTCGAGGGATGGTGTCCCCCGGGCAGCACCAGGCTATGCACGGTGCTGGCGTCGGTGCTCAGCGATGGGGGCTGCGAAGGCTCGCCCATCATGCGCTTGGTCTCGGCCAGGATGGCGGCCATGCTGGGGCGCGACGCCGCATCCTTGCGCAGCATGCGCTCGATCAAGGACTCGATCGCGCGCGACGCCGCCGGTGCACCCTTCCTGACCGACGGCGCCGGGGTCGCCAGGTGATGCTGCAGGCACACCAGGTCGTGCTCCGCGACAAAGGGTGGCCGACCCACCAGCAGCTCATAGGTCATGATCCCGAGCGAGTACACGTCCGCCTTGCCGTCGACCTGCGCCGCTCCCAAGCACTGCTCAGGAGCCATGTACGCGGGCGTACCCATGATGAGTCCGGTTCGCGTCCGCAGCGGCTCAGCCTTGCTCCCCTGCCCCAGCTTGGCAATCCCAAAGTCCAAAAGCTTCACCCGCTCGCCCTCGGGCATCGCCGGATCTGGGATGAGCATGACATTGCTGGGTTTGAGGTCGCGGTGCGTGATCCCAACCTCGTGCGCGGCGGCTAGGGCCGAGGCGAGCTGCGAGATGATGCGCAGCGTGGCGGGCTCTGAGAGTGTGCCGCGGTTCTTGCTTAGGCGCTGGCTCAGCGTCGAGCCGGCTAGGTATTCCATCACCAGATAGGCCGAGCCATCGGCGGCCGTTGCTAGCTCCGAGACCTGCACGATGGCGGGATGGGAGATCAGATTGACGGCGCGGGCCTCGTTGAAGAAGCGCTGCACGATGTCGGGCTGACGGGAGTACTCGCCATGCAGGCGTTTGATCGCCACCCGTCGGCCGATCTGTTCGTCCAGCGCTTCGTAGACGACGCCCATGCCACCTTCGCCCAGCGGACGAAGCACTCGGTATCGGCCAATGTACTCATGGCTAATCGAGGTCATAGGGCAACCACGCGGCGACCGCCGCTCCCAATGGGGTGCTCGCTAGTTTTTAGATACGCGGCGCGGGTGCGCTTTCTGACGTGGCGAGTAGAAGGGGGGCGCGGCCCAGCGCGGGGATCCGGCGCGCGAGGAGCGCAAGCGCGCGAGTCCGCTGCCGATTCCGCAGCCCGATGGTGTCAAGGAGCGGGTTCGGGACGCCACGCCGGCGAGCTCTGAGCGCCTGCAGCCGGCACAGCTAAACGCCGTTGCGCGGGTGAGCAGGCGGCGGCACCGCGGAGCTGGTCTCCGCGGTGAGCGGGCATGGCAGGCGGCCGAAGCGGCGACTCATCGTGTCGTCCTCGGCCGCGGCGGCGGCGCGCTGCGACGCGAGCAGGTGGCGCAGCAGGCGCGGTGCCAGCGGGCTGGTTGGTGGCAGGGGCGTGACCGGCGGCACTGACGTAGCCCCCTCGTCAAGATAACTGCGCCAGGCTTGTTCGAACGGCGAGTCGGCAATCTTAGGTGGCGCAAGCTGCGCCCCCAGCCAGGTGAACGCGGCCTCGATTCGTGGCAAAAGAGACGGCCCTAAGTGATCGGCAGCGGCCACCAAGTGGTAGTCATGCGGCAGGTCTAGCTCCCACAGCACGCGGTGCAGAAACTCGGCGCCGTCCTGGGCGTGCAGGGCATCGTCGGCCGCGGCATCAAGAAGATCGCCAGTGCCGATGCGCGCAGGTCGTCCGCCTGCCTTTGGGCCCCCGGCCCGCGTGGTGATCGGCCGCGTAAAGCGCCGCATCACGCTGGCTTCCCAGCAGGGCAGCCGGGACTTGCGGCGGATAGTGATAGCGATTGCGCGGTCGGACGTCGGCGACGCAGAGCGTGGGCTCCAGCATCGGTGACACTGCGGCTACGGCTCGCACGTGGTGGGGCTGCGCAAAGGCGATCTTCAGCGCGCCATAGCCGCCCATCGAGATGCCCAAGAGCCCGGTCTGCTGCGAGCACGGTTGCACCCCACCCGTTGCCTGCAGCGTGCGCAGGAGGCGCTCGCGGATGAAGCTCTCCCAGGCGTAGCCACGCGGCGGATCGTCAAGCTAAAAGCCCCAGGGATCGACGGAGGGCGTGACCTGGGGTGTCTGTCAGCCTGCCGTGGGTCCGCGACTTTTTGCACTCGGGTCTGGGGAGGTGGTCGTGACCTTGCCTGGCCAGCCGCTGCAGCGACGACGAAGAAGACAGGTGCAGGCGCGCTCGCGGGCGACGGTGGACTTCGTGCTGCAGGCCGCGGCTCGGGTTTTCAAGCGCGAGGGCTTCGCCGCCACCACCAACCGCATCGCCGAAGCGGCCGGCGTTAGCATCGGCACGCTGTACGAGTACTTCCCGCACAAGCAGGCGCTGTTGCGCGCCCTTGCCGAGCGCCATGTGGAGCTCGCCGAGACCGAGCTGCAAGCCGCCTGTTCCGTCGGGGGAGAGCTGCGACAACGACTCGCTGCCGTGCAGCAGGCGATCCTTCACGGCCAGCGCTTTCCCTCGCAGGCCCTGTCTCTGCTGGCCGACGAGGACCCGTCGGCGCAGGCGCTACGACAGCGCGCCCGTCAGCTGCAAGGGCGACTGATCGACCACCTGACGGCGCTCGCAGCACCGCAGCCGGATGCCAACCTGCGGGCCCGCGCTGCCTTCGGCGCGCTTGGCGAGCTGAGCGCGCGGACCCTGTTCGATCCATATTCTCCCGAGCAGCACGTGCGGCTCGTCGCTCTCCTCCTCGATATGGCCGTCCTGGCTCTGCGTCCGTTGGCTGACGCGCACTCTGCGCACGGCCGCTGAGCACGCTGCGTTCTGTGCATCGCCGCCGCTGACCGCGCTGAAAGGGACGCAAGGGGCAGGGCGAGCCGCTCGCTCTTCGTCCTTTCCAAATCCCTTGGCTACGTCAGCGCGCAGCCAGAGGGGGGGGGGATCGTGGAGCTCCGAATCAAAACCGGCGCGTGTGCTTTTGCGCAAAACGCGGTTTAGTAGCGCGCACAAAAGGATGCGGCGGTCGCTATGAAGATTGCGGTGCTGGGAACGGGGTATGTCGGGCTGGTCGCGGGGGCCGGCTTTGCTGACTTTGGCAACGAGGTGGTGTGTCTAGACATCGACGGCTCGCGCATTGCAGCGCTGTCGCGCGGTGAGCTGCCGATTTATGAGCCGGGTCTGCCCGAGCTTGTGCGAGCCAACGTCGGTGCGGGGCGGCTGCGCTTCAGCGATGCGCCCGAGAGCGAGCTTCCCGGGGCCGAGGTCATCCTGATCTGCGTCGGCACGCCCCCCGGCGAGCGCGGCGAGGCGGATCTGTCGCAGGTCATCGCTGCGGCCCAGACCATCGCCCGGCTGCGCGGCCCGCACTTCACCCTGGTTGCCATCAAATCGACGGTTCCCGTCGGCACCGCCGAGCGGGTGAGCGCCATCCTGCACCGCGGCAGCGACGCTTACGCCCCGTCCGCCCCGCCCGGCTCGTTCGCCGTGGTCAGCAATCCCGAGTTCCTCAAAGAGGGCAGCGCCGTCGAAGATTTCCTGCGCCCGATGCGCATCCTGGCTGGCCTTGCCCCGGTGGTTGGTGATCCCGAGACACAGCGCCGCGTCAGCGAGCGCGCCCGGGCGGTGCTGCGTCGTCTCTATGGACCGGTCGTACGTACCAACGACCGCCTGCTGTTCTGCGACGCCCGCTCATCGGAGCTCACCAAGTACGCGAGCAATGCCTATCTGGCGATGCGTGTGTCATTCATCAACGACATCGCCAACCTCTGCGAAGAGGTCGGCGGCGATGTCGAGCTGGTTCGTCTCGGCATGGGAATGGATACGCGTATCGGACCGCACTTCCTATTCCCCGGCCTGGGCTACGGCGGTAGCTGCTTTCCCAAGGACACCCAGGCGCTCGTCGCGCTGGGGCGCGAGCACGGCCTTGAGCTACTGCTTGTCGACGCCACCACGCGCATCAACCAGCGTCAGCGTCAGCGCCTGTTGGCCAAGCTCTATCGTCACTTCGGCTTGTCCGCGCCAGCTGAGCCTGCCGTTGGTCAGCCGCTCGCCGGCAAGACCCTGGCGGTCTGGGGGCTGTCGTTTAAGCCCGAGACCGATGATGTCCGCGAAGCGCCCGCTCTCGCTTTGATCGACGCGCTGATTGCAGCGGGGGCGACGATACAAGCCAGCGATCCCGTGGCGCACGGCACCGCGGCTGCCGCCTGTGCCCGCCATGGCGAGGCTCTCCGTCTCTATGCCAACGCCTACGACGCTGCCCGCGGCGCGGACGCCCTGATCCTGTGCACCGAGTGGCGCCAGTTCCGCCAGCCCAACTTCGCCCGTCTCAAGAGCCTGATGCGCGGCGTTGCTCTATTTGACGGCCGCAACATCTGGGACCCCGACCAAGTCCGCGAGCACGGCCTAAGCTACTTCGGAGTCGGGCGCTAGCCTGACGAGCCCGCTAAGAACGGATCGCCACACGGCGTCTTTTGACGCTGAGCTACCGCCCCTGAAGACCGCGCGATGGGTGCGTCACGATGGACTTCGCTACGTCGGGGGCGGGATGGCTGGCGCCGACCGCGGGGGAGCAAAGCAGGCCGACAGAGCAGGCTGCTCGCGCTCTGACAGCAGCTTGATCACCATCTCGTCTTTGGGGTAGCAGGTGCCCGGGTCGCCTTTGCCGAAGTACCCGGGTGGCGGTCCTTCGCAGCGCGGCAGGCGGAGCCACACAAGAAGCGCCCGCTCGCTGGGTAGGAACATCGCGCGCAGCGCCACCTCGGTCCGTCGTCCCTGCGCGGCCAGATCATCGAGCTCGATGCGAGCCAGCCGTGCCTGACCCGCGATGACCTCGATCGAGACCTGGCCCGCTGGAAAGTCGTTCTGACGGTTGTCGCTCTTTTGCCAGGTGCTGCGTACGCTGCAGGTCCCGCTGGGACTCACTGCACGCTCGGGCAGCGGCACGAATCCGCGCGAGCGCAGCTTTTGCAAGAGCGCCTCCTCCGGCAGCAACTTGACGTCGCTAACGTACTCTTTCAAGCGGGCCGCCTGGGCGCCCGTAGCGCTTGATAGGTACTCCAGCACGGTGCCCTTGCGATCGCGAATCTCGACGAATTGCACGGTGCCGCGCTGCTCGCCTAGCACGCCGTTTTTTTCCTTTTCTTCACACCACGCCTGCGTGGCCACCGTCGCCACTCGCCCCTCCTGCGGGGAGTAGCTGACCTCGGTGAGGTACCGCCGCGGGTTGTTCTCGCAGATCCCGATAGCCTGCGCCACACCCGCCAAAGACAGGCTGGCCAACAGGCCACCAACTAGAATTCTCTGCATGCAGACCTCCCCGGCCCCGCGCCAGTCATGGGCCAGCTCAGCCATCATCGCATCAATTGCGGCTGGGGTGCGGCGCGGACGGTGTCGTGCCAGCAGTGGGCTCTCGTCTCGGTGCAGGGTTCCCTGACCGCCAGCCAAAATCCGCAAGCGAAGCGCGATACACTGCAAGGATGCTCAAGGTGTTGCGGGCGTTTCTGGCGGCTTGGTTGCTGCCGCTGGGACTGGCCTTTGTGGCGACGGGGGTGATTGCTGGCGCCACGTCGAAGATGGGCGGCTCGGCGGTGGGGCCGTGGATGCTGGGAACGATGGGGCTGCAGGTGCTGTTGTTCGCTGCCGGCTCGCGCTGGCTGTACGCCCGACTGGGGCGCAGCCTAGAGGGCGGGGCACGCATCGGCGCCTTCCTCGTGCACTCGCTGATCCAGGTTGCACTGTGCGCGGCTCTCTTGTTCGCGACGCTCGTCCTGTTTAACCGCTAATCCGAGTCAACCGCTCAATCGATGTGCTGGTGTGGCGGTGGCGGGCGTGGCGGCTTGCCGCGGATAAAGATCCCACTGCGCAGCCAGCGCTTGTGCCCGTCTTGGTCGTGCCAGCGATCTTCGAATTCGCGCCGGCCCAGCACGCCGCGGCTGCCGAGCAGCGTTGGATCTTCGAAGATCAGCCGGTCGCGCTCGACGGCGATGACCACGACGTAGTGCCCATCATCCCAGACCTGGCGATAGTCCGCGACCGGCGCATTCGGCCAGGCCTGCAGCGCAACAATGACCGGAATCCCGGCCCGCACCGCCTGTGCCAGATCTTCGACCTGCAGGTTCTCGCGGACCTCCGCCACAAGGCCATGCGCCCGCGCCACGCGGACAATCGCCTCAGGCGGCGCGCCATCTTGCGGCGTTGCCCCCAGCTCTTGCGCTAGCTCGACCTCGCCCGTCTCTTCGCCGTAGTAAAGCAGCACCGCCTGCAGCGCCGAGGCCGAGCAGGTGTAATCGGTCGTCTGCCGCACGTCCGGCAGGCGCAGCTCAGCCGGACCCGCACAGCTCAGAAGCAGCCACAGCCCAAGCCAGACCAGCCGAGGCTGCGCGACGACAGATCGCAGGGAGAGCGACGACATGCCGACACTATACCCACAAGCCCGGACCAGGCGGGCCCGCCGCTGCCTCGACGCTACGTGATACGATATCGCGATGAGTGAAGCGAAACCCAGCGACTCCATCTCTCGGGGGGCGACCTTGCCCGCCTCTCCCTCTGCCGTCTACGCCGCTTGGCTGAGCAGCGAGGGCCACACCGCGATGACCGGCTGCCGTGCCGAGATCAGCGCGGAAATCGGCTCTCCCTTCCGCTGCTGGGGCAGCTACATCCAGGGCAAAAACGAAGAGCTGGTACCCGGCGAGCGCATCGTGCAGAGCTGGCGCACCCTCGACTTCCCCAGCGACGCCCCCGACTCGCGCCTGACCATCACGCTCTCCGCCGTACCCGAGGGCACCCGCATCGAGATCCAGCACGACAACATCCCCGCCGGCCAAGGCCCGCGCTACCACACCGGCTGGCTGGAACGCTACTTCACCCCCATGGCCCGCTACTTCAGCCGCAGCGCCGACTGACCGCCGCCGCAGCGCCGACTGAGCGTTGCGTCCCCGCGCTCCACCATCTGGGGCGTACGACCCCCTTCAGTCTGAGCGGGGGGGACGGCCCGGTGCTCTGCGACGGAGCGTGGGGTGCAGTCAGGTCCTGCCCCTATGGCGTGTCGGCTTGCGGTATGCTGACAAGATATGGTGGGCACGATGGTCGGCGCCTACCGTCTGACCCGCTTGCTTGGGGAAGGCGGTATGGGGGCGGTCTATGAGGCGCTAAACGACGCCCTAGAGCGTCGAGTCGCCATCAAGATTCTGCACCCCGACTTTGCGCGTCAGCCCGATGTCGTCAATCGCTTCTTTAACGAGGCTCGCGCCGTCAACCGCATCGCCCATCCCAGCCTGGTGCAAGTCCATGAGTTCGGCTATCTGCCCGATGGCACCGCCTTCATCGTCATGGAATTCCTGGGCGGCGAGACCGTCGCTGCGCGTCTAGCGAAGTCCGGCGGCAAGCTGGCGCAGAAGACCGCGCTGCAGATCGCCTGGCAGGTCGCTGCAGCCCTGACCGCGGCACACGAGAAGGACATCATCCATCGCGATCTCAAGCCGGCTAACCTGATGCTGGTGCCCGATCCGCTGGGGCCGGAGGGCGAGCGGGTAAAGGTTCTGGACTTTGGGATTGCCAAGCTGGCAGCGGATACCAAACACGGCCAGACCGCGACCAAAATGATTATGGGGACTCCTGCATATATGTCCCCTGAGCAGTGTCGCGGGGCCGGAACCGTCGATAGTAAGACTGATGTCTATGCGCTGGGCTGCATCCTTTATCAGCTATTAACGGGACGGACTCCTTTCGTGTCTGAGGGCGCCGGCGAGCTGATGGCGCTGCAAATGTTTCAGGCCGTGCTGCCGGTTCGTTCGCTCAATGCGGCGGTCCACCCCGAGATCGCGACCTATGTCGAGCGCCTGCTGCACAAGGACCGCACCCAGCGTC